>CAZQSC010000149.1:0-6097 GCA_964595705.1 uncultured bacterium | reverse complement strand
ATTTTGGTAAAAGTTAGAAATTGGACAACAAAGACTTTGCGAAAAAGTTAGAGAAGCGGACCAAACAATTTGCTATTAGAATAATCAAGGTGAGCGCAGAGCTTCCGAATACGGCAGAAGGAAACGTGATTCGCTATCAGATTGTTAAGTCGGGAACATCTATTGGTGCTAATTATAGAGAGGCGAATAGAGCAGTCAGCGCTCCTGATTTTCACAATAAAATATCGATATGCGAGAAGGAAGCTAGTGAAACTCAGTATTGGTTGGAAATTATCATGGAAGCCGGTTTAATTCCCTTAGAAAAGATTAAGGCAGATTACAAAGAATGCAGTGAATTATTAGCGATTTTTACCTCAATCGGCCGAAGCGGTAAGGAAGCTAAAAGTGTGAAATGCGAAGTTCAAAGTTAAAGCTTTCTGGTTTTGTCAACTTTAGGCACTTCCCACTTTAGGCACTTGACTTTTTAGGCACTTTAGGCACTTCCCACTTTAGGCACTTGACTTTTTAGGCACTTTAGGCACTTCCCACTTTAGGCACTTGACTTTTTAGGCACTTCCCACTTTAGGCACTTCCCACTTTAGGCACTTGACTTTTTAGGTACTTTAGCTCACTAGGACAATAAAGTATTCCAAGGAAAATGATGTTATAAGGTATCAACTGGCAAAGGCTGCAACTTCAATTGGAGCAAACTATGAAGAGGCACAAGGTGCTTATAGCAGGGACGACTTCAAGATAATACAGATAAGGATAAAGGGAAAAGGATAGAGGAAGGGGGACTGTTGATACGTCCTGAGGTGGAGAGGGTCATCCGGGAGCACCCGAACCCTATTCTAAGATAAGCCACAATTGAAGAGGCAGGGAGCATTAAGATGGAGCGGAGTAAAGACTGGCTGGACGAAGCGGAAGGCGATTTGGAGCATGCGTTAAATGATCTGGAGGGTGGTTTCTACAACTGGGCCTGCTTCTCCGCTCAACAAGCTGCTGAAAAGGCTGTCAAGGCGGTCTTTCAAAGGATGGGAGCAGAGGCATGGGGACATTCGGTGGCTGATCTTCTCAAGGAGCTGGCGAAAAGGCATCATATCCCAGAGGAATTGCTCAATGGGGCTTTAGAGTTGGATAAGGCTTACATCCCTACCGGATACCCCAACGCCCATCCTTCGGGCTCCCCGAGAACCCGATACACAACAGAAGAGGCCAGGAGGCTTATAGGGCATGCGGAAAGAGTCTTCAAGTTCTGTTCGGATATTCTGGCCGAAATTTGACCGAGAAGCTCTGATCAGAAAACTTAAGGAGGGGGTGAAGGAGCTAGAGAGGAGACTTCCCCTTCGGCGTGTGGTGTTGTTCGGTTCATACAGTCGGGACAGCTACACCGTAGCCAGTGATGTAGATCTTCTCGTGGTATACAAAGGCCAGCGCAGGGAGGACGGCTTCTCTATAGCTAAAAGGGTGTTGGACATCCCCCTGCTTGAGCCGCATCTATATTCAGAGGAGGAATACGAAGGACTAAAGGGGAGAATCGATCGTATGACAGCAGAGGGAGTGGTCTTATTCTCGGCAGATCCTCTACCTGAAGCTGGGTTGGATACAAGCAGAATCTAATGAAGTGTCCTTTGTGTAAAGGAGAGATGGTTAAAGGAAGGACCAATCTTGCTTATGAGATGGGAGAGGAAAATATCCTGGTGGTTAGGGATGTCCCGGCCTGGGTATGTAGACAGTGCGGGGAGTCCTTTGTGGAAATTGAAGTATCAAGGACGGTACACAAGCTTATAGCGGCAGCGCAAAGGGATGGGGTGACATTCGGCTTTATCAAATACAGAGAGGCCGCTTAGGTATGACAGTGCCCCTGGTTCAGGGGATAGGATAGTCAGCGTGGGGATAAATCGCCCCGTAAAGCCCAATGAGTTGGGCTGTAGCCCGCCTCCCTTGGGGGCGTAAGACTCTTAACCCAGAAATTTCGTATTTTAAGGTAGTTCATGACTTAATGCCATTGATGTTACAATGGGTGATGACGAGATGCCTAATCGGGCTTGGGATTGGCTCAATCAAGCTAAAAGAGACTTAGAACAAGCGGAAGACTCCCGTCGTGCTGGACGACATGAGTGGGCCTGCTTTGCGGCCCAGCAGGCAGCAGAGAAAGCGGTCAAGGGCCTGCACCTCTATCTCGGACAAGAGGCTTGGGGACATGTTATCGCCCGGCTTCTTCAGGAGCTTCCAGAGGTAGTAACAGTAGCGGATGAGCTGATCGAGAAGGCTCGAGTTCTCGATTCGTTTTACATCCCACCCCGCTATCCCAACAGCCATCCCGAGGGGGCACCCTTTGAACACTACGGTCCGTTGCAGAGCCAGGAGGCGATCCGCTATGCCTGTGAGGTCTTTGAGTTCGCCCGTGCTCAGATGGCCTGATGTCCAAGCCGTGGATCAGGCGGTGCGCCGCTGGGCTCGGAAGATCGCCGCGAAGCGGCCTGAGATCCTCCGCATAGGCTACTTCGGCTCCTATGCCCGCGGGGATTGGGGAGTCGGCAGCGATCTGGACCTGATCATCGTGGTGGATCGGGCTGAGCAGCCATTTGAAAGGCGGGCGACCCAATGGGACCTGACCGAGCTGCCCGTTCCAGCCGAAGCTTTGGTCTACACCGTAGAAGAGTGGGAAAGGTTGAGCTCACAAAAGGGGCGGTTTGCCCTAATGCTCAATAAGGAAACCATCTGGATATACGGCAGATCCCCAACATGACGATATGCATAATGGCCCATGAGCTAAGCGGGCAAACAGAAACAGGTCAGCGCGGCGATAAATCGCCCAATGAATTGGGCTGGGGGAGCTTGCTCTGCGTAAAAAGATAACGGAAACAGGGGTCAGGAAACCGGAGAGAGGAAAAAATGCGGTGCGGCCTCCGGATTCCGGTCTCCAGACTCCGTTTTTATCCCTCGCTCCTAATTTGTAGAGCTTGTTCTGCATGGGGTGGGGTTTGGGGGTTAGCTCAATGAGCCGTCAAAAGAGTGTTAAGATGAAGTCTGGGGAGTTCGAACGACTGATCAACCAGCGGGAAGGGGAGACATTGGAGTTCAAGCAGGAGATGCCCTCCTCCTCCGACCTGGCCAAGCTAGTCACCGCCTTTTACAACACCCGTGGTGGTATCATCGTCTTCGGTGTAGAGAACGGCACACGGCGGCTGGTGGGAGTTTCCAACCCCCAGAGGATTGAAGAGGGGGTCGTCAATATCCTCCGTGCTCGCTGTTCCTTAGATGTGATGCCAACTATCGAGTTCGTCACCTATAAGGGCATGGAGTTCGTGGTAGTAAAGTGCCCCCACGGTGCGCACAAGCCCTATCTGGTAAGCGGAGAAACACGCCCCTATATCCGGGTGGGCTCCAGTAACCGGGAGGCCCAGGATGAGGAGGTGCGGCGACTGTACATCGAGGGAAGCGAGGGCGGTTTTGAGGCGGTGCCCTGCCGGGGTGCGACCCTCTCTGACCTGTCAGAGCGGTTGATTGTGACCTACGTCCGCCGACGGGAGGAGACAAGCGGTCAGTCCCTGGGCTTGTCAGCCGAGGAGGTGCTCCATAGTCTGGGTTGTGTGGTAAGGGAAAATGGGCGGTGGGTGCCAACCAACGCGGGGGTGATGCTCTTCGCCGAAGACCCCCAGCGGTTTATCGGGCAGGCCGAGGTGGTATGCGTTCGCTTTAAGGGCACTGACGTGGTGACCTACATTGATCGGCGGGACCTGCGAGGTCCTCTCTATCGGTTGGTGGACGATGCGGAGCAATTTATCTACCGTCATATGAAAGTAGGGCGACGCATCGAGCGTTTTGTAGGGGTAGAATATCGAGAATATCCTCAAGAGGCGGTGCGAGAGGCCATCGTCAATGCTGTGGTGCATCGGGACTACAGCCGGCGCGGGCAGCGGATCCGGGTCTTCATGTTCGACGACCGGATTGAGGTGTATAGCCCGGGTCTGCCGCCGCCAGGGGTCTCGCTGGAGAAGATGCGGCGGCTTGAGTCCCAGTCTGTGCTGCGCAACCCCATCATCGTGGGGGTGTTCCGAGACCTGGGAAGCCGCTACATCGAGCGTCTGGGCACCGGGATCCGACGCATGGCCCTGGCGATGGAAGGTCACGGCCTGCCCAGGCCCTTGTTCGAAGAGATAGGAAGCGAGTTCCGGGTGACGCTGATGGGACCCGGCCAGCGGTTCATGGAGGAGGTAGCAGCGCGGCCGACGTGGACCGAAGGGTTGAACGAACGACAGATAGAGGCGGTGTTGTACGTTGGAGAGCACGGACGGATCACGAATCGAGAATATCAGGATCTATACAGGGTGAGTCGCGAAACCGCGAAGCGTGATTTGCGAGAACTGGTAGGTAGAGGATTGTTAACACCTGTAGGACGAGGTAGGGGTTTATACTACGTGTTGACCCAATTATGACCCATTATGACCCAATTTGGGTTTCACAAAACCCAAGCCAGCACGGCGCCCCGCAAAGCCCAATAAATTGGGCTGGGGGCGCTGCGGCTCTGCACCGGGGTTAAAAAACAACGGAAATAGGAGACAGGAAGCAGAAAAAAGAACAGGAAAAAATGCGGTGCGGCCTCCGGATTCCGGTCTCCAGACTCCGTTTTTATCCCTCGCTCTTGATTTGTGGCTGTCAGTCCGACGTTCAAGGTCTAAAAGACTTTGGACAAAAACTGTAATCCAGATGCAGGAGCCTTAACTTGAAGCTTAGGAGGATTCAGTTTCGCCTTCACGCTATCAGGCGGATGTTCGAAAGGGAAATATCCGATCAAGAGGTTCTCAAAGTGATCCGGGAAGGCGAGGTAATTGAGGGATATCCAAATGATGAACCGTATCCGAGCATGCTCATTCTCGGCTTCGTAAACGATCGCCCTATTCATGTAGTGCTTGCTGTAAATGAGGAAGAAAGCATGGGGATTGTAGTTACGGCCTACCAGCCTGACCCTTCACTCTGGAGAGATAACTTCCGCAGGAGGAGAAAACCATGAGATGTGTTATGTGCAAGAAGGGGGAAACCCGTGAAGGTTATGCTACCGTTACCTTGGAACGGAAGGGAGTGACGATCGTTTTTCAGAACGTCCCCGCTCAAATCTGTGGAAATTGCGGAGAGGAATATGTATCGGCTGAGGTGACAAATCATCTGATGAGGATGGCCGAGGAGGCGGTTAACTCCGGCGTTAGCTTCGAGGTCCGGCGATATGCTGCTTAACTGAGGTATGTTACCCGCTCCCCGGAGGAACTGAGTTGAAAGTCGTAGTTGAGGCGTCCGTACTTTAAAGTCCGATGTCCAATGTCTAAAAGACTTTGGACTTTGGACATTAGATCATGAAACTGACGAAATTCGAAGACATCGAAGCCTAGCTCTGTTAAATGACCAGGAAGATGTCACATCACATTGTAGTCAAGACTGGGAAAATAAGAGGGCTATAGTCATGCGTTCCTGATTTCCTACATTCTGCCTTGCGAGAAGGCGTAGGAGGCGTCTCCAGACGCCGATAGAATAGGGCTCTGGAGAGCCCTGCTACGGTCTGATGTTGAAGTTCAAGTGCGCATGACTATACCCTTAAAAGACTGGCTATCCATTTAACGGGGCTGGCAGGAGGCCAGAAAGCTCACGGAGATAATCTACGGCGCCACCAAGGAAGGGCAGTTTTCTAAGGACTACGGCCTTAGGGACCAGGTTCAGAGGGCATTGGCCTCCATAATGGCCAACATTGCGGAAGGATTTGACAGCCGGTCCAATCCAGAGTTTATCAAGTTTTTGGGCTATGCCCTTCGTTCTGCCAGCGAGGTCCAGTCACACCTGTATGTAGCTTTGGATCAGGGATATTTGGACAAGCAGCAGTTTGATAGAATATATCAGCAAGCGGTCACCGTCAAGAAGCTCATCCTCGGCTTTATCCGTCACCTCAAGGATTCCAATCACTAAACCTTGAACTATGAACCTTCACAATCCCCTTGACATTTTCCTGAAAATCTCTTATCTTACTATATAAAATTTCATAAAAAATCTGGAAAATGTATCTTTAACTACCGGAATATAGTAGCATAGGATGGCATAGGGTTCCCGAGCGGGAATAGGCCCCTGG
>CAZQSC010000148.1:0-6154 GCA_964595705.1 uncultured bacterium | reverse complement strand
GTCATCGACTACCTCACTGTTGACTATCACCCTTATCTCTCTGCCCGCCTGGATGGCGTAGCACTTTTCCACCCCTTCGAAGGAATCGACTATACTTTCTAATTTCTCTAATCGCTTAATATAGCCTTCCAGGGTCTCCCTTCTGGCCCCTGGCCTGGCTCCTGAGATGGCATCAGCAGCCTGGACCAGAATGGAGATAGCAGATATGGGCTCAACATCTTCATGGTGAGCAGCGACAGCATTCTGCACTATGGGGCTTTCATTGTACTTCTTCGTTAATTCCAAACCGATTTGGGTATGTGTGCCCTCTTCCTCATGGTCTACTGCCTTGCCTATATCGTGAAGCAGGCCAGCCCGTTTGGCTACGGCGACATCTAAGCCCAGCTCAGAGGCCATCAAGCCGGCAAGATAGGCCACTTCTTTGCTGTGTTGCAACACATTCTGTCCGTAGCTGGTGCGATATTTCAGTTTTCCTAAGAACATAATCAACTGAGGATGCAGGTTTTGAATCCCTACTTCAAAGGCTGCCTGTTCTCCGGCTTCTCTGATCATCTCTTGCATCTCTTTTTTCGTCTTCTCCACCACACCTTCGATTCGCCCCGGGTGGATTCTTCCGTCGGCTATCAATTTCTCCAGGGCGATGCGGGCGATCTCTCTTCGGATTCGGTCAAACCCGGAGAGGATCACCGCTTCGGGGGTATCATCCACGATGACATCCACTCCGGTGGCGTTTTCAAAGGAGCGGATATTTCTGCCTTCCCGTCCGATGATCCTTCCCTTTATCTCATCGTTAGGCAGGGGCACAACCGAGACAGTGGTTTCCACTGTATGGTCGGTGGCGCAGCGTTGGATGGCGCGGGTAATAATCTCTTTTGCCTCTCTGTTCGCCTCTCTGATGGCTTGGTCTTTTATCTCTTTAGCCATTCGGGCGGCCTCTTTTTTGGCCTTTTGCTCCAAGTTGGCTATCAGCAGCTTCTTAGCTGCTTCTGCACTCATCCCTGCAATCCGCTCCAACTTTGCATTCTGCTCTTTGATTATGGAAGAGAGCTGTTGATCTTTGAGCTTCAACCTTTTCTCTTTACCCGCCAGCTCCCGTTCCCATTCCTTCAGGCCTTTCTCCTGGCTGGATAGGATATCCGCCTTCCTGTCCAGCTCCCGTTCCCGTTCTGCTATTCGAGTCTCTAATCTCTGCAGTTCTTCCCTTTTGCGCTGGGTGTCCGCTTGAAACTGTATTTCCGCCTTGTGCCACTCTTCTTTGGCCTCCAATAATCCTGTCTTCTTTATGTTCTCGGCCTCTTTCTTTGCATCACTAATTATCTTCTCGGCAAAGGCATTGGCATTAGCAACCTTACTCTGACCCATCCTGCTGTTGATTATCCAGCCTGCAATAAAAGCTCCTATGCCAATCACAGGTAGGCTACCAATCCATATATGTACTTGATTCGCAAGCATATCCATCTACCTCCTTAATATATAAAAAATCCCCGACTCGTGGCTTTTGCTCTCTGCGAGATGCTATAATCTCGCGGACTCCATTCGCCAACGGAAGCGGGGAACTCTTAAGCAAACTTCACTGAACTACCCGGAAAGCTCTGGGTTTTATTCCCCAACCCTACAGGGGGCTTTATCCAGGTAATCCGCTACTTAATTGCCGACTTTTATTATCTTGCCCATCTGTTGGTCAAGCAGTCGGGTAAGTTCTGTGGCTTTTCTATCTATCCCTGACATTAGACTCTGTTTCTCTGCCCTCTCTCTGAATAGCTCATCAGTAATGCTCAAGGCAGCCAGTATACTTATCTTAACCAGTGATGACCCGCCAGAGGAAACCTTTTCTATCTCCCTCATTTTATCATCAACATAGCGAGCCATCTTCCGGATATAATCTGGATCAGCATCTCCCTTTATCAGATATTCAGTCCCTAATATGCTCACAGTTACCGAATTCTGTTGAGGCGAGCTTTCAGTGAAGTCCGGATTCATTTTACCACTGTTCATAGTAGGCAACATCAGCAAAGAGTTCTCCGCTTACAGAAAATCTTCTTCAGTCCACTGGAAAACCTAAGATGCCACCGAGTCAACTCTGGCAAGCATCTTTTCTATTTGAGCCCTTATTTTCTCTTTCTTTTCAGCTAAAGGAGCGTATTGCTGCCTGAGTTGTTGGTTCTCTGATCGCAACTTCTCCAGTTCACGGTTACATCTCTCCAGGCAGTCCTGTAGCTCTTGATTTTGTTGCAAGATACTCCTGTTTTCCTCCCACAGGTGTTGAGTTAACTCTACTGCTTGTTTGATCTTTATCTCTAAATGGTCTAAGGCTTCTAATCCCATAGTTTATTCCCTTTCTGTATTGTAGACCGCTGTCGGAGAGTCTACCCTTGGGAGCGGAGTTGGGCATCAAATTCCCTCTTCAGTTCCTCCACTATCTTCTGGAAAAGTCTTTCCACTTTCGCCTCTGAGAGGGTGGTTTCAGCAGAGCGGAAGGTGAGGGAGAAGGCGAGGCTCTTTTTCCCTCTGGGGATCTGATCTCCCTTGTAGATATCAAACAGCTCCACCGACTCAATTAGGTGGGTATTAACAGCCCCAATGGTACGAATTATCTGCTCTGCCTCTACCTGCTCATTCACCACCACAGCGATATCTCGCTGGGCAGCAGGATATCTAGGCAGGGGACGGAATTTTTTCTCCCTCTGCCAGTGTCGCAGGAGGTTGTCAAATTCTAAGCTGAAAATATAGACCGGCTGTTTGATCTGAAACCGGGTCAAAACCTGGGGGGCCACCTTACCGAAGGTACCCAGGACATCGTCATCCAGTAGGAGTTGGGCCGCTTCCCCTTGTTGATAACAGGAGCAGCAGAAAGCCCTTACGGTTGGTTTGCCAGAGGTTATTTCCTCTATAACTGTTTCTAAGATGCCCTTAATGTCGAAAAAGTCCACCTGGCAGTCTTTCTGCTGCCAGTGGCGTTCTCTTCTCCGCCCGGCCAGTGCCCCTCCGATCTTAAGCCTCTCCTCGGTGGCCGAATCTCCTCCGGGGAAGAAAACCTTCCCTATCTCAAATATCTTTACCGCCTGAGCCTTCCTGTTCAGATTCCAGCAAACCACCTCCAGCAGACTGGGAACCAAGGTAGAGCGCAGGACGGACATCTCCCGGCTGGCAGGATTGGAGAGGCAGACCGGTTCTGTATCAGGCTCGACAGTTCGCAAGACCTTAGGATCGACCAGACTGGAGGTGACCACTTCGGTCAGTCCCGAGGCTATCAAAAGATCTCTGATACGTTCAATCAACAGGTGCTGAGGTGCTTCTTCGACTCCAAGGTTACCAAAAGCCCTCTCTGCAGTAGGGATCCGATCGTAACCGAATATCCGAGCCACCTCTTCAATCAGGTCTATCTCCCGAGTCAGATCGGGTCGAAAGCTGGGGGGCCTCACCTCCAGAGCATCCTCATCCTTGGCGACTTCACACCCCAGGGAGCGGATAATCCCCTCCACCTGCTGCTTGGGGATCCGAATCCCAAGAACCCTCCTCACCCGTTCAGTTCGCAGCCTCAGGGTTGGAGGCGTGAGCTTCTTTGGGTAACCATCAATAACTCCTGGAATTACAGTTCCTCCCTCGATTTCGGCAATCAGCCCTGCTGCTCTATCTAAGGCCCTGACGGTGGCGCTGTAGTCGGCTCCTCGCTCAAAACGCTGTGAGGCCTCGGTGGAGACCCCCAGGCTCTTTGCCCCTTTTCGAACCACCTTGGGGTCGAAATAGGCGCTCTCCAGCAGTACCCTGGTCGTTGTCTCGGATACCTCGGTGTTGCTTCCTCCCATTATCCCTGCCAGGGCAATGGGTCGTTCTCTATCAGCGATCACTAAAACCTCAGGTCCCAACTGGCGGGGGACAGAATCAAGAGTGACAAGTCCCTCACTCTCCCTGGCCCGCCGGACTATGATCCGGTGGCCTTTTATCTTGTCTAAGTCAAAGGCGTGGAGCGGGTGTCCCAGCTCCAGCAGCACATAGTTGGTTACATCAACAATATTGTTAATTGGTCTGAGCCCAGCGTTTTCTAATCTCCTCCTGAGCCAGAGAGGAGAAGGGGCGACTTTAACATCAGTTAATACTCGGGCTGAATATCGTGGACAAGCCTGAGCGTCTTCTATCTCTACCGAGGCAAATTCTTCTACCCTGGATGAATCCTCTTTAAGGGTGTAGTCGAGCCGATTGAGGCAGCTACCAGTTATGGCGCCAATTTCCCGGGCCACCCCGACTACGCTCATCCAGTCAGGACGATTAGGGGTAACTTCCAGATCGAGAACAAAATCGACAAGTCCCAACGCCTCGGCCAGTGATCTTCCCACAGGGGCATCGGCAGGAAGCACCATTATCCCAGCTTTATCTTCTCCCAGTCCCAGCTCTGCCTCCGAGCAGATCATACCCTGGGATTCTATCCCTTTGAACTTTCTTGTCTTAATGACAGTACCGTCTGGCAATCGAGTGCCAACTGGGGCAACGGCTACCTTCTGTCCCTGCTTCACATTAGGAGCACCACAGACCACCGACAGCTTCTCTTCTCCTACCTCTACCTGGCAGATGGAGAGGTGGGCAAGCTCAGGATGTCTCTGTGTAGAGAGCACCCTGCCAACTTTAATATCCTCCCACTGTTTGCCGACCTCTTCGACACCTTCTGCCTCCAGGCCGGCCATTGTCAGCCGTTCGGCTAACTGGAAAGGTGTCAGATCGAAAGGGACATATTCTTTCAGCCAGTTGTAAGAGACTCTCATCTGTGGAATTCTTTCTCGTCGACTGGTAAAAAAGGAGAGGGGATATCTGATTTTTTACAAGTCGATCTTTCTTGTTATTTAAGCACCGCGACAGTGCAGCCACGAAGACACTAAAGCACCAAGATTAAATATAATAAATCCTCTGATTTCCTTCGTGTCCTCGTGCCTTGGTGGTTGAATGCGCGCTCAAAACTGTTGAAGAAATCGCAGGTCGTTTTCGTAGAAGAGTCGGATATCGTCGATCCCGTATTTCACCATAGCGATGCGCTCCACTCCCATTCCGAAGGCATATCCGGAATATCTCTCTGGATCGTATCCGACAGCCTCGAAGACTGCTGGGTCAACCATGCCGGCACCGGAGATCTCCATCCACCC
Organism: uncultured bacterium; assembly: GCA_964595705.1. Lineage (GTDB taxonomy): Bacteria > Latescibacterota > MVCY01 > MVCY01 > MVCY01 > MVCY01. The sequence continues at coordinate 1,022 of CAZQSC010000148.1, read as the reverse complement.
AGTTCCCTTGCAGAGGCTGCATCCCTTTCCTTCACAGGCAGTACAGGAGAAATCGTACTCCACACTAGGCTCGGTGAAGGGGAAAAAATGGGGACGAAAACGGACTCTCACCTCTTTGCCGAGCAGTTGCTGGGCAAAGACAGTGAGGGCCCCTTTAAGGTCGGCCATAGTCACGTCTGTGTCCACATAGAGTCCTTCCACCTGGTGGAAATTGGGAGAATGGGTGGCATCGGGGTTATCTCTGCGGTAACACCTTCCTGGAGCGATAATACGAACTGGAGGGCGCTGTTTCTCCATCACCCTGATCTGTACCGGAGAGGTTTGCGTTCGCAACAGCTCTCCGCTCTTTAAGTAGAAAGTATCCTGGATATCTCGGGAGGGGTGGTCAGCAGGGGTGTTCAAGGCGTCGAAGTTGTAGTATTCAGTCTCCACATCAGGGCCTTCGGCAACCGAGAAGCCCATCCCGTGGAAAATCCTCACAATCTCGTCTATCACCTGAGTCAGGGGGTGTTTCTTGCCTACTGAAGGCCTCCGGCCAGGCAGGGTGATGTCGAAGAACTCCTCTGGACCCTGTTGTTTTGCTGCCAGGGAAGAGAAAGCCTCCTGCAGTCTTTGAGAGATCAAGGCCTTGGCTTCACCGGCCGCCTTGCCCACCACTGGTCGCTCCTGGACGGAAAGCTTCCCTATGGAACGGAGTATATTGGTCAGCTCTCCCTTCCTTCCCAGGTATCTCACCTTGAGCTGGTTCAACTGGTCAATATTAGAACAGCTCTCGATCTCTTGTATTGCCGAATCTTTGATTTCAGCGATCTTATCGATCATATTTCGCCGTGAAGAGTCACTGTGCTGTTAAGCGGCGAGCTTCAGGTCGCCATCTGTAGAGGTCTAAAGACCTCCGCTACAAATATCAAATATCCCCGAGCAAAGCTTTTCGGGAAAAAGCGATAGCTGAATTACAGGTACATCTTTGCCTTTTCCACCAGGGCAGAGAAAGCAGCCGGATCAGAAACTGCCAGATCAGC
>CAZQSC010000147.1:0-6159 GCA_964595705.1 uncultured bacterium | reverse complement strand
ATAAAGAAGTTCCGTCGCTTATGTCTCCAATTGTAATATTTTTGTGAAAGTTCAGCAGAATAGACAGATTTAGACAGAATCTGTTTAAATCAATGCAATAAATGTTTTTATAAGATGTTACGATGATCTCACTGTAGATGAGGAACCAGTTACTGTAAAAGGATATGGAGAAGCCGATGGCAAAGGTGTTCAGGAGACCGGCGACCTTTCGAGATGTATCTACTAACTATTGTCCAGGGTGTGGGCATGGCATAATCCAGCGGTTAGTGGCCGAGGTAGTGGATGAAATGGGGATCAGGGAGCGAACCATAGGTCTTCCGCCGGTGGGCTGTGCCATCTATCTGGACCTTTATCTGGATTTTGATATGGTTCAGCCGGCTCACGGCCGAACCCCAGCGGTGGCTACCGGTTTGAAACGTGCCCTGCCCGACCATATTATCATCGGCTACGAGGGTGATGGCGGTCTGACTGCCATTGGAACTGCCGAGGTGATTCACGCCGCCAACCGGGGGGAGAATATCACTATGGTCTTTGTCAATAATGGCGTCTACGGGATGACCGGGGGCCAGATGGCACCAACGACCCTGATCAACCAGAAGACGGCCACTACCCCTCTGGGAAGAGACCCTAAGAGGGATGGCTATCCGCTTCGTCTGTGTGAGCTCCTGGCTACTTTGGACGGCTCTGCCTACTTGGTGCGAACTACGGTGAACTCTCCGGCAAATGTGAGGAAGACCAAAAAGGCTATCCGTAGGGCAATTGAGGTCCAAATGGAGGGGTTGGGATTCTCAATGGTAGAGGTGCTCTCGCCCTGTCCGACTAATTGGGGTCTCAGCCCAGCAGAGGCAATGGAGTGGATCAAGGAGAAGATGGTTCCTTACTTCCCGTTAGGAGAGTTTAAAAATATAGCAGGGAGGTGAGGGCAGTATGAAAAAAGGAGTTGTTGCTGGTGAAGGCGATATATATAAGAAAATCCTGATCAAGGTGAACTCTGCCGTTGCTTTTTACACTGAAATCTCTGGTCAACAGGTATCAAATGCCGAGTCGCCAGTGGTTGAGACATTTGGAACAGAAGTGGCTATCTAAGGGCAGAAAAACTAACTGAGGTAATCTAAATGTCTAAACTCAAGGAGATCTTGCAAAGGAAGGAAGAGAGGAACACAAGATTACACACCTCATTAGATTCAATTGTGAGTCAGCTAAAAGGTCTCGGCGCGTTGAAAGTCATCCTTTTCGGTTCGCTCGCCAGGGGAGATATAGATGTATATAGTGATCTGGATTTGCTTGTAATTATGCCGTCTACAATGAGTGGGAAAGAATGGATGAAGTTGGTTTATGGGAGCGTGGAACGAGAAATTGCCTCCGACATCATTGTCTATAACTTGAAAGAGTTCAGAGAGATGCTTCCAATAAACAGCTTCTTACGGAAAATAGTGAACACAGGAAGAGTCGTTTATGAAAAAGCCGTATGAAGAGGAATACGTAAGGTGGTTCACCCAGGCAACGGACGAGTTTGAAGATGCAGACGAGTTGAGAAAGAGAGGAAGATTCTATCTCGCCCTTTTCCATTTTCAACAGGCGACCTGGTGATTGCCTAATCTGAGATTTTCAAGTTCTCAACACTTAGCAGAGTTCTATCACTATGGAAACCAAACTTATCATCTCAGGTCACGGAGGCCAGGGGGTTGTCCTGATGGGAACTCTTCTGGCCCACGCCGGAATGGAAGAGGGAAAACAGGTTACCTTCTTCCCCTCTTACGGGCCGGCAATGCGAGGGGGGACTGCTAACTGCTCTGTGGTCGTCTCCTCTGAGGAGATTGCCTCCCCGGTAGTAACCCGGCCGGATATCTTAGTGGCAATGAACGAGCCCTCACTGGTAAAGTTCGAACCTCAGGTGATTCCTCAGGGCAAACTCTTTATCAACCAGTCGTTGGTCTGCTGCGCCCCCCAGCGCAGCGATCTGGATGTGTTCAGAGTCCAGGCCACTGAGCTTGCCAGCCAACTGGGGAACTTGAGGGTGGCAAATATGATTATGCTGGGTGCCTTAGTGGGCAAAACCGGGATTGTCGCCCTGTCCACAGTTATTCAAAGCCTTAAATCTGTGCTGCCCCGGAGGCGATGGGAACTATTGGAACTGAACGAAAAAGCTCTCCACAGGGGCAAAGAGCTTTCAGAAGGGCTCATTTAGATCTGAAAATTTTAGACAATCTTTGAACTTTTTGAAGCTTAGGCAGTCATGATTGACTCGTAAAAAGTCCAAAATGCTCCCTCTCCCTTGGAGGGAGAGGGTCGGGGTGAGGGTGAAAGTCTTGATATTTCAAGGAGTTTTTCTTCCCCCTCCCCTTTGTCCCCTCCCCCAGGGGAGTGGATATACCACTTCTTACGAGAGGATCAATCATCATTTTTTCGGTTGATCGGTGTTTTTCCGAATCTGGCCTCGTCTGAGAATCCTGAAGATATGAGCGAATTGAGAGCAAGAATAGAGAGGATTCTGCCGTTAGTATCCAAACCAGCCAGATATCTGGGCAATGAGTTAAATGTCATCCGCAAAAATCACTCTCTGGTAAAGACCAAATTGGTGCTGGCCTTCCCAGATGTCTATGAAATTGGCCAATCCTATACCGGATTTCATATTCTTTACCATATCGTTAACAAACGGCCAGATGCGCTGGCTGAAAGGACATTCGCCCCCTGGCCAGATATGGAAAGGCTGATGCGGCAGGAGGGGATCGCGCTATTCTCTTTGGAGTCAGCCACTCCGCTTCGCTGTTTCGACATAGTGGGATTCACCCTTCAGCATGAGTTGAATTACACTAACATCCTTAATATGCTGGATATGGCGGGGATACCCCTGTGGGCAAGACAGAGGGGTGAGCAGGACCCTCTGGTGCTAGGAGGTGGGCCTTGCGCTTTTAATTCAGAGCCTTTAGCAGATTTTTTCGATGCTTTCGTCATCGGCGATGGGGAAGAGGCAATAGGGGAGATCATCGACTCCCTACAGGCGACCAAGGGGGTAAGCAGATCCGAAAGGCTCCGGCAGTTGGCAAAAATAGAAGGAGTATATGTCCCCGCTCTCTACCGAGCAGAGTACGACGGTGAAGGCAACTTCAAAGGGATTTTTCCAGCCGATCCTGTAGCCCCTGAGCACATCTTGGCCAGAGTTGCCGATTTGAAGAGGGATAATTACTCCTTTCGCCCTCTGGTGCCTTTGACTCAGATCACTCACGACCGCCTGTCAGTGGAGATTATGAGGGGGTGTACCCGTGGGTGCCGTTTCTGTAGTGCGGGGATGACTTATCGGCCGGTGCGGGAAAGGCCGGTGGCCGATCTGGTAGAGCAGGTCAGGAAGGGGATCGACGCCTCTGGTTGGGAGGAGGTGTCGCTGCTATCTCTTTCTACATCTGATTACAGTAGGCTCGGTCAGCTTCTTTCTCAGCTTGGCCCTTTGCTGACTTCCAGGAGACTGGTCCTCTCTCTTCCCTCTATCCGGATGGACAATTTTACCCTGAAGCTGGCCCGGTCGATTCAGGGGATTCGCAGGACCGGCCTGACCTTCGCCCCTGAGGCTGGAACCCAGAGGCTCAGAGAGGTGATCAACAAGAACCTGGATGAAAAAGAGCTTCTGGAGACCATTAGGACTGCTTACTCCGCTGGTTGGGGATCAGTCAAGCTCTATTTTATGATCGGGCTTCCCACCGAGACTTACGAAGACTTAGATGGGATAGTGGAGCTGGTCAGAAAGATCGTCTACATCGGCAGACAACAAGGAGGAAAAGGGCTACATCTCAGTATCTCTCCGTTTTCTCCCAAGCCCCACACCCCTTTCCAGTGGGATGCACAAGACAGCCTGGAGCAGCTTAAGAAAAAGTCTTATTACCTGCGTGACCGCATTCACTGGAAAAGTGTGCGGCTGAAATGGAGAGAGCCAGAGGTGTCCTTCATAGAGGCGGTTTTCGCCCGGGGAGAAAGAAAGCTCTCCCAGGTTTTGTGGGAGGCATGGAAGAATGGGGCCAAGTTTGACGGCTGGACTGACTCTTTCGACTTCCAGCGCTGGATGGAGGCCTTTCAGAAAGTAGGTATTGACCCCTACAAGGAGGTGGGAGCAAGGCCGTTTGATGCTCCCTTGCCCTGGGACCATATCTCTCCGGGAGTGACAAGGGAATTCTTGAGGAAGGAGCGAGAGAGGGCCTCCGTTCCGGAGCAGACCCCCGACTGTCGGACTGGCTGTGTGGGATGCGGCCTTCCTGCCCAACTGAGGATGAAGCATAGGCTTCTTTCTGCTTCTGAGGAGGCAACCCGAAGTCCCGGGCCGGAAGAGGAGGCAAAAGAGACTGCTCTGTTTGGACGGAGGAAAAAGAGGAAAACAACCTTTGTCCAGATAGCCAAAACCAGGGTGAGACTCAAATATGCTAAGGGGCAACAACTGAAATTCTTAGGGCATCTGGACCTGGTGGAAATGTTCCATCGAGCTGTAAGGATGGCCCGGCTTCCTATTGACTACTCTCGGGGGTTTCACCCCCGTCCCAAAATAGCTTTTGGACCGCCTTTGAGCCTGGGAATAACCAGCAGGGCTGAGTATGTGGACCTTCAGTTTGCCCAGCCCTGGTTGGAGAGTGTTAAAGATAAACTGACCCTGGCACTGCCTACGGGAGTGGATATCTTGGAGGAGAGACCCATCTTTAGCAAAGCAGAGTCCTTGAACAAAATAATAAACTTAGCTGAGTACACTGTCAAGCTGGGACCAGAACTGGATATTGAGGAGCTGAAACAGGCAATTCAGAAGTTCCAAAGTGATGAAGCCCTTTCTGTTCAGCGGGAGAGGGGAGGATCGGTGAGGGAGATAGACATAAAAGCTGGCATTAAGGAAATTTCGCTGCTTTCCTCTCCTACAGGTGTTCCTATGCTCCGGATGCTGCTTCTGATCGGCAGCAACAACGATGTCCGCCCCACAGAGGTGCTGGAGTGTCTGCTCGGCTGGCCTCGGGAGAAGGTGCTTTCCTTAGATATCGGTCGCACTGCTCTATATGTGGATAGAAATGGGAAACTTATTAGTCCAATGGAAGTGATATAAATTTGGCTACTGAGATAATAATCAATGTCGGTGTCTATGAGACTCGCATCGCCATTCTGGAAGACCAGAAAGTTATGGAGGTTTTAGTAGAGCGGCCGGAGAAGCAGAGGACGGTCGGTAACATCTACAAGGCAGTGGTCGAGTCGGTTTTGCCTGGAATGCAAGCGGCCTTTGTCAACATTGGCTTAGAGAAAAGTGCATTTTTACCTCTGGGTGATGTAGAAGAGGGCCATATGTTCGAGTTTGAGGTGGATGCAGAGCGGCCCCGGACACCGGCATTCGGGCAGCACCTCCAACAGGGACAGGAGATCATCGTACAGATTACCAAGGAGCCCATTGGCACCAAAGGTCCACGGGTGACCACAGAGATCTCTCTGCCGGGAAGATTCGCTGTACTCCTGCCCAATGATAACCGTATTGGAGTTTCTCGGAAGATTGTTGACTGGACGGAGAAAAGACGTCTGAAGAGGATAGCCCAAGAGATAAGGCCCGACGGCTTTGGAGTCATCGTCAGGACTGTTGCCAAGAAGAAGGGGAAGACCGAGCTGGAAGGAGACATAAGAAATCTTCTTAAGGTCTGGAACAAGGTCTATAAACGAGCTCAGAAGGCCAAAGCTCCGGTTCTGCTTCACCGAGAGATGGGGATGACCTCCAGTCTGATCAGAGACCTGTTCACCGATGATGTCGATCGGGTAGTGGTAGATTCTAAGCGGGAATATAAACAGATTGTGGCCTATCTCCGCTCTGTCTCTCCCCAGCTGTGTTCCAAAGTGGAATTGTACGAGGAAAAGGTCCCCATATTCGATGCCTTCAAGATAGAGCAAGAGATAGAAAAGACTTGGGATAGAAGAGTGTGGTTGAAAAAGGGTGCCTATTTGATCATCGACCACACTGAGGCCTTGGTGACTATTGATGTGAACAGCGGCAGATATGTGGGCAGGACAGACCAGGGGAAGACGGCCCTGGAGATCAACCTGGAGGCGGCCCGGGAGATTGCCAGACAGCTTAGGTTGCGGGATATCGGAGGAATTATTGTCATAGATTTTATCGATATGAACGAGGCCAAGAACCGGCGGGCTGTGCTGAAG
>CAZQSC010000146.1:0-6205 GCA_964595705.1 uncultured bacterium | reverse complement strand
TCAAGGGTGAAAAAATGCCGCCAGTACCTCTTGTAATCCACCAACACCGGCACCAGGGTGATCCTCTGGCTGCGGGTATGTCTGTCATCGGTAACTCTAAACTCAAAATGAGAAAGGCGATTGCCCCATTTATAGATAGGAGAAAAGAAAACGGCATTGTAAACTACCTGATCTTTTTTAAAGATGTAGGCAGTAGAGAAACTCAACCTATGGCCAAAAGGATCTTCTATCCTGCTGCCCACCCCACCTAACCAACCATCGGTGTCACTATAGCCAACCTTTGGGTAGTAAGTTACCAAATACCTGTCCGTATAGGGAAAGCTGAAGAGCGGATGGAAGGCAACCTTAGGAAAGCGTCGGTTATTAAGACGGTTGACATCGAGAGTCCAATTGTGAGGATCGATAAGGACCTCCTTGACGGGATTCGGGGTCTCAAAGGTGACTATCCCCCTTTTCCCTCTACCATTCCATCTTTTAACCAGTCTCCCCCCGTCTTCAAGCTTCACCATCACCTCTACCGGCATCTGTTCAGCATCTCCTGCCTGTTTTATTATTGCCTCGGTCAGATATCCCCCTGCTGAAGCTTTGCGGACTCTCACCCTTTCCAGCACAAAGTCGCACTGCCGGGTGGTATAAAGCATCTGCTGGAAAAACCAATCCAAATCCGTTTGGCTGACCTCTTCAACCACGGCCTGGAAATCCTCGGTAGTAGCGTTTTTAAACTTATATCTCTCAAAATAGATGCGCATAATCTCACTGAACACCTCCCTCCCCACCAGGTTCTCCAGCATAGCAAGCACTACCGCCCCTTTGTGGTAAACAGTTCGGCTGTAGACATCTGGATATTCAAATTCATAGGCAGGGCAAAGTAGCTTCTGCTCTCGCCCCTCCAAGGTGAGGGTGATCCAGCTTTTATAAAAGCTGCTACGCCAGTCGTCGAGGTGGAATATCTTCAGAAAGCTAAGCCGCCGTGGTAGATTAATGAAGCTGTTGTTTTTGCCATATTTGTCTTCTATATAGCACATCTCTGAATAGGTAGCAAACCCTTCATCTAACCAGGCCTCTTCCAGCTCGTTGTTACCCACTGCTGCGTACCACCACTGGTGGGCGACCTCGTGGACGGTTACCGCCTCTACTATGGTGAAAAAGGATGGGAGTTGGTAGGATAAAACAGGAGGCAACATAATGAGGGTGGGATATTCCATCGCTATTCCCCCGATGTGGCTTTCACAGACAGTTAAGGTGGAGTAGGGATATTCGCCGTATTTCTGGCTAAAATATGCAATTGCCTCCCGTGCACATCTGGCTGCCCGTTCACCACCCTTTTTATGCCCCTTAAAGTAAAGAGACCGAACAGTAACATTTCCCCACTGTGCCAGTGTCTCCCGATAGTTCTTATCCGCTACCCAGGCAAAATCATGGACATTTTCCGCCTGCCAGACCCAGGTCTTGGTCCCTTGGGGATGGTCTATCTCCTCCACCAGCTGACCAGTGGCACCCACCACCATATCCCCCGGCAGGGTAATGCTCACAGTGTAGGAGCCGAAATCTCCATAGAACTCTCCCAGAAAATGGTACTTATCGGGATGCCAGCCATTTTTATCAAAGACGACCACCTTCGGATACCACTGGGCAATGTGGTAATTCCCTCGGTGATGGCCAAGCCGCCAGAATATCTCCGGCACCTTCACCGTAAACCTAAGTCTCAGTTGTATCCCTTCGTTGGCTTTCAAAAGCGGCTTCAGCTCAATGCGCATAATAGTGTCGTCAATGTGATAGTCGGTCACTTCCTCCCCTCTGATCACTAAGGAGTGGATTTGGATGTAACCCTCTTTTCTTCCTGCCGGATAGAGGATATCCAGATCGTTGCCGGCCTGCTGGAGTTCCCGGAAAAATAGACTCCCTTCCCGGTAGGCATTGGGGTAAAGATGCAGGTAAAACTCCTCTAAGGCAGCTCCGGTGCAGTTGACAAAATCGATTACCTCTTCTCCTCTCAACAGATGTCTCTCTGTGTCCAGGGTTACCTCTATTCGGTAGTCCACCTGGTTAGGGAGAGCAAACCCAGAAGAGGCCCTGAGAAGCCACAGACACACAGAGATAACCGTAAATGCCTTTCCTCTCGTCATATTCAATTCAGCCCTTCTTACTATAGTGATCCGTTCGTAAAAAGTTGCATTTCCTCTCCCCTGTGAGGAAGAAACAGAGGAGAAGGGGAGAAAAATAATTGAAATACCAAGACCTTCACCCTCACCCCAGCTCTTCCTCCAAGGGAAAGGGACTATTCTGGGACTTTCTACGAATCAAACACACTTGATTTATCGGAACTGTCGAAATCTATATCAGTAGAAAACCCCAGACCCAGGGTTAAATCTCCTGCCCAAGGTTATATTGAAACCCGCTGGGTATCTGCTGGCACCTTGAGTTTAAACTTCTCCTCCGCTATCTTTAAGTTAACCTTCTGACGGATAAATTTTACATTAATTCGGAATCCATCGGAGAAAAGCTCCACCTGCCGGGGCAAATTGATTCCGCTTATTCTCACATAATTTTTGAATATCGCCCTTCTCTGTAGTCTGCCTTCTGGGTTGAATACCTCCTTTTGCACTACCTGAAGGGTTCTTCCATCTACGCAATATCTTTCTCTGCGACCGTTTCTCTGAAGGGAAATTATATATTTATCCCCTCTCCTCTGGAAGCTTATCAGGTCCTGGGAGTGGAACTGGTAAAATCCAAATGTCTCGAGTATTATCTCAGGGAGGGCCTCGATCCCGGTGGCATGTGCTAATGGATCTGTTTCAACATCTCCAGTGAGCAGCAGTTTACTCTTGGGCAAAAAGACGTCCAACTGGCTGCCTCTCTGAACGAAGGCAAGTATTTTTGTCCCCAAAGCTCCATACACCTCCACTCTCATCTGGGCGGGGGACTTAAATAAAATGCCGACCAACAATCTCTGGGTAATCGGTTGAACCGTTATCGAACCAGAGTTTTGTAGGTGGACTCTTGCTTTTCCCCAGAAAGATTTGAGGGCAGAGCGGTTGTTCTCCAAAGCGACTATTATCTGGGCGGCGGAGACCTCTCTTACTGGAGTCCGGAGAAGCTCTGCCCTGCGGATGCATCCAGAGGAGATTAGAAGAGCAAAGAATAGTAGGAAAAGTAGTATACTCGCCTTTTCTTTCATAGTCTTTCATAGATCATTGGGTATCTTGCCCAGTTTTCTTTTAACCTCCTGGTTCTCCGGGTCAAGTTGGAGGGATTTCTTCCAATAAAGTTTGGCCTCCTGAAGTTTGCCGAGCGCAAAGCACACCTCGCCCAGGTGCTCAAAAACGACGGCATTGTCTTTCTCCAGCTTAGCGGCCTTGGCCATAAGTTCCTCGGCTTGCTTTAGTTTTCCTAAACGGTAGTAGGCCCATCCTAAGCTGTCAAGGAAATTGCCATTGTCCGGCTGTTGAGCCACTGCCTTCTTGAGCAATCGCACCGACTCCTCCAATCTGATCCCCTTGTCAGCAAAGATGTAACCAAGATAGTTCAGGGCGAAGGCATGGTCAGGGTCAACTGTTAAAAGCGTCTCAAACTCTCTTACCGCTTCGTTGAACAGACCGGTCTGTTCCAAACAGGCAGCCAATTGGAAGAGGAAGTCAGTATTTTGGGGGTCAAGCTCAACTGCCTTGCGAAAGGTCGAAACGGCCTCGGTCCACGCTCCTATCTTCTCCAAGGATATCCCCAGCAGATAGAATATCTGGGCGTTTTCCGGCATATCCGTCGCCGCCTTCAACAGGACTTCACAGGCCTTGGGGAAGTTTCCCGCCTGGATGAAGGCATAACCCGCACCTATCCAGCCGTAATTGCCCAGAGTAGCTGCCCTCTGGAACATCTCCCCAGCAAGGGCAAAATCTCCAATTTCTACAAAGGCCTTTCCTATATAGTAATAAAAATCTGGATCGTTAATCCGACTGTGACGAATCTCCTTGACCAACCCCTCTAACTTCTGCTGATCTCCCATCTGGTTGTAGCTTATCAACAGATCTCGGAATATTCCCCTCTCCTGGGGGAAAAGTCTGCGAATTTGTTCAAATTGAGAAGCTGCTTCTTGGGGTCTGCCTACTGAGAGATAGATCTGCCCCAACCTTCGTTTCAGTGACTTGCTGTGGGGAATCATCCTGAGTCCATTTCGGTAAGCTCGGATCGCCTGTTTGCTTTTGCCTTCCATCTCAAAGGACATTCCCAACCCCAACCAGGCATTTTCAGAATCGGGGATTTTTGCCAGAATCTGGCGATAATAAGCCCGGGCCTGTTTTCTTTTCTCTATCCCTGCATAAATACGGGCCAATTTGAACTGCACATCAGGGAATCCCCGGTTGTGTCTGGCCTCTCTTTTGAGCAGCTTTATAGCCTTATGGAGATTGTCTTGTTTAAGATAGATGTCTGCCAGGCTATAGATGGCCTCTAGATTACTGGGGTTTAACTTAACCACTGTCTCCAGCTCCTTAGTCGCCCCTTCTAAATCACCTTGCAATCGGAACAGCAGTGAGAGCAATCGGTGCGGTTCTGCCCAGTTGGGGTTAAGCTGGATAGCTCGCTTGGTAAAGCGCATAGCCTTCTGCTCATCACCTGAGACAAAATAACCCCTGGCCAATTCCTGACAGATAGTTGCCGAGTGGGGATCGTATGCCAGGGCCCTTTCCAACTCAGCCACTGCTGCCTGGTGATCCTCCTGCAATTCCAGAATTTTTGCCCAGATGAAATGCTCCATCGCCTCTGGGTCTGGCTGATGGACCACAGAGGGTGTGTGCTCCACCAAAGCGGGGAAGAAACAACCACTGGCAGAAAGGACAAGGACGAAAGGGACTATGGTTTTTTTGAGAGACATATTCTCTCCCGAAGTTTAAAACTTTTAGCCCTTTTTCTCTTGACAATGAGAGGGGGCAGTTGCTATTTTACAGCTAAACTTCGTTAAAATAGCCAGAGCTCATAACTTCTAAATCACAAAATCCGAATAATCTCGGAATTCCAATGCTCTAACCTTTGAATTTTCCTTACTGAGGCTTCTCTGGAATTCAGAGTCTGTCGCTTGGAATTTGCCAAAGCTTGGTTAGAGCATAAAGCCAGAAGGAGGTGCTGATGACTCAGTTACAGAAAGCAGCAGGGGTTGCCGTTACCAGATGTATGGCGGTCAAGCCAGGGGAAACCGTCTTAGTTATCACCGACCAGCCCAGAAGAAAGATCGGATATGCCCTCTGGGAGGCAGCCAAGCGCTCGGGTGCTGAGGCAATACTAACCGAAATTATTCCAAGGAAGATTCACAGTGAAGAGCCACCCAGGGCTGTGGCCGAGCTGATGAAGAGTGTGGATGTGGTTTTGGCCCCCACCACTAAATCCCTCACCCACACCGATGCTCGTCGAGAAGCCTGCTCCCGAGGTGCAAGAATAGCTACCCTTCCCGGCATCACCGAAGAGATAATGACAAGAACCCTTGATGCCGACTACCAGAGAATAGCCCAGCGGAGTAGAAAGATCGCCTCTGTGCTGACCAAGGCTCGTCGGATTCAGGTGACCACCCCTGGTGGCACAGATATAACTATGTCAGTGGAGGGCAGGGAGGGCTTTGCCGACACTGGCCTGTATCACCAGAGGGGCGATTTTGGCAACCTACCTGCTGGAGAGGCCTTCCTGGCTCCGGAGGAAGGAAGCAGCCAGGGGGTAATTCTGGTCGACGGGGCTATTGCTGATCTGGGACTTCTCAAAGAGAACATCCGATTAGTGGTAAAGGACGGCTTCGTGACCGAAATTCTCGGCCAGACTGAGGCTGAGGAGTTAAAAGCCCAACTTGCCCCCTTAGGTAAGCTGGCTTACAACATAGCTGAGCTGGGAATAGGTACTAATGACAAGGCTATCCTTACCGGCAATGTTCTGGAGGACGAGAAGGCCATTGGAACAGTACACCTCGCCTTGGGAGACAACGCCTCAATGGGAGGCAAGATAACCGCTCCAGTCCACATCGACGGCATACTGCTTCGGCCCACCCTTAAAGCAGATGGGGAAACAATAATAGAAGACGGCAAGCTGCTTGTGGGTTGAGTCTTACAATTCGATAGTCTGTTCTCGGCTTGGCCCCACCGAGACAATAGATATCTTGGTTTGGGTCAGCTCGGCAATCCGCTCCAGATAGGCCCTGGCAGCCTCAGGAAGCTGTTTCAGACCCCTCGCT
>CAZQSC010000145.1:0-6253 GCA_964595705.1 uncultured bacterium | reverse complement strand
GAGCAGAAGGGGTGAGTGGGTGGAACAACAGTGGGGGAAGGGGAGAAAAACCAGGTGCGGGGCATTGGTTATCTTTCCGTTTTGGCAACGAAGCGTACCGATACAAGTTTTCCTGTGACTTCGGTCAAGAAAATGTGAAAGCAAAGCTTGTTCCCCGGCCAATGAGATCGGCTCTCTTCTATCTTCACCGTGAATTTCGTAATGCAACCGATGTTTGTTATAAGGGCATCTCGTAGAATGAATATAGCTCATTCCCTCCCGGACGGGTATTTCTCGATCCGCATCGAAAGAGATCACGCAGGCGAAAAGGTACGGTCAGATCATCGTCAAGTGAATAGGCTGCTCCAGGAAGACGAACAACCGGTGTAGTGGCCCTGCTTCTGGCGTTTAAGTTGTTCCTCATGCAGCTGAGCACAATAACAAAAGGGCACAGTACGCTGTGCCCCTATAGTTCCGCTGTGAGCGCGTCCTTCAGCCTTTTCATATCTTCAGGCATCTCTGCAGCGAACCTCAGATACTTTCCTGTCTGGGGGTGAACAAAACCCAGGCGGGCTGCATGTAAGGCCTGTCGAGAGATGATCCTAAGCATACTCTGGGCTAAGGGACGAAACCGAGGGGGGAGAGTCTTGAGCCTTTTGTTCCTCCCACCGTATTGGGGGTCGCCGAACAGAGGGTGATCAATGTGAGACAGGTGCACCCTGATCTGATGGGTACGTCCTGTTTCCAGCTTCAGGGAGAGTTGAGTGATGAAATCAAATCTCTCAACCACAGTGAAATGGGTAACGGCAGTTCGGCAGTGTCGCCAGGTGACCGCCATCTTTTTCCGGTCGGAGGGAGAACGCCCCACAGGGGCTTGGATGGTGCCGGCCGACTCCTCTACCACCCCCCACACGAATGCCTGGTACAGACGGGAAACTTTTCTGCTCTGAAGCTGCTGGCTTAAGGCCAGGTGGGTCTGGTCGTCCTTGGCCACCACTAAAAGGCCAGAGGTGTCTTTATCCAAACGGTGGACTATCCCGGGTCGCAACGGTTGACCCACGCCGGAGAGGGTTTTGCAGTGGAAGAGCAGGGCATTGACTAAGGTGCCAGAGTAGTTACCACAGGCAGGATGGACTACCATCCCGGCAGGTTTGTTCACCACCAACAGGTGTTCGTCCTCAAATAAAATATCCAGAGGTATTTCCTCTGGATTTACACTTGGTTCTGCCGGCTTAGGGATGATCACTACCACTTTTTCAGCGCCCTTCAAGGCATAACTGGCCTTTCGGGGGCTTCCATCCACCGTAACATATCCCTGGCGGATTAGCTGCTTGAGCCGGGAGCGGGAGCAGCCTGTCTTTTCACCGGCCAGGAAGAGATCCAACCTTTGCCCCCTGGCCCCAGAAGGCACAGAGAACTCAATTCTTCTCTCAATATCACCCGTTTCCATTCTATTTGGGGAGATTCCGGTGGTGTTCCTAAATCATCAGGATAATTCAGTAGATAAACCCGAAGTTCACAGGGATGCACAGGGTGAGAGGTGATTGGTAACCATTCACCACTCACCAACGAACGCCAGCTCTCTTTCTCCGTCACCCTGTGTTCAAATGCACCGACCCAACGACTAAGGATCACTGGGAAGATTCCCCTTTGTCCAGGAAAGAGAAGACCAGAAAAAGGGCGCCAGCGGTTACTGCCAAATCAGCCAAGTTAAACACAGGCCATCTGTACCTTCCTATCCCCAGGTTCAGAAAGTCGATCACTTCTCCCCAGCGAATCCTATCGATGAGATTCCCCCAGGCCCCTGCTAAGATACAGGAGAGAGCAACAGGCACCCCCCCCTTTTGTCTCCGCACCTTCCACAACAACATAGTGAGGAGGAGAATCACTATGCTGGAGATAACTATATGAAAAAGACCTCCACCTATGGAGACTCCGAAAGCAGCTTTGGGGTTCCGCACATAGGTGAGCTGGAAGAAGTTGCCCAGCACTGAGACGGATTCTCCCGGCACCATCAACTTTGCTACTGTCTGTTTTGAAATCTGGTCAGCCAGAAGCACGGCCACCAGCATGAAAGGAATGTACATCAAAAACTCAGTGTCCCTGCTTTTTCAATAGTCCCAAAAGTCCCAAAACAGCATTGATGCAAACAGATATTATAAATCAATCTGCTAAATCAATGCTATTTTAAAAGTCCCTTTTCTTCTTTGGATTTACACTCAATACACATAGTGGCGTGGGGAACTGCCTTCAATCTCTCTATGCTGATATTTTTCCCGCATATACGACACTTTCCATAAGTGCCGTCTTTTATTCTCTCTAAGGCCTTATCCAGATGATAGAGGTATCTGCCTTCACGAGAAGCAAACAGAAAAGCCTTCTCCCTTTCCTCTGCGTCGGTGCCCTGATCGGCTAAATGGAAAGGATAGGAGGACAGCTCCCCTGAGGAGTCTTTTACCGTGGAACTCAAAGTATTCTCCTCCAGGAAGCCCATCTGTTCCAATATCTTTGCTCGTTTTTCCATTATGAGCTTTTTGAAAAACTCTAACTGTTGTTTCTTCATTCTCTCCTCACCTCCTCCCACTGCCCGCCCTGTTAAATAATAGCAATTTAACAGGGCCCGCAGAGAATCATTTGACCCTTTCTACTGCGATATCTGCCGGTTGGTTATTTATTCGAACCGAGACTCTCAACTCGCCTTTCTCCTCTCCCCGCTGAAATTCAAGACATAGGGTCTCGGCCTTGATGTAGTCTTCAAACGCTTTCAGTGCTTTTTCTAATCTGTCGGTAGTCTGGTAATAGATTCTGATGCGGTCAGCAATCTCAAATCCTGCCTCTTTTCGCATATTTTGCACCTTATGCACAAACTCCCGGGCGAAACCTTCGTCCATCAACTCTTCGGTCAAGGTGGTGTCTAAGGCTACAGTGAGGTTGCCCTGAGACTCCACCACTAAGTTCTCCTTCTCAACCTGAACTATTTCAAGATCTTCTGGAGAAAGCTGTACTTGTTGACTGTTCACTTTCACCTGGACATCCTTACCTTCAGAGAGCAGACAGACCTGTTCCGGCTTTAGAGAGTTTACCGCTTCTGCTATCCTATGGGTCAGCTTCCCCCACTTTGGGCCCAGGACCTTGAGATTGGGCTTTGCCTTCAAGGTGGTAAACTCGGCTGTGTTCTGGGCAAAACGAATCTGTTTAACGTTGATCTCCTCTGTGAGGAGGGATTCTAATCTGCTTATGGCCCTCTTGCTTTTGCCGTCAGGGGTGAGGACAAAAAGGCTGGATAGTGGCTGTCTGATCTTCACAGCGGCTTGGTTTCTGGCTGCCCTGCCCAGGTTGGCAGCCCTTATGACCCAATCCATATCCTCCAGAAGTTGCCCATCGATGAGTTCTGGATCAGAGGCAGGGAAGTCGCACAGATGGACGCTCTCTGGAGCAGAAGAGTCGATACTCCGTACCAGATTCTGGTAAAGCTCCTCACAGAAGAAGGGAAGCACTGGGGCCATAAGCTTACATAAGGTCACCAGGACATCGTAGAGGGTGAGATAGGCAGAGATTTTATCGAAATCGTTCTCGCTTTTCCAGAAACGGCGGCGGCTGCGGCGGATATACCAGTTAGAGAGTCGTTCAATGAATTCGTCGATTAGCCTTACCGGGCTGGCCACATCATAACCATCCATATACTCTATAGTTCTTTGAATCAGAAGCTGAAGCTCGGCGGTGATCCAGCGATCAAGCAGCGAGCGTTTGGCCACCGGAATGTGCTCTTCTAAGGGGTTCACCTTATCCAAATTGGCGTAAGTGACGAAGAAGCTGTAGGAGTTCCACAGTCTCAGGAATCTGCGTCTAATATCACTAGCCAAAGAGTAGCCGAAGTTCAGATTATTAGCTGGGTTGTGACTGGCAAAAATCCAGCGCATCACGTCTGCCCCCATACGCTCAACGGCATCATCGAACCAGATGGCATTGCCCTTGCTTTTGTGCATCTCCTCTCCGTTTTCGTCCAGCACCTTGGCATGTCCCAGCACAGTACGGAAAGGTTCACGACCCTCTAGCACGGTGCTCATAGCTAAAAGGGAATAAAACCAGTTGCGGAACTGGCCAGGGAAGCACTCGGTAATAAAATCGGCAGGGAACCACTTCTCCCAATACTGCCGATTATGGCGATAGGCTAGGGTGGAGAAAGGAACGATGCCCGCATCCAACCAGGGATTGCCGACATCGGGGATACGGGAGACTAACTTCCCGCATTTTGTGCACCTTATCTTTACTGCATCTATCCAGGGGCGGTGGGGAGAATGACCCTCGAACTGCTCCCATCCTTCAACTGCTTTAGCCTTAAGCTCATCTTCACTGCCGATTACCTCAAAATGGCCGCATTGGCACTCGAAGATGGGCAGGGCTAATCCCCAGTAGCGCTTTTTGGAGATACACCAATCATGCATATTTCGCAGCCAGTCCAGCTCCCGCTCCAGCCCAAACGCTGGCATCCAGGTTATCCGCTTAGCCACGTCCATTATCTGGTATCGGAGCTGGTCCATCGAGATAAACCACTCGTCCACTAAGCGAAAGACCAACTCGGTGTCACAACGCCAGCAGACCGGATAGCGGTGAGTATACCGCTCGGTCTTGTACACCAATCGTTTCTTCTTTAAATCCTCCAAAATAGCTGGCGTAACCTCGAAGAGATTTCGGCCAGAAAGCCAGTTGAATCCCTCAATATAGTTGCCAGATTCATCCAGAGGGGCAATTACAGCCAGACCAAACTCCTTGCCCAAGGCGAAGTCCTCTTTTCCGCAGCCAGGAGCGATGTGCACAATGCCGGTTCCCTCCTGGTTGCTCACCTGTTTCCAGGGGATAACCCGGTGTTCCACCCCCAGCTGGGCTTTCAGTTCGTCAAAAGGCCCCCGGTAGACAAACCCTACTAGCCGTTGTCCAGAGATCTCCTCTCTGATTTCGTACTTGCCCTCCAAGACCTCAAGTCGCTCTTTTGCTAAGTAGTAGTATTCCTCTCCTTGTTTAACCTTAACATATGTAAACTCAGGATGTACGGCAGCGGCCACATTCGAGGTTAATGTCCAGGGGGTAGTCGTCCAGACTAACAAGTGCTCATTCGGCTTTTCTGTCAGGGGAAACTTGAGGAAGACACCAGTGTGAGTTAGTTCCTGGTACCCTTCGGTGGCGATTTCATGCTCAGATATAGCTGTCCCGCAGCGGGGGCACCAGGGCATCACATCGTGCCCTTTGTAAATCCAGCCCTTCTTATGGCACCGCTGGAGAAAATGCCAGATGGTGTAGTTGTTCTCCTCGGACATCGTGTAATAGGAGTTGTTCCAGTCCATCCAATAGCCGAGCCGAATCGACTGCTGGGTCTGAATCTGGGAGAACTTTCTCACTCTCTCCTTGCACTTCTCCACAAAGCGATCGATGCCGTAGTGTTCGATATCTCGTTTGGACCTGAACCCCAGTTCCCTTTCTACCTCTACTTCAACCCAGAGGCCCTGGCAGTCGAAGCCATTCTGATATCGCATCTCGTGGCCTAACATAGCCTTATATCGCTGGAAGATGTCCTTGTAGGTGCGCCCCCAGGCATGATGCACTCCCATAGGGTTGTTGGCTGTGATCGGGCCGTCAAGGAAAGAGAAGCGCCTCTTACCTTGGTTTTTCTGGCGAAGTTTCTCAAATACCTTGCTCTGGTCCCAGAACTTCAGAATGCGGTGTTCTATCTGCAGGAAATCAGGTTGACTGGAAACTGGCTTAAACATCTATTCGGTCTCCCTTATAGGGTACAGCCCCACTGCGTTCTGGTTTACAAATACTTTCCTACGATCAATTCTAACCTCTTTCTTGCCTCAGGGGGGATCACATCCTTAGAGGTTATGATTGCGTCTTTCAGGGCAGTAGCACACTGACAGGTTCTCTGTTCAGGGATAAGCGGCACGGCTTTTTTTATTATTTCCTTAGCCACATCGGCGTTTTTGAGCAGGTTTTTGATAACCTGATCAATGGTGACGGTGGAAACATCTTCCCCTTCGTACCAACAGTCATAGTCGGTCACCATAGCCATAGTGGCGTAACAGATCTCCGCCTCTCGAGCCAGTTTTGCCTCAGTCATATTGGTCATCCCCACCACATCGATGCCCCAGCTTTTGTAAATCAGAGATTCTGCTTTAGTAGAGAAGGCAGGGCCTTCCATATTCAGATAGGTGCCCCCCATATGAACTCTGGCTCCCACCTGGATAGCAACCTGGTAGAGTATTTCTCGCAGGGTAGG
>CAZQSC010000144.1:0-6254 GCA_964595705.1 uncultured bacterium | reverse complement strand
TCCCCAATTCCCACCGCTCTCAGCAACTGGACGATCTTCTTGGTTTTTGGTTCGGAAACAGAGGGTTCTTCGATCACTATTATCTGTCCCTCTTTTGCCTTTAAGGAGAGAGCGGACTTCAGGGCCAGACGTCTCAGTTTTTTGGTGACTTTTAGACGATAAGAATGGGGGTGGGGACCAAAGGCTACACCACCACCCACCCAGATGGGGGATGCAGCTGTCCCTGCTCTAGCTCTTCCAGTTCCCTTCTGTCGCCAGGGCTTACGGCCGCTGACTTTCACATCTGACCGCCCCTTAGTGGAAGCAGTTCCCTGCCTGCGATTGGTTAAATATGCCTTCACTGCCATCCAGAGGGCATGGGGGTGGGGCTGGATGCCAAATATCTCCTCCGGCAACTGCACTGTCCCCGCTTCCTGTCCTTCCGGTGTAAGAACTTTAACTGCTGTGCTCATATTCTTCCTTGTTTTTCTATATTTAACAGTTACTGCGTCTTATAAAAAGGATTCCATTTCTGGGGCCAGGTACGGCACCTTTAACTACTACTAAATTCCTTTCGGGGTCAATTTCAAGCACCTCTAAGTTTTTCACGGTTACCTTCTCGGCACCCATTCTGCCGGCCATCCGCTGTCCTTTCCACACCCGTGAGGGTGAAGAGGAAGCCCCGATAGAACCAGGCGCTCGGTGCCGATCTGACTGGCCGTGGGTCTTAGGCCCGCCGGCAAAACCCCATCTTTTGACCCCGCCAGCAAAACCTCTACCTTTGGACACCCCCTGGATATCTACTTTTTCTCCCACCTTAAAGATCTCTACATTGACCCAGTCTCCAGGTTTCAGCTCCCCTTTCCCATCAGTGTGAAATTCTTTGAGCACCCTCATCGGAGGAACCTTGGCCTTCTCAAAGATGCCGCGCAAGGGACGAGTCACATTCTTAGGCTTTGCCTCATCAAAACCGAGCTGCACAGCATCATAGCCATCCTTCTTTCTCTCCCTGATTCCTACTACAGGACAGGGGCCGGCCTGGATCACAGTGGCTGCTACCAAGTCTCCGTTGTCCTTAAAAATCTGGGTCATACCCACTTTTCTACCGATTATGGCATTCATCTTATACCTTAACCTCTACATCCACTCCTGTTGGCAGATCTAATTTCATCAACGCATCCACAGTTTGAGGTGTTGAGTCGTAGATTTCAATCAGCCTCTTATGAATTCTCATCTCGAATTGCTCACGAGATTTTTTATCTATATTGGGAGAGCGAAGTACAGTGTAGACTGTCCTTTTGGTGGGCAGAGGAATAGGACCCAACACCCTGGCTCCGCTTCTTTTCACAGTTCGGATTATATCATCGACCGAACGGTCCAACATCGCATGGTCGTAAGCCTTAAGTTTAATCCTGATTTTCTGAGTTGCCACTTATCGACCTCCCGGAGAAAAATATCACTTGCCCCGCAGGGTGGGAAGCTACCCACGGGGCGAGCCATGGAATTTGGTGATAATCTGGTCAGAGATTGACTGGGGGAGCTCCGCGTACTTAGAAAACTGCATAGTATAGACAGCTCGTCCCTGAGTGAGAGACCTGAGCCGGGTGGCATAACCGAACATCTCCGCCAGGGGAACTACTGCGGCAATCACCTGGGCATCAGGACGGGAAAATATCCCCACAATGCGTCCCCGTCTGGAGTTAAGATCGCCGATAACCTCTCCCATATAGTTTTCTGGGACGATGACCTCCACATCCATCACTGGTTCTAAGAGGTAAGGGTCGGCCTTTCTTGCCCCTTCTCTGAAAGCAATAGCTCCCGCCATCTTAAAAGCAATCTCAGAGGAATCTACCTCATGGTAAGAGCCGTCGTATAGGGTTATCTTGACATCCTCCATAGGGTACCCTGCCAGAACCCCACTGGCCATCGCCTCCTTTACCCCCTCTGCCACTGCAGGGATGTACTCTCGGGGTATGGTCCCCCCGACTATTTTGTCCTCGAAGATAAAACCTGAACCTGGCTCAGAGGGTTCCAGTTTGAGCCATACATGGCCGTATTGCCCCCTTCCTCCCGACTGACGAATAAATTTGCCTTCGCTGGTAACAGCTTTTCGTATCGATTCTTTATAGGCTACCTGGGGACTGCCCACATTAGCCTGGACGTTGAATTCCCGAGACAGGCGGTCAGTGATGATCTCCAGATGCAGTTCCCCCATACCTCCAATCAAGGTCTGACCTGTCTCCTCGTTAAACGAGACATTGAAAGTGGGGTCCTCTTCAGTGAGTTTCTGTAGGGCATCTTCCAGCTGCTGCTGATCGGCCTTTGTTTTGGGTTCAATGGCAACGTAGACCACCGGTTTGGCAAACTCCATTGACTCTAAAACAAGCGGATGTCTCTCCTCACACAGAGTGTCACCCGTCTTGGTGCCCTTCAAGCCCACGGCGGCAGCAATATCCCCAGCATACAGCTCTTCTCTATCCTCCCTTTTGTTGGCATGCATCTGAAGGATACGACTGATCCTCTCCTTCCTCCTGAGGGAGGGGTTGTAAACATAGGAACCTGCTTTCAACACCCCTGAGTACACCCGTAAGAAGGTCAATCGTCCCACATAGGGATCGGTCATAACCTTAAAAGCAAGAGAACACAAAGGTTGATCATCAGAAGGTTTCCTTCTCACCTGTTCCCCCGTCAGGGGGTGCTTCCCGACTATATCTCCAACATCCAAAGGGGAGGGCAAATAGTCCACTACTCCATCTAATAGGCGTTGGATCCCTTTATTCTTAGCAGCAGAACCACAGAACACCGGGAATACACTCACATTGAGCACTGCTTTGCGCAGGGCACTTCTGATCTGTGCCGGGGCAATCTCTTTGCCATCAAGAAAGTTCTCCATAAGATGATCATCATAGTCGGACAGGGCCTCCAACATCTGCTCTCGATACTGTTCCGCCTGAGGCTTCAGATCCTCAGGGATAGAATTCTCTGTGAAAACCACTCCAAAGGTTTCCTCTTGGTAAGTGACAGCCTTCATGATAATAAGGTCTATCAAACCCGTGAATATATCGCCAGAGCCAATGGGTAATTGTACGGGCACAAAATTTCCCCCCAATCTCTCTTTCAACATATCCAATACATAGTAGAAGCTGGCACCCACTCTGTCCATTTTGTTTATAAAGGCAAGCCTGGGGATGTTATATCGGTCTGCTTGCCGCCACACCGTCTCTGACTGAGGTTCCACTCCTCCAACGGCACAGAAGATACCGATGGCTCCGTCCAGTACTCGAAGGGATCTTTCGACCTCGGCGGTGAAATCCACATGTCCAGGGGTATCGATGATATTTATGCGATGGTCCCTCCAGAAGCAGGTTGTTGCTGCTGAGGTGATGGTAATTCCCCGCTCTTTCTCCTGCTCCATCCAGTCCATCGTCGCCGAACCCTCATCCACCTCTCCCATTCTGTGGAGCCTACCAGTGTAGTAAAGGATTCTCTCAGTGGTTGTAGTTTTGCCAGCATCAATATGGGCAATAATTCCGATATTACGGGTATTTTCAAGTGAATACTGTCTGGGCATAGTTTATATTACCAACGATAGTGAGCAAACGCCTTGTTAGCCTCTGCCATCCTGTGGGTATCATCCCGTTTCTTGATAGCAGCACCCTCCCCCTTGGAGGCCGCGAGCAGCTCTGCTGCCAGGCGCTCTGCCATAGTCTTCTCCGGACGAGATCTGGCGAAAGAGATCAGCCACTTAATAGAGAGAGAAAGCCTACGCTCCGGTCTTACCTCCACCGGCACCTGATAGGTCGCCCCACCTACTCGACGGGGTTTAACTTCCACAACCGGTTTGACATTCTCTACCGCCTTTTGAAAAACCTCTAAACCGCTCTGTCCAGTCTTTTCTTCGATTAAATCTATTGCTCTGTAAAATATAGACTCGGCCACGCTTTTTTTCCCTTGCCGCATCAGGTTATTGATGAATTTCGTCACCAAAACGCTGCCAAATTTGGGGTCGGGTAACAATTGACGCTTCTCTGGCCTTCTTCTTCGCGGCATCTATTCCTCCTTATAATTACCAAAAACTTTAGGCACTTCAAACTTTAGGCACTTTAGCTCACTCAAAAGTGTCTTGGTGGCTGATGAGGTGTTAAGACTTAGGTCTTTTAGCACCGTATTTAGAACGAGATTTTTTCCTGTCTTCAACGCCGGCTGTATCCAACACCCCTCGGATAATGTGATACCTGACCCCAGGGAGGTCTTTTACTCTTCCTCCTCTGACTAAAACAATGGAGTGTTCTTGGAGGTTATGCCCCTCCCCCGGGATATAGGCAGTCACCTCTATTCCAGTAGTGAGGCGAACTCTGGCCACTTTCTTCAATGAAGAATTCGGTTTCTTAGGGGTTAAAGTGTAAACGCGGGTGCAGACCCCTTTCCTCTGTGGACACCTCTTTAAAGCTGGAGCTGAGGTTTTCTTGGTAATCCTCTCCCGTCCTTTTCTAATTAGCTGGTTTATAGTCGGCAATTAATACCTCCTCCTTACCGGTCTGCCCTGAGGCAGCAGAAGCTGGCGGCGCCTGAGCTGTCAAACCACCATCCCCTGCGATCTCCTCTTCAGGAGTTGTGTTGTCGGTTTCCACAAAAGATACTTTTCTGTATCGAGGTGCTCCTGTTCCGGCAGGAATAAGTCGCCCGATAATAACATTCTCCTTCAGGCCGGTTAGCCTGTCGACCTTGCCCTGCACTGCCGCATCGGCGAGCACCCGTGTTGTCTCCTGGAATGAGGCTGCCGAGATAAAACTGTCGGTCATCAGTGCAGCCTTAGTTATTCCCAGCAGCACCACATCGTAGGTGGCAGGTCTGCCGCCTTGGGCATCTATCCTTTGGTTCTCCTCGGCCACAACCCAGTAGTTCACCCTTTCGCCTTCCAGAAAGTTAGTATCGCCTGGATCGATTATTTTCACCTTCTGAAGCATCTGCCGAACGATAATCTCTATATGCTTGTCGTTGATTCTCACCCCTTGCATGCGGTAGACTTCCTGAATCTCATTGACCAAGTATTCGGCTACCCTAAGTGGCCCCAAAATTGCTAAAATGTCGTGAGGATTTACCGAACCTTCTGAGAGTTTTTCCCCTGCGGTCACATAATCGCCGTCGTGGACTACTAAATGTTTGCCATAGGGGATTAAATATGTCCTCCGTTCTCCAGTTTCGCCAGTGACGATTATCTCTCTGGAGCCTCGGACTAACCCTCCGATTTTAACCTCCCCATCGATCTCGGTGACTACGGCTGGAGATTTAGGGACTCGGGCCTCGAACAGCTCGGTCACTCTGGGCAGGCCGCCCGTGATATCTTTTGTCTTCACCATAGTGCGGGGGATTTTAACCAGCGTATCTCCTGGCTCAAGCATCTGCTTGTCGTGAACCAGCAGGCGGGCCCCTACGGGAATACTATAGTTGCGAAGCCTATTCCCATTGGAGTCAACAATCTCAATACACGGGCTCAATGACCTGTCACGCTGTTCAACAATGACTCGCTGCCGCAGCCCTGTTATTTCATCCAGCTCTTCGCGCAGGGTAACCCCATCTTTAATATCAACGAATTTCACTCTCCCGGCGCGGTCGGTCAAGATCACATTGTTGTAAGGGTCCCATCTGAACAGCACATCCGACTTTTCTATCTTCTGTCCCTCTTTCACCAGGAGTTGGGCACCATAAGGCACATGCTGTCTTCCCCGTACCCTCTCTTGTTCATCTAACAGCTCTATGTAGCCATTCCTTCCTACCACAATAAACGGTGGTTCGCTGCCGTTCCTGGATACATAGTTTATGTCTTTGTATTGCACCGTTCCGGGACGTTTTGCGGTTATCTCGGACTGTTCTGCAATCCTGCTTGCTGTACCTCCAACATGAAAGGTTCTCAAGGTCAACTGGGTTCCTGGTTCTCCAATACTCTGGGCTGCAATAATTCCCACTGCCTCACCGATATTGACTAACTTCCCAGTGGCTAAGTTCCTCCCATAGCACTTGACGCAAACGCCCCTCCGGGATTCACAGGTCAGCACCGAACGAATGCCCACTGATTCAACCCCAGCGTCAACTATTTTGGAAGCCACCTCTTCAGTGATCTCCTCCCCAGCGGAGGCGATTATCTCCTCAGTGAAGGGATCAGCTACATCCTCTGAGAGAACACGGCCTAAGATTCTGTCGAACAGGGGTTCTACCACCTCTTCTCCATCTTTCAGTGCCCCAATCCTTATGCCCCGAATAGTCCCACAATCCTC
>CAZQSC010000143.1:0-6419 GCA_964595705.1 uncultured bacterium | reverse complement strand
TAGCTTTGCCCTGGTAAATTTCAAGTGCTGCTTGTATCGCTTTAGGATTGGCCGAATCGATGGAAAGGGGAAGATTCACTGTGTCCATCACCACTCTTACCGCCTGAGGTAGTACCTTCTCTTCCTTAATCCCAGCGACTCCCACGTTGACATCTAAAATATCGGCACCAGCTTCGGCTTGAACCTCAGCATACTTCCTGACGGTGGCAAAATCTCCGCTCAATAGTGCTTTGCTAAACTTCTTTTTGCCGGTGGGGTTTATTTTTTCGCCGACAATAGTCAAAGGCTGATCGTCTCCGATGACAACACTCTTTCCACCTGCTCTGGTTACAATAGTATGCAATATATCTTCCTCCTACATCTTATCTTAAATATAACAATCTTAAGAAGAATAGCAAGAATTTTTTGGTAAGAGCACGAGGTTTCGACTGCTCTATGGGGGCGGATACCCCGGCAAAATTGTTGTTGATTATTCGGTTATCTTCTCTCTCGACCTGTCATAGGTAAGGATGATTCTGGACAATAAATCACTTTTGGACTTCAATCACCCCAATTTCAGAATATCCTTCTTCTTTTCCAGATAATAGCAGTAGTTTTCAAATGACACATCCGGGGGCACGCGGTGATCCACGGTGGGAATGTAACCTCCGTCCTCAACCAGTGGAATTAATCGTTCCAGTTCTCTGTCAATAGCCTCTTTGCCAGCGATGAGAGCTCGCTTGTCCACACCACCGATGAGCAGAACCTGATGTCCATGCCGTTCTCTGAGTACCAGCGGATCGGTGTGAGCCGCTTCGATGGGAAACATGCAGTTGATGCCGCCTCTGAGCCATCCCGGTACTAATTGGTAAATCTGTCCGTCACAATCCAGCACGCTAACAGTAATGCCAAAGCGTTCTCGCAGAAAATCAGTAATCCGCTTGTAGCGAGGAACCATCAGCTCCTCAAAAAGTTTCGGAGAAATAAGCGGGCCATGGTTGAAACACATATCCTCCCACCAGTGGGCGTAGTCTACTGGCGTGCCTTCGGGGATTCGCTCCAACACCGAGAGGGTCAGGTTGGTCAGGTGCTCCATCATCTCTTCTACCCATGCTTTCTCCGTCATAATCGCGATGGAGATATTTTCTACCCCCATCCAATCACGCAACCATCCATAAAGCGAACCACCATTCACTTTAATAGGCCATCCTTCCTTCCGCCAGAGCTCTGCCTTTTGTCGAATATCTGGGTCTATTCGACCAGGATAATCCGGGTCAAGATGCTCATCCCGAAAACGCTCCCAGTCAGAACGAGTTTCGATAGGAAATTTTAAATACTTGGGAATAGAAGCTGAAGTCTTGTGCTTCTCATAAATCACACCTGCTCCGTCTTGAACAACCAGGTGGTCACCTTTGTCTTCAAGCACCTTTTCTTCAAAATAAGGATACAGGCCTATGTTGATGGGAAGGGAAGGAATAAGCTCATAACCCTCCAAGCCCAGATAACGTTCTACATCCTGGTTGGTGCGAACATCCTCAGGCAGTCCCTCTTTGTGCCAGCGTTCGATGGTTTCCCCCCAGTAGCCGAAATCGTAGTTGGGCAGTATTCCTACCTTTTCGAATCGGAATACCTTCAGCAATCTTTCTCGATGAGTCATCATGTACCTCTTGTTTTGTTTTCTTACCCTCCCGCAGGTTTCGAAACCTGCGGGAGGTTCTCTCAGGTTCAAACTATATTAGCAAGTCTATGCTATACTGAACCCTCAAATGCTTGATAGAGAACCGCACCTTCTGTTTGTCGTGGTGGCGGTATCTCAATTAATTGACAGATCGTTGGCACAATGTCCGTAAGCCATACCGTCCGATCCAGTTGAACCCCACGCCGAATACCAGGGCCTCTCATAATCAACAGGGAGGTAATGGAACCAAGTCCCCATTGGGCGGTGGAGAGCTGTTCGGCATGGGTTCCCCCGAAAGGCTCTCGCAAAGTGAACAGGATGTCACCGATCTTTTTTCCTGTTGGATCGCCGTAAAGGCCGACGTAGCGCATATCTACTTTGCGTAGTATTAGGTTAAAGGGATGAAGGCCGGTAGTGGGTTCTACATAAGCGTGCAGCGCGGCTTTTATCTCATCGCACGTTTTGTCGAATTGCTCAGGAAGCACCGTGCCGTAGGGCTCACGGCCCTGGAGATTCACATTAACAAATAGGCTGTTTTGCACATAGGCGCGAGTATGCTTCCAGTCGATATCTCCGTTTGCATCCCGGACCAGGAGTCCAGCCTGCTCCAACACCCTCTCGGCATTGATACGAATGTGGCCTGGTAAACCGCCATGGTCAGACACCACAAATATCGCGGTATCCTCCTCGGCCTGGTTCATAATTCGCCCTAACATTCTATCAAGGCTTTCATAAAGGTTCACGATGAATTTCAGGTACCGACCTCCCAGCTTCCGGTCGGGATTTGCAGCTGGATCCGCCAGTGCTAGACAGTGGTGGTTTGCGCAATCAATGCAGTGTGCTTGGAGCATACAGAGCGTCCAATCACGGGTTGCCGTCAAATACTGGAGGGCATTTACAAACCATTCGTGCTGATAGTTGGCGAGATCGGCCATAACCGATTCATTGAACCACGCCTTTGTCGGATCGTGGCCCAAACCTTCCCAGCCAATGTCGGTAATGAAAGGACCCACATTTTCGTACAGTTCCCTTCCCACAGACTCCGGGAAGGTGTAGTGATCGACATCCATAATCTGAGTAGCGTATATTTTAACCACCTTTCCGTCCCCGGAGAGTTCTTCCAGCTTGAACCGCAATGTTCCCTCACGTACACCATCCACGGTCTGAAACTTCTCTAACAGCCAGGAAGACCATTCCCCTGGAACAAGCTCGGCTATCTTTTTATGGCCAGATGGGTCTTTAGCAATAATGACTTTGTCGTAAGCATCACCTTCCACCGAAGTCACAAACAAGTAAAAGGTCTTTCCAGGAGGCACAAGCTTGCACACTGGGGTGCTTAGATTGACTCCCTTAGGCTTGGCCTCCTCAACGTCGGGAACACCGTAAAGGGCAGTGCGTTCATCCAGACCAGCTCCAACCGATTCGCCGCCCAGACCCCGCGCCTCAAATACCATCTCACCCACGAGCAGCGGCCGTTTGCTCTCCGGAAGCTCTGGTTTTCCCGATACTTCTCGCAATATCAAAGGGGCATTCCTTGGTTCTACCGTAGAGAATAGATGAGCACCATCGATTTGATGAGCGCAGGGCCGCACGTGACATCCGCAAACTTGAACACCTGTCTTCATCGTTGGAGGATGGGAAGCTGGATATTTCAGAAGGATACTCCGTTTCCCGGCGCGTTCAACGGCATCCCAGATGAACTCTGCTTTGCTCTCCTTCGATGTGTAACCGGCCATCCAGTGACCGTGAAGCTCGGGGGGCTGAAATGTCTGAAAAGACATCACCTGATGGGTGCCGTTCCAGGCTCCCGTGGCGATTGTTGTCCAATTCTCTGGCGTAGAAGTAGGCAAAGAGGACAAGCAATGCGGGGCAAAAGTCCCTTCCTCCATCATCTTCTGAAAGTTAGGTAGCTTACCCTGTTCAATAAGCCACAACACAAAGTGAGGACTTACACCATCTAGACCGATTAAAATACACTTTTTAGACATAGCTTTGACCTCCTCTCTGAGTTTTGAGTGCAAGATTTCCCGCAAAACTTCGTCTGAACCCCGTGGGAGGTTTTAAAACACTTCTACCGAGGCAGTTCCCAGTTCTTCAGAGCATCTAACCTTTGCTACCATCCCCTCCGGTGTTTCCGAAAGTTCCGGTTCTACTTCCACCCCATTGATCGCAATCCGCCGAGCCCCTAGCAAAGGACCAAGAACTACCTCCGCAGCGACCAAGGGTTTGGTTAGCTCTAGCGAAATTCCCTCTGCCGTCCTCTTCAGGTGATAGGAAACCTTCCCGAATCGTGTCCGATAGTTCTTTACGGCGAAGCTCTCCCAGGCAGTGGGGATTTTAGGTGCAATCCGCAGGGTCTTCTCGTCCTTACCGTGAGATATCCCACAGATCAGATCCACCACGAATAGGTAGTAGCTCATGTGGACCAGGTTGCCCGGATTAGATGGAAAGCCGAAGAGTTTCTCGCTTCCCTCATGATAGAGCCAGGGTACTCGCTCCTTGCAAGAGCGGCGAACCTGCCGGTAATGCTCGGCAGCAAACCTACCTTCTTCAGTTTCCTCTTCGTCCCGCTTGAAGGAAATTCCCTCAGGTAATACATACTTCAAATTAGTAGATTCGGCGTATTTCAGTAATTCGTTCAAAAATCCCCAGGCCATATCGGGCTGGCCGAGATTCAGCAGGCTGGCAATGGTACCCAGTTGGCTGTAGCTCGCCCCGGTGCTGCCAGGAGGACCCTCTATCATCCAGCGATTGTTGGGGGCGGTCTGCTTCTCCAAGAGTACCTTGATGGTCTCGTGCATGAGTTCAAGGAGCCGGCGGTCGTCAACCTCGGGATCCAAAAGAAAAGCACTGGGACACGGCATGGAATAACACGACAACCAGGCTGATGGACCAGGTAGCACATCCTTGAAATACCCATCTTCGCGGTAGAGCTCCTTAAAGCCTTTCATCTGCCATTCGAAGATTCGTTCGGCCTCCTCAGCCAGTAAGGGCTCATCCACGAGCTTCAGTGCTCGCGAGATGATCTTTAAACCAGCCATGCATATCCCCTGGGAATAGGGGTTGCCACTTAACCGCTCCGAGCGGCAATGGTCCACGGCCTCGGTTTTGTCCATTAAAAGGCCATTCCAGTGAGTTGACCAGTTAAGCCACTGCACGGCGGCGGCGATCCCCCGGCGGAAGTCGTCGTCAAACATTTCGGGTCGACAGAGCAGAATCTTCCCAGCTTGAAAGAGATAGAAGCCGACCCCATCATTGGAGACTGAGACCCGCGGGTTAGAAAAGACCTCCTCGCCACGGAGCGAGTAGGCATCGAACAGAAAACGATACTTTTCCAAAAGGTACCCGAATGCCTTGGTGACTTCAAGTCCCAACTCATCGAAGCCGAATCGGTAAAGGTAGCCTCCGTGGATGTTGCGTGGCCAGAACCCGTGATGGTAGCGCATCTCTCCCCGAGGGTCCTCCTCCGGCACCACATTGAAGAAGTGTCTTTCGTGCATGGAGCGGAGATACTCCACATAGACTCCGTTGAACCGATGGTCCGGCGACTTAACCTCGGTGGGAAGAACAAAGCACTCAAAAACTCTAATCGCCACAAAGTCCTTACCTTCAATTAGCACACAGACAGGGAGGAGCCCTTCTTGCTCGGGGACAACCTCAATGGAAAGTGAATTTTCCCCTTTAGAAAGATGAACTCTTTGGCAACATTGGACCGCACCACAAAGCATTACCTCTACCTCTCCCAGCTCCTGCTCGGATTGTACCTCGACGGAAAGCTTTTTAGGCTCACCCTTAAGCAGGTAAGCTCCGGGCAGCTCCAGATCAGGGACAAGGGTTATCTTTAGCTTGGGTGTCTGCTGAATCTTTTCAGCCAGGGATCCAAAGCACCAGAGCCTTTGGTTCACCCATCCATTTGAGCAAAGCCGCACCCTTTTGCCATTCCGAACTGCCTCCGTACTTTCATCCAGAATAACGAGCGCCTCTGCCTGCTTCAGCCGGATGAGTCCGCTGGAGATTGTCGGTTTTCCGTGAATGTAGATGTCTTCTTCCACTTTCTCGGCCAAACGGTGCAGCTTGTGGCGGGCGATCAAGATGGGCTTATTGTGTAACTGCAGATACCAGTGAGTGATGGCATTGCCGGTGGTAGCTGTGGAGGGGGTAACCTCATCGCGACCATGGCTTCGGATGAAATCCAGACCAGCCAGCGTGTGTGCTTCCAGATCTAACGTCCAGTGGCCGGCAAAGGTGAGGTTACAGATTTCTCTGCCTTGGTAGGAGATCCTACGCAGTGGCGCGGGATTCTCCCCCTGAGCCACACGATACTGACAGGCAATATTTTCGGTCTCGCAAGTTATTTCGGCGGTTGTGGTTTTGGGAATACAGCCTTTCTGAGTAATAAAAAGCATGGTTATTTTCCTTTGTTTGATTATTTTATCGGCGTCTGGAGACGCCTCCCACAACTTTTTAATCTCCCTTATCTTTTGTAATCCCCCATGCCTTTTGTAATCTCCCATGTCTCCAATTAAGAATGTGGGAGGGCTCTCCTGAGCCCAATCTCTAACCCCTAAAAATCTTACCCAGAATCTCCTGACCAATGAGTTCCAGAACTTAATCTGCCCCCCATTCTAAATTCTTTCAAGCTCGATGTGAGAGAAATATTAGAATTGTACATTATTTATTTGATGCAGTTAATCGGCGTCTGGAGACGCCTCCCACAAGTTTTCAATCCCCTATGCTTTTTGTAATCTCCCATGTCTTTTTT
>CAZQSC010000142.1:0-6478 GCA_964595705.1 uncultured bacterium | reverse complement strand
TCACCCTCACCCCGACCCTCTCCCTCCAAGGGAGAGGGAGAATTTTGGACTTTTTACGAGGGGATCAAGTAGGAGATTACAGACTGAGATATTTAGCTAGAAATTCGTGATAAACTTCCGAGGACTTGATGGATATCGCTCAGTGGCGTGACCGAATCGATCTACTGGACGAGCTTTTGCTTGAACTGCTGAACCGTCGAGCTCAATGTGTCTTAGAACTGGGGAAAATCAAAAAAGAGAAAGGACAGCTCGTCTATTCTCCCGCCAGGGAGACAATAATCTTGGATAGGATTCAGGACCTCAACAAAGGCCCGTTGAGCAGGGAGTCTATAAAAGCTATATTTGAGAGAATCATTGCCGAATGTAGAAACTTGCAGGAGAGACAGGTATGATTGTGATCCTCAGGGTGGATGTAACAGAGCGAGACATTGACCAGGTGGTCAAGGTCTTAAAGGATTCTGGCTATCGGGATGCCCATATCTCAAGGGGGTTAGAAAGAGTGGTGGTGGGAGCCATTGGCAGGCCCCAGCAGGACAAGGCCCTTATTTCTGAGCGCCTTAAGACTCTATCCTTCGTTGAGGACACCATCTCTATCTCTAAGCCTTATAAGCTGGTTAGCAAGGAGTTCCATCCCGAGAAGACAGTAATTAAGGTGGCAGATGTAGAGATCGGTGGAGAGCAGATAGTGGTGATGGCTGGGCCTTGTTCGGTGGAATCAAGGGAGCAGTTGCTTTCCACTGCTCGTTTTGTTAAGTCGGTAGGAGCTCATATCTTAAGGGGAGGTGCTTTCAAACCCAGTACCTCGCCTTATAGTTTCCATGGGCTGGGGGAAGAGGGGTTGAAGCTGTTGGCTGAGGCTCGCCAGCAGACGGGTCTGCCTGTTATCACCGAGGTGATGGATACTCGAGATGTGGAACTGGTCACCAGGTATGCCGACATACTCCAGATTGGCACCAGAAATATGACCAATTTTTCCCTTTTGCAAGAGGTTGGTTTTGCCGAAAAACCGGTGATGTTGAAGCGAGGGATGTCGTCGACCATAGAGGAGTGGCTTCAGGCAGCCGAATACATTGCTGACAAAGGCAATCCTGCGGTGATTTTGTGTGAGCGGGGGATCAGAACCTTTGAGAACTTTACCCGCAACACCTTTGACGTCAACGCTATCCCGGCTGTAAAGCAACTCAGTCACCTGCCGGTGATTGGCGATCCCAGCCACGGGACGGGCAGATGGCAACTGGTGGCTCCGGTGGCTCGGGCTGCCATAGCTGCCGGGGCTGACGGCTTGCTAATTGAGGTTCATCCCAATCCCCCTCAGGCACTTAAAGACGGACCACAATCGCTCACCTTCAGCGATTTCAGAAAATTGATGGGAGAGCTGAAGGCTATAGCTGCGGCTACAGGACGTAAGATTTAGTTACTCAGTGATTTTGCTTCCCATGCTGAGGTTACTAAATCGAAGATAGTCAACATAGCCACTGGCGTTACAAGATATGCCTTTCTTATTTTGATTTATCTCCTTTAGATCGGTTGTAAAAAAAGGGGGGTCTCAGAGAAGCCCCCCTCTTTTTATTGCTACCGATGGTAAACGTTATCCACGAATTACTCACCGTATATCTCCCCGATGCCCAGCTCATCGCCCCAGCCTAATGTCCTCTTTATGTCGTCGCCCGGCCAAGTGTAGGCGTGCATCGTGAGCGCGCCATCTTTGGGCGAGCGAAGGTCAGCCAGGACGAGTGTATGGCTCGCTTCGTGGGTCGCAATGTTCCACACGTCTTTTCAACTTCAGTAACGACAGCTCAAAACCTGAGGGCTCACACAAGGCAGCGGTTACGATATGGCCACTAAGTGTGAGCCCCGGTGAGCCTCACAGATGCAACAAGCAGATAGATTCCTACCTGAGCAAGATCATCCGCTTAGTCTGGGAGTAGTTCCCGGTAACCATCCGGTAGAAATAGATCCCAGATGCCACCAACGCTCCAGACTTGTCTCTGCCGTCCCACCTGACAGTGTAGGTGCCAGAGGCCTTGATATCGTCAACCAGTGTCCTGACAAGCTGGCCTTTGGGGTTGTAGATCTTCAGCGTAACCGGCCCTGACTGGCCGAGCGAGTAGCTGATCTCCGTGGATGGATTGGCTGGATTGGGATAGTTTTGACCGAGGGAATTACCAGGTGAAGTCGAAGCAACAACCTTGGCTGCCCCCTGAATAACCGTACCATCGTCCTGGAGCTCGCAGCTGGCCGACGTCACACCTTTGTTCATATCCCACGTGTAGTCCGTGAGAGTAAGACTCGTCACGGTCGCCGTGTAGTATCCACTCGGTGCCTTCAACAGCGTGAACTTTGCCGTGCCGTCGGTACCGGTGTCACCGGCGAAGTTCCAGGAGTCGTCGATGGTCCCGTTGCCCTCTTTGTCCCAGTCAAGGGTCATCTCAACGCCAACACCACCAAGCGGACTGCCGTCACCGTCCACCACTTTGACCGTGGTGTAGAGGAATTTGTTCGGTCCGGCAACCTTGGAGGAGAAGACGATGCTCTCTACATACATGATGTTACTAGGTGCTTCCGTCACGTCCAGCACCACCGACTCGGTTGCTCCCCAATTACCTGCTGCATCCTTGCCGTGGACATACAACGTGTATTGACCAACAGTCCAGCCGGATACACCTATGGTTGCTGTCACCCCTTCTGTTGCGGAGTCAAAAGCGCCGTCCGATGCGCTCATCGGCGTTCCAGAGCCGTCAGCACTAACCGTGTCAACGAAGTATTCTGCCCCAGCAATCGTGGAATTGCCGGTGGTTGCATCACTGACATCCGCCGTTAATGTGACAGATGTTGCCCCATTGGTTGGGTTTGGATCGGCAGCCACATCTAAGGTCACTGGACCCAGATCATCCGCACTGGTTGTCCCTGATACTTCATCGGATGCCTCTCCCTCGTTCCCAGAGTTATCCACCGCTGTTACTACGTAGTAGTAGGTTGTCGAAGCGGTCAGCCCAACATCTGAGTACGAGTTGATAGTTGGCGAGGCGATTAAGTCGTGTGGGCCACCAGAAGAAGCTCTCCTGTACACATTGTAGTGATGGAGGTCTTCCTCAGTATTGGCGTTCCAGGCCAGATCCAACTGGGCACAACTGACTGTGGTCACGGTCAGGCCGGTGACCTTCGCCGGAGGCGTAGTGTCTTCTACTATGCCTACAGCAGCTGCCGCATCGACTAAACCATATCCATAGCCATTGTCCTTGCCAACTGGACCCAGATCCTCGGCGGTATTCTGCAGACGAAGCCGTAGGTCGACATTGTTGATAACCCCGTCCTCATTTTCATCCGTTAACGTTCCAGAAGCTATAACCAATGCTCCCACGCCTGAAACGTGCGGACAGGACATCGAAGTTCCTGAACCATAACCGTAGAGGTCACCGTTGAGGGTAGATAAGATGTCTTTTCCCGGGGCTGACAGTTCAAGCCATGAGCCGCTGGTACTGAAGTCGCAGACATTATCGCCCTGGTTAGTTGCTCCCACAGCGATAACTGACTCATAGTAGGCCGGATAGCTTATTGCGTCCTCGTTGGTCGTATCGCCATCGCCCTCGTTACCCGCCGCAGCAACCAATAGCAACCCCGCGGCGTAAGCGCTGTCACAGGCAGCTTGAAGCGACGTTGACTCAGAAGTTCCTCCGAGGCTCATAGAAGCCACGTCTTTTCCAGTGTCTACGCACCACTGAATGCCTTCGATCAGGTCACTGTAATAACCGGTTCCATCGTTGCCGAGAACCTTCACGGCATACAGCGAAGCCTGGTATGCCACTCCCACAACTCCTAAGGTGTTATGTTCGGCAGCAATGGTACCTGCACAATGCGTTCCGTGGCCGTTCTTATCATCCCAGTCCCTCGGCTTAGTACTCCCACTTTTAGGAAATACAAAGCAGATGCCGCCTTTTACGTTGTTGGCCAGATCTTCATGATCATAATCTATGCCCGTATCCAGCACAGCAACGTCGGCGTCCTGGCCGGTGCTTTTTGCCCACGCCAAGTCGGCATCTATACGATCCACACCCCAAGGCAGTGTCTGTCCGATGGCTTTGACTACACCGTCCTTCTCCACATACCTGACATTTGGATTCGCACGGAGTGCGGCAATGACTCCATCAGGGACTGTCGCGGCTATGGCAGGGATGAGGTGATACGTATACTTGATTTCACCGCCAAACCCATGAACCAGGGCCTGTTCCGCTGGACCCGGCATCTCTTTGAAGCCGATCAGCACCTTCGACTTTTCAGCAGCCGCAGAGGTTGTCGGTGCGATCGTGGCAGCAAACAGGCAGGCAACTGCCAGTGATACCAATATCCCGAGAGTGAAAATTTTCCGTCCCATTTTTCTACCTCATATATCTCAAGCGGTTAAATGATTTAACCAACACCCCCTCCCAATAGAACCTCCTCTTCCTCTCATAAACATCACCTCCGCTGTGTATTGCTCGTTCCCCCTGACCACTTATTCTTATCACCTCCTTTTGTTCTTTGTGAGCCTTAAGTCACAGGGAACAGTCCTGTCGATTTTACTCCCTCGATCCCCCATCTATTTCCTTATTGGAAAGGAATTGAGTTTCACATACCAGCTACTGTTCAACATAAAACATAATTCAGGATTTGTCAAGGGTTTTTCTCCTGTATTGGAAAAAATTTGTTGACATCTTGAAAGAATCTATTATAATTTTATGGAAAGTGTATAAGCGACAATTGAGAACCTCGATGAGACGGCGTTCGAATTTAGAAATGAATTAGGGAAAATGAACAAAGAGGTAAGCAGATGCCTACATCGAGAAGAGTTTCTTTTTCATTGCTTGTGATAGTCCTTGTCTTTGTGTTGCCCACTTCTGTTCTGGCGTCAGCTTACGAGAGTGGAGGATTCGGAAGCCGTGCGATCTCTATGGGAGGAGCTTATATTGGGTTGGCCGACGACTGGACAGCGATCTATTGGAATCCTGCTGGGTTAGCCCAATTGACTGGTTGGGGAGTGGGCATCAATTCAGATTATTTGAACATAGAGACAAAAGATGGGAACTCCATTGCTAACCCCTTGATCGGGCAGACTAATGCTGATCAAGGGGATATATTTTTTCAACTTACAGGAACCGAACCACGTGAGTTTAATAAGAAAAAAGTCACATCTACCTCTTTTCTGCCTGCCTTAGGGGTGTATTACAAGTTCCACTTTTGTACAATAGAGATAGGCGCCTATGTTCCTCTTGCTTTTTCCTGTAGCTGGGAGGACGCTGTCTCGGGCGTCGACGCCACATATAAAACAAAAACCAGCCTGATTGCCTATAATATCTCCGCCGCCCGGCAGATTACCCCCCAGTTGTCCTTAGGATTGGGTTTGAATATCCTCGATGGGTCGTTAAAGCGCCACGCGAAAAAGGCCACCCCCTTGTATACTTACATTCTGAATATGAAAGCAGAGGGTATTCAGTTACAAGGGATTTTAGGTTTACTCTACAGGCCGTTTAAGGGTCTGGCTGTAGGAGTTTCTTATAAGACAGGGAGTCAGGCAGAGTTCAAAGGGGATGCCAGTGCAACCTATCCTTTTCCCTCGGGTGCAAATCTGGTGGTGCTACAGGAGAAAAGTGATTACACCCAGAGGCTTCTGGTGCCGGTCCAAATTGGATTGGGCGTGGCCTATACTGCACTTGAAAAGTTGACTTTAACCGCCGATTGGGTGAGGACAGACTGGTCTGACTTCTATAAGGACATTGATTACAAAGTTGAAGACGTTCTATTTAAGGATTCCAAGGTGAACCAGAAATGGGTGCCTTCTAATAGGATTCGACTGGGGGCAGAGTATTGCCCTGCCAAAGATTTGGCGATCAGAGCAGGTTTTGGGCTCGACCCCCGGGGTGTCTGTGACAGGGCAGTTAGTCAGACGAACCTGATCGATACTGACCGGAAGATTATCTCCTTTGGGGTGGGTTACAAATGGAACGATCTGGCTATAGCTCTGGGTTATGTATATGCCTTCGGAAAAGAGACGATCCAGGATGTGGAGTACGAGAAGAACACCAGTGGATTGGTGAGTTCGCTTCAGTACAAATTTTAACTGGTTAATTGGTGACTGGTCGAGGATGACTGAATTCACCAGACCCTGATGCTCGGCAATTGGGGATTTAATGGCCAATTGAGATTCTGCTTGGAGAGAACACATGAAGCGGAGAAGAGTAGTGATCACCGGCTTAGGGGTTGTTTCCCCGGTGGGGATTGGGAAGGAGGAGTTCTGGGAGTCGCTGGTGCAGGGCAGGTCGGGTATAGATCGGATAACCGCCTTTGACCCTTCTGGGTTTCCTTCTCAGATTGCCGGGGAGGTGAAGGGGTTTGTGCCGGAGAATTACATAAGTTCGAGGCAAGTGGGGCGGATGTCGAGGTTTTCGCAGTTTGCGGTGGCGGCAGCGAAGATGGCGGTGGCCGACGCCGGCCTGGAGATAGA
>CAZQSC010000141.1:0-6505 GCA_964595705.1 uncultured bacterium | reverse complement strand
GCTGATCATCAACACGCCGGAGACCCCGGCCGAGATTCGCAAGGCGCTTAATTTTCCCAATATCTTCCGCCAGCTCCACAAACCCGTAGCGAAGAGTCTCCTTTATTTTGAAGGGTGAAGGTAATGGGGGATGAGGGTGAGAGTCAACCGTCGCCTTCTTCTCCGGATTGAAAAGAAGGTTGAACAAACCGATGGTGATTCCTGAGACAAAGGCAGCCAGGGGACGAAAGATGGCAAACAGCGGGCCCATAAGGGAGTAGGTGGCAAAGATGGAATCCACGCCCGTAGTAGGTGTGGAGACCAGAAAAGAAAGGGTAGCACTTTTACTGGCCCCCTCTTTTTTCAACGATGCCGCCACTGGAATCACACCGCAGGAACAGATAGGCAAGGGTATTCCGAAAACAGTGGCTTTCAAAATAGAACCAAAGGCACTTCCTCCCAGATGACGCACGATGAAATTCTGGCCTAAAAAGGCATGCAAGATTCCGGCAACGAACATACCCAAGAGCAAATAAGGTGCCACCGCCATCCAGAGGAGTGCCGATTCCCGGAGAATATTGTAGATAAGATCAACCATTAATCACACATCCTCAATTTTTCACTGGGCATTTCCTTGCCTGCTTAAAGTTCAAACCAGTAAATCGCGCCTACAAAGAAACCGCCACCGATAATGACTTATCCCTCCACCTCAAATTGGTCTTTGCCAGCCCCACAGACTGGGCATACCCAGTCCTCGGGCAGTTCTTCAAACGGAGTTCCTGGTTTTATGTCTGAATCTGGGTCGCCTGCCTGGGGATCATAAATATACCCACAGACCGTGCAACGGTACTTTTTCATTGTTTTCCCCTCTTTGCCGGTTTCCTTTACATAGGTGGGCGCCGTCTTGGGAGCCTTGCCGCGCTTTACTAAACGATAGTAGGCATAGCTCATAGGTTCGCCCTCTGCCAGAACCTCTGCCCCGGCCACTTGCCCCACAAAGATGGTGTGGGTTCCCACATCAAGCTCCTTTAGTACCTTAACCTCCAGACAAGCGATGGCATTGTCCAGAACTACAGGGGCACCTGTTTCGCCAGCTCTGTAGTTTATTCCAGCAAATTTATCTATTTGCCTGCCGGATTTGAATCCGAAGTGCCCGATGAAACTCATAGGGGTTTGCTGGGAGAGCACTGAGACAGAAAAAATCCTGCTCTCCTGGATAAATTGATGGGTGAGATTCCCTTTGTTGATGCTTACAGCAATCGTGGGGGGCTCCGAAGCAACCTGAAATACGGTATTGGCTATCTGGCCATTTAATTTGTCCCCTTTGCGGGAACTTACCACATATAGGCCATAACTTACCTTGTATAAAGCGTTAGAGTCCATCTCCTTATCTCCTTCACGACGTAAAAGTTCAGTGAAGTACGCCGTTTTTACGGATCAAAACAGAGTTGTCATTCCGACTGAAGGGAGGAATCTTTATTTATTACTTTCGACCTCCAACAGATTTCTCGCTGTGCTCGAAATGGCACACCAGAACAGGGTTTAGGGAACTTTTACTTCACAACAGTCTCTTTTCGCCCTCTAACTTTTTGATCTCAGTGATGTCCTGCGTTGCCTCCAGGGTTCCCAGATACTCTCCTTTGTCATTGCGGACGGCGAAATAGCGGATATGGATTAACCGATCTTTAATCTGAATCCAGAACTCGGCTACGTTCCTGCGACCGCTCTTGAAGTCGTCTATAATCTGATTGACGATATGGAGACTCTTCTGGGGATGGCAATTCTGTACCTTCCTGCCTAAGACCGCCACTGTGCGGGGGAAGATACGCTCCTGCGGCTGGTTAAAGTAGCGTACTTTATCGTTCTTATCCACAAAAGAGATATCCACTGGCAGGATATTTAGCACAGCTTCCAACTCTTCAAGGGTCAATCGACCAGTGGGAAGTTGGATCTCCTCTGGCTTCTCTTTCTGTTGCGATGGAATATTTGCGTTCATCTGGTTACTCCTTTCCTTATTTGATCCGTTCGTAAAAAGTCGTATTTCCCCTCCCCCTCACCCCGACCCTCTCCCTCCAAGGGAGAGGGAGGATTTCGGATTTTTTACGAATCAACCTTATTTCTGGCATTGGTCACAAAAATAGGTAGTTCTACCCTGTTGTTTTATCTTCTTTATGGGAGTTTGACATACCAGACAGGGTTCATTTTCTCGCCCGTAGACTTTCAGCAAGTTTTGAAAGCTACCCTCAATCGCATCGGCATTTTGAAAATCACTGACAGTAGTTCCCTGATGTTCAAGCGCCAGTGTCAGGACGTTCTTAGTCGTTTCTGCTAACCTTTCTATTTCATCATCGTTTAACGACAGAGCTTGCCTTTTAGGATGGATGCCAGCGGCGAACAGTATTTCCTGGGCATAGATATTGCCAATACCGGCAATAATAGTTTGATCCATAAGGAGGACTTTTATCGGCCGTCTACTGCCGGTCAATTTCTGATGTAAATAGTCCAGGTTAAACTCTGGACTCAGCGGCTCTACTCCTAAGCGGCAGGCCAGATCGTCATAGCGGGAAAGTTCGATGACTCCCAGCCTTCGCCTGTCCTGGAATAGCAGAAAACCATTATCCAATTTTATTACCGCTCTCACCCAACGGGCAGATTGAGGTTCATTCTGCTGGTAGAGCAATCGTCCACTCATACGCAGGTGAACTATCAGATTCAGTCCTTCACTTAGCTCAAAGATGATGTATTTTCCCCTCCGCCTGATGTTGATGATCCGTCTGCCAGTGATATGCTCACCAGCGAGCATTTTCGCCACCTTAGGGTCGTAAATCCTGATCTGTTCTATCCTCTGCTGGCTGACTGTTCTTTTCAGTCCCTGCACGATTGTTTCTACTTCAGGCAGTTCAGGCATTATCCTTCCCCTTTTCCCGACAATCGGCGCAGATGCTGTTTTAAAATTGTCTGCACATTTTCTATTTTTATGGTTATTTTGAAATCGTATTCCCCTCCCCCCGACCCTCTCCCTCCAAGGGGGAGGGAGCATCTTGGACTTTTTACGAGTTAATCAAACATAAAACCCTCCAGGGCGAGCTTTGTTGCCCTTACAGTTAAATCTCCTCTTACAGACCGAACAGGCCTTGCTCCTGCTAATAGTTCCGCTGGATAATGAGAGCGAGGCCAAAGGTATTAACACTGTCAGCTTGAATATTGAGAACCTTTGGAAAATTGCAATGACGACGAGACAGGGGGGACTATGCTCAGAAGTCCATAAGTAGTGGAGCAAGCCGTTGACCATGCAGGTAGGTGATTTACAAACCGGCGAAAGCAACTCCGTGCCGAAGGCTTATTCGATATGGTGCGCCATCTTTGCCGCCTGGATGGTGTTGTACATAAGCATAGTGATGGTCATCGGGCCGACGCCGCCAGGCACAGGCGATATGGCACCAGCCTTCTTGCTTACTGCCTCGAAATCCACATCGCCTATCAGCCGGTAGCCCCTTGGGGCTTCTGGGTCTTCCACTCTGTTTACTCCCACATCTATCACCACTACGCCCTCTTTCACCATATCAGCGGTGATGGTCTGAGGTCGGCCAGCAGCTACGATCAAGATGTCCGCCTGTCGGGTGTGATGGGCTATGTCCCGGGTGCCGGTGTGGCAGATAGTGACAGTAGCATTTGCCCCCTTTTTCTTCTGTACCAGAATCATTGCCACCGGCTTGCCCACGATATTGCTCCTGCCCACTACGACTACATGTTTGCCCTCAATCTCGATGCCACTTCTCAGAAGCAATTGCTGTATCCCGTGGGGTGTGCAGGGAAGAAACCCGGGTTTTCCAATCATCAGCCTTCCCACATTTACCGGATGGAACCCATCCACATCCTTGGCAGGGTCAATAGCAGTAAGCACTCTCTCTTCGTCTATCTGTTTGGGCAGGGGAAGCTGTACCAGTATGCCGTGGATCTTCGGGCTTTGATTGAGCTTCTCAATCAACTCTAAGAGTTTCTCTTCCTGGTAGTCAGCAGGCAAGCGATATTCTTCTGAATATATCCCTAACTTATCACAAGCCCTGGTCTTGTTCCTCACATATACCTGAGAGGCTGGGTCTTCGCCCACCAGAACCACTGCCAGTCCTGGCGTCAGGTCATATTTTTGTTTAAGCTCCTCTACCTGGAATTTCATCTCTGCTCGCATCTGTTCGGCTACGGCTTTGCCATCGATGATCTTTGCCATCTCTCACTCCTTTCTTCTGTCCAATTCCTCGATCTTCTGAGCCATTTCGTTCACATACTGAACGAAATCCTCCGCTCCTATGGGGGACAAATACCTGAGTTGCAGCCTTTCAGGTTCTATCTTTAGCTCCTCCAATATCTTTCTCCCCAGTGCTACCCGCCTTGATGCTCTAAGATTGCCGTTTATGTGCTGGCAGGCATCCTCGTGGCAGGCCAGCACCAGCACTCCCCGAGCACCGTCCTCGAAATCCTTCACCAAGTATTGCAGGTCTATTTTAGCGGCGCAGGGGACTTGGACAATTAAGGCCTGGTCTGAATAGGGGATTTTCAGTCTTCCTGCCAGGTCTGCTGCCGGGTAAGCGGAGTGCTGGCAGCAGTAGACGACCAACTTAGGGG
Source organism: uncultured bacterium (assembly GCA_964595705.1). Taxonomy (GTDB): domain Bacteria; phylum Latescibacterota; class MVCY01; order MVCY01; family MVCY01; genus MVCY01. The sequence continues at coordinate 1,903 of CAZQSC010000141.1, read as the reverse complement.
CGGCTTCTGTCTGAGCTAACATCTGGCTGTCAGTGTAGTTGACCAATTGAATTGCCTTTGCCGGGCACTCGCTGGCACAGTTGCCGCAGCTCTGACAGGCAAGCTCAATCACTGCAGCGGCTTCCTTCTCATGGTCTATCTGGATAGCATGGTTAGGGCAGGTGCGGAGGCAGTTGAGGCATAATACACACTTATCTGGATCGATTGAAGCCGTGTCCAAATCTTTAGTGACCACACCTTTCCCAAGTAGTCCGTGGACACTGCCTGCTGCTGCCTCAGCGTCGGTCAATGCCTGCTGGATGTCCATCTCTCCCCGGCAGGCCCCGACAAGGAATATCCCCTCTCGATTGGAACATACAGGCAACTGCCAGGGATTGTCATCCTGATAAAAGCCGTCTGGGCCAAGGTTAACTTTCAGTAAGGGAGCTAATCTTTCCGTTTCCTCCCGGGGAAGCAGATTGTCGGCAAGCACCAGCAGGTCACACTCATACCGAATTTCGGTCCCGGAGAGTTCGTCTCTGGTCTGGACACACGGCTTGGAGTTGTCAGTGGATATTGCAAGCGGGCCGCTGTACTTCACGATAACCGTGCCTCGCTGGCGAGCAGTGCGATACAGTTGTTCCAGACCGTCTGTAGCCACTCTTATGTTTTTGCAAAATATGTAAACTTCGCAACCAAACCTCTCCTTCAGGAGGAGGGAGTCTTTCAAAGCCGCCCCGGTAGCAATTTTCTCCTGTTCTGAGGTCTGATCCAAAACGAAGGCCACATTTCTCAGCCGATGGGGAGAGGACCAAGGGAGAAGTCGACTTTTTTGCCCTTCGCTTAGCATCTTCTCCAACCCCAGCAGAGTCGTCACCCTCTGTGAGCCCCGGAGGTTTTCCTCTGTCGGGGAAGCGCTGTAGCCAGTGGCCACAACCACCGCCCCTACAGACAGACTGCAAGGTCCCTGGGGAGTGTTCACAGTTGCCGTAAACTCACCCACTTGTCCCTTCAGATCGAGCAACTCTGTTGAAGTGAACACCTTTATCCGATCCGAATCCTCAACCTGGTTGAGCATCGCTGCTATCAGTTTTTGGGGAGATATTGAGTTCTCCTGATAGAGGTGAGGAAGCAGGGCGGTGTGCCCACCCAGACGGGGTTGTTTCTCAATGAGGAAGACCTTATGGCCCATTTCTGCCAAACAGAGGGAGCACTGCAGTCCTGCTATACCTGCTCCCACTACTAACACATCCCTGTGCACTGAGAACTTCTGGCACTGGATTGGTTCCAGCAGGGTAGAGCGCCTGACAGCAGCCTGTATCAGGCGTTTTGCCTTTTCTGTGGCCCGCTCTCTCTCTTGGCAGACCCAGGCGCACTGTTCCCTGATGTTGGCAATGGTGAGAAGGTAGGGATTGATGCCCGTGTTGCGAAGCGCCTCTCTGAACTGACTTTCGCACAACAGGGGAGAACAGGCAGCAACTACCACCCGACTGGGGGAGGCCTTTTTCACCTCTGACCGGAGTGCCTCCAGCCCAGATTTTGTACACAAGGCAGAACGAGTCCTCAGGTAGCCGACACCAGGGAGTTTGCCTGCGAACAGGGAAAGCTGCTCTATGTCTAAGGCCTCTTTCAGGGTACCGCCGCAGCGGCAGATAAACACAGCTATGTCTGCTTCTCTTTTCATCGCTTAACCCTTTGTTACCATGGATATGTGAGAGTAGCGTCAGAATTCAACAATTGATTGATTCGTAAAAAGTCCTAAATGCTCCCTCTCCCTTTCAGGGAGAGGGCAGAGGTGAGGGTGTGCCTATCGGGACAGAGGAAAGTCTCGTTAGAGACGAGATGTTCATAAAATGTGGGGAGATTCATTTTGCCCTTTTCTTCACCCTCTCTTCAGGGCCTCCCTCACAGCTTTAAGTAAATC
>CAZQSC010000140.1:4069-6521 GCA_964595705.1 uncultured bacterium | reverse complement strand
CACTGGCAAAGGGGTACACCTGGTCACAGTCAACGACTATCTGGCCCGTAGAGACCGGGAGTGGATGGGACCGATCTATGAGTTTCTGGGCCTCACTGTAGATTGCATCCAGAATGATATGGACAGCCAGAGGAGAAAGATAGCCTACCAGGCCGATATAACTTATGGCACAAACAACGAATTTGGATTCGACTACCTCAGGGATAATATGGCAGTGCACTTGGAGGATATGGTTCAGAGAGGGCATAATTACGCCATTATCGACGAGGTGGATTCGGTACTGATAGATGAGGCCAGGACCCCCCTGATCATCTCCGGACCTGTGTCGGAATCCATCCATCGCTATGATGAGATGAAGCCGAGGGTGGAGAGACTGGTCCGTCAGCAGACAGCCCTGGTGAACAGCCTGATTGCTCAGGCGGAACAGCTTCTGAAAAACGGGAACCAGTACGAAGCGGGGATAAAATTGCTGCAGGCACAACGGGGCGCCCCAAAGAACAAACGGCTGATGAAGATACTCCAAGAAGAGGGCATTAAGAAGCTGATCGGGCGAGTCGAGGCAGATTTTATGCGGGACAAAAGGATGGGCGAGATCGACGAAGAGCTGTTCTTCTCCATTGACGAAAAGAGCCATATTATCGATCTCACTGAGAAGGGACGGCAGTTCCTCTCCCCAAATCACCAGGACCTGTTCGTACTGCCCGATCTGAGTGAGGCCCTGGGCCAGATAGAGAACGACCCCTCCCTTTCTTTAGAAGAGAAGGTGTTAAAACAAGAGGAACTATATCGTGACTATGCTGTTAAAAATGAGAAAATCCACGACATCACCCAGCTTCTGAGGGCATACTCCCTCTTTGAAAAGGATGTAGAATATGTAGTCTCGGATGGGCGGGTGATAATCGTTGACGAGTTCACCGGACGACTGATGCCTGGCAGACGATACAGCGATGGTCTGCATCAGGCGCTGGAGGCTAAAGAGAATGTTCACATCGAGACAGAAACCCAGACCCTGGCGACTATCACCCTGCAGAACTTTTTCCGACTCTACGACAAACTTGCCGGAATGACCGGCACTGCCGAGACTGAGGCCACAGAATTCTATCAGATATACGGGTTGGATGTGGTGGTCGTCCCTACTAACAGACCGGTAAGAAGGGTTAACTACGAGGATCAAATCTATCGGACAAAACGGGAGAAATATAACGCCATAATCGACGAAATTGTCCGCCTGCACCAGAAAAACATCCCAGTGCTGGTAGGGACAATCTCTGTCGAGGTCTCTGAACTGCTGAGCCGAATGCTTAAGCGCCGGGGGATAAAACACTCGGTGCTCAACGCCAAGTACCATCAGCAGGAGGCCGAGATAGTGGCTCAGGCAGGACAGGCCGGGGCCGTCACTATAGCTACCAATATGGCAGGCCGGGGAACAGACATAAAACTGGGCAAGGGAGTGGTCAAATGTGAGCGATGTTGCATAAGTTGTGAGGAGGACTGCTCCTCCTGTCCCAAAGGACGCAAAATGACGGAGTGTTTGGAAGATGTGCCTTGTGGACTGCATATTGTTGGCACTGAACGGCACGAAGCCCGCCGAATTGACAGACAGCTCCGAGGCCGATGTGCCCGCCAGGGTGATCCTGGGGCATCTAAATTCTTCATATCCTTGGAGGACGACCTGATGCGCCTCTTTGGTTCCGAGAAAATCGCCAGCATTATGGACCGACTGGGCCTGGAAGAGGGCGAAGTGATTGAGCATCCTATGGTTACCCGGGCTATAGAAAAGGCACAGAAACGAGTAGAGGCTTACAACTTCGACATCCGTAAGCACCTGCTGGAATACGACGATGTTATGAACCAACAACGAGAGGTGATCTACGCTCGCCGGCGTCACATACTGAAAAGCGAAAACATCAGAGATGAGATTGAAGATATAATCGAAGAGACCATAGACTCACTCCTAGATAAACATACAGATCCTAAAACTTATGCAGAAAATTGGAACATTGAGCAACTCAAACTCGACCTGCAGAGGATATTTCTGGTGAGATTGCCCATAGGCCAAGAGGAACTGCCTCGGCTCAAACAGAAGCAACTACGGGAGAGAATACATAAAATGGTAAAGGAGGCCTACCAAAGACGGGAGCAGTTGCTTGGGGCCGACAGACTCAGATACTTAGAGAGAATGGCCTACTTGAGCACCATCGACGAGAAGTGGAAAGAACATCTCTATGAAATGGATCTGTTGAAAGAGGGAATCGGATTCAGGGCTTATGGGCAGAGAGACCCTCTGATTGAATACAAGAACGAAGGGTTCAGGATGTTTATGGAGATGCTGGAGATAATCAACGAAGAGACGCTTAAGCTTGTGTTCAGGGCCTCATTCCAAGAGGAACCGGTCTATACGGAGCGGGTGCCAGAACAGGTTCGGGTAGTTCACCCGGATGCGGCGGGGATG
>CAZQSC010000140.1:0-4059 GCA_964595705.1 uncultured bacterium | reverse complement strand
TAGAGCGGTTCCGGCATCAGGTCCTGCTGTACCGAAGGCGGTGGCAGTCTCCCGGGGAACTGCTGTAGAAACACCTGGCAGAGAGACAAAAAAACCAGCTCCCGTCAGAGCCGGTAAGAAAGTCGGCCGCAACGACCCCTGCCCCTGTGGAAGCGGCAAAAAATACAAGAAATGTTGCGGTAGATTTGCGTGAACTTACAGGGGGGGGCTGGCAGCTGCCCCCCTGTCTTTAAATATGTGGGGGTTCTTCGGCCGCCTCGTTTCCTTCAGACAAACACATATCACTTCCCCTCCCCTGTGGGGAGAGGATTGAGGTGAGGGGGTACACAGGTTGCCTTTTCCCCCTCACCCTGACCCTCTCCCCCTTGGGGAGAGGGAACTTTCTCTCTTAGCTAAAAATAGTTTTGTGAAGCCCTGTTGTTCTCAAAGGCCAAGATATTTTTGGAATATCTCTTCCATCGTTCGCATATCTTCCCTGGAGTCCCTGCCGGAGGAGGTTGGCTCCCGGTCAGCTATTATGCAATCCAGGAAATGTTCCGCTGCCCGACGAAAAGACCAATCCCAGGCAGAGTAAGGAATCAGCATCTGCTGAATATCTCCTCCTTTGTACACTCTCACTTCAGCAGGCACATTTCTTAAAAGCGGTGGAGGAGTGAGCAGTTCCACCCAGCCTCGTTCAAAATATATTTTTGTCTCTTCATCCCACCACCGGGAGGATATTCCCCCCACCTCTAAACAGCCCAGAAAATCTCCAAAATCGAGCACCACTACTTTACTACAGGGATGAGGCTTGCCTATCTCCGCAGTTTTCACCTCCTTCACCTCACCCGAAAGGAAACGTAAGAGGTTGATGTTGTGACAGTAGACATTGTTAAAGCCCAAGAAGTCCCTGCTTAATTCTTTGGGGAGCCAATCTGGAAGGTTAGCTTGAGCCTCAGGGTAGGGTTCATCGGTAGTGATGGGTTTGCCGATGTTACAGACCCAGTCGCCACCGAAGCAGTGGGCTCGAACAAAGGTGACTCTGCCCAGCTCCCCAGTGCTGATGAACTCTTTGACCAGTTCTCTGGCCTTCTCCACCCCCGGGTCGTACCTCTTCATATACCCTACCATCAGTCTCACTCGGTTTTTCTCAGCGGCCTCCACCATTCTGTCCGCATCGGCTAAGGTGGTAGCCATCGGTTTTTCAGTGAACAGATGTTTGCCCGCATTAAGGCAGTCGAGGGCAACAGGGGCATGCAGGGCATCTGCGGTGATTTCCACAACGGCGTCGATCCCTTCATCCTCACATAGCTGGTGATGTGAGGTGTAGAAATGGGGGATACGATATTTTTCCGCTACTGCTCTGCCCAATTTCTCCCTTTTCTCTGCCAGAGCTACTACCTCGCACTTTTCTGAGTCAACAAAATTTGGCAGATGCGCCAGCTGCCCCATATAGCCACAACCGACAAAACCTATTTTGACCTTGTGCATATCTGACTCCTTCAGAGATAAAAGAAATGCCCGCCTCTTCTGTTTTAGCTAACAGGCGGGCATTTCTCAGATTAATACAAGGTTAGAATCTTATTCCAGCGGACAGACGGTGTGCATTGGACAGCCTACCCATATCGGCCCAGGCATAGTCGATGTTCAAGGTAGACAGGCCTACAGGCAGTTTCAAGCCGATGCCAGCAGTCAGGCCGGCTTCGTCTGATCTGAGTTTGTAGCCTGCCCGGGCGTAGATAAAATCATTGTAGGCATATTCCACACCACCCACTGCCCGTTCTTTCTGGTCACTGGAGAGTATCGCATCTGTGGCTAAGGTAACCCGACCGGCAGGGCCGCAGCTCAGGTCATAGGCCAATCCAAACCGCATTATAAGTGGCAACGGATAAGGGGTAGATTTGATCTCCGTGTCCACATCGGTAGTGTAGATATTGTTGTCCACATCGGCAGCATAGTCCAATTGGGAACCATGGAACTGAAGGTCACTGCCGAAATTAGACAAAGACATACCGAACCTGAGACTCCGGAACCCTGTCCAGTACAGAGTCCCCACATCTACAGCTACTGCTGAAGAGTGGAGGTCCCAGATATGCTCACGGATATATTTGACGGTCATTCCTGCCAGGAACCTGTCGGTCAGATACCTGGAGTAGCTCACTCCTGCACTGAACGCCCCAGCTCCGAAGGTATCTCCTGTGCCGTCGGGTTCATCTACAGTGGTTACATCCATTTTCCCCATAGAGAGAACCCCCAAGCTGAAGCCCAGAGTGCTGGCATCATCCAAAGGAAGGGTCAGGGCCATAAAATCGTAGCTGATGTCAGCAATCCAGTCTATGTGGCACAGTGAGATATTCTTCTGCTTGAGGGTGGCCACGGTAGCTGGATTCCAGTACAGGCCTGTGGCGTCTTTGGCAACCACGGTGCCGGCACTTCCCATTGCCACTGACCGGGCTCCTACACCGATCTTCAACCACTGAGCCCCGGCAGTGGCCACATTGGAAACCTCACCAGCTCCAGCTATACCCCACAGAGCCAGAGAGATAACGACAGCACCCAATACCCCTAGTACTATAGACTTACTCATTATTAAACCTCCTTTATCTGCTGAAGTTTGAAACCCAGAGATGCTGGGTCAAGTTACCTTACTATAGCGAACTTGCCCACCTTCTCACCCACTGCAGACTCCACATGGAAGATGTAAATCCCGCTGGTTACCTTCTGCTTATCTTTGTTCAGCAGGTCCCAGTCTTCTGTGCCAGAGTGGCTTTGTGTTCCATCGTGTTCGATGGTCTGCACCAGGTCACCTGCCAGGGTATAGATACGGATAGTGCATTTTTCTGGCAGGTGGGTAAACTGCAGCTTGGAGTAATCTGCACTGGGTTCCCAGCGGTTTCTCACCAAGTAGGGATTGGGCACTACCTTGATGGCATCCAGATTGGCGACGGATTCAGTGAAAACGCGGGCCCGGGTGTCAAACTCAAAGACGTCTTGCGGCGTGTTAGGATAGTTGGGCGTGATGGTGAACACGTCTCCGTCCTGGTAAGTTTTCGCATTCCCCGAGGGATCTGAATCCGCAATCACCCACATGGCGTAGAGAACATCAAAATTGTCAGCGTCACCATACAAATTCCAGGACTTATAGTTGGCATCCCAGGTGGCATCTCCGTAGTCACTGTTCAAAATGAACAGATATTCTCGTTCTCCAAGACTCACATTAGGCGGATTCCACACCATATCCTGGGTACTGCTGCCGTTGTTTTCCACAAAGGCGACGTTAATCTGTCGGTTGTTCTCCACATCCCAGGCAGTGAAGGGCACTTTACCCATACCGACGAAGCCATAACTTGGAGTGCCGCGACGTAGGTAGACATAAGCATCCTGCTGTTTGGACGGATCGGTGCTGAATCTCAATTCAACTTTGATGTACCCAGTGTTGATACTGCTGCCAAAGAAATTACAGCCCAGATCCATGCCGCCATCCAGGTACGAACCACCCCAGTTTATCCCCCTGAACCACATGTTATCGGAGGGGGTATAGGTGATCTCGTTGACTCCAACTGGGGGACTGAATACCTTCACGCAGAGGCCGTCTACCACCAGGTATTCCTCATCACCGCTCTGGTTGGTCTGGTCAGCCAGCACCACCGCCCCGGTGTTTTTATCCACCAGATTCCAGGTACTGTCTGTGAAGGTAACCTGATATGTATGCCCGGTAACTGCATCGGGGTTCGCCACCACCGGAATGACCTTTCCATTGCTATGTCCTGAGATGTGTTTGACATCAAAAACGGCAGCCTCGAGCACTCCGGTGGCCAGACTCATAGGAGTGACAGCAATACCTTCTATTCCGTTTTCCAGACTATGGGGTGAAGTGATCTGGAAATCGTAGGCGGTCACATCGTAATAATAAGTAACCCCATTGGTCAGGTTGGAATCAACATAGGCATATTTCAGGCCACTGTTTTTCCCTTCGGGCTTTTCCAGATTACCAACGATTCGGAAGATGACATCCTCCGCAGGAACCGGACCGCTGAAACTCAATATCATACCGCCGAAATAGAGATAGCAGCCGTCGAA
>CAZQSC010000139.1:0-6573 GCA_964595705.1 uncultured bacterium | reverse complement strand
TTTACATTTACAAAATTTCTGCGTTTGGAAAAGAAGCAGAAGCCTCAGATTTCGCCTTCGGCAAGTTCGCCGTTATGAGATAGTCAGAACCATTTTGCTTGGGTTAAAGTTGCCCAAAAAAGATCGGCATCGCATGAAGCTAATGCTGGGTGAAGGTGATGTGGAGGCAGCTGGTTATTTCCTTCCATAATGGTTAGAAAAGTATCTTAAGACAGCTCTCCTTCAATGAGAATGGAAGCTAAAGAAGATACATACGTTCCATACCCTCATTAGATGATGCGGTTAAATGTGAGCGAGACTTAGAATCTTTTAGAAGGCTATGTGAGCACGGTCTCAGGTTATTACTTTACTGAGCGGTATCCAGAACTGATAGAATCAGGAGTAACTTGCGAGGATATAGAAAAGGATATGAAGGAAGCAGAGGAATTTATAAAAGCTATGTTCGGCAAACAGAGGTGAGAAATGAAGTCTCTCCCACGGGTGCTGTGTCACCACGGTTGACAGGCAGGCTTTTCGACTAATCTTTCGGAGGCTGAACTTAGAGATGGCAGTGATCACCCTCACCACCGATTTTGGAACTAAGGACAGCTATGTAGGTATAATGAAGGGCGTTATCTTAGGTATCAATCCTTCTGTGCGCTTAGTAGATATAACTCATAAAATTGCACCTCAGCAGGTCAGGGCAGCGGCCTTTGTTCTCCTGAGCGCCTATCGATGGTTTCCTTCCGGCACAGTCCATTTAGTGGTGGTTGATCCCGGGGTGGGCGGCAAGAGAAACCCGATAATAGTGGAGACAGAGAAGTATCTGTTTGTCGGGCCGGACAACGGGGTGTTCAGCCTCGTCTATGAAAGAGAACAGGAATTCCGGGTGTTCAGGATCTCTAATCCCCAGTTCCTTTTGCCAGAGGTAAGTGATACCTTCCACGGACGGGACATATTTGCTCCCGCTGCGGCCTACCTCTCTAAGGGAACTCCTCCTTATCGACTTGGGGAGCCGATAAATCGCTATGTGCGTTTTCCCTTCACTGGACCGGAGATAAAGGGGGATATCCTTGAAGGCGAGGTTATCCACATCGATCGTTTCGGCAACCTGGTGACCACCATCTCTGAGGAGACTCTGAAAGGCTTCATGGGCAGAGACAGGGAGAAATTCCAACTTACTATAAAGGATAGAGTTCTGAATCGGATATGCCGTACATATTCTGATGTTCCCCAGGGGGAGCTGTTGGTGGTGATTGGAAGTTCTGGCTTTCTGGAGGTCTCGGCCAACTGTGATAGTGCAGCGGAGATTCTCTCTTGCCGGCTCGGAGAAACGGTTCGGATAAAACGGAGTCCTTAAGTGGTCAAAAAGAAAAGTTTCAAGGGGGGAGTACACCCCTCGGATTTTAAACAGCTGACGGCAGAGAAGGCGATATGGCGAATGCCTCTTCCCAAAAGGGTGTTTATTCCTCTCCAGCAGCATACCGGGGCTCCAGCCAAGGCTCTGGTTAAAAAAGGTGATACAGTTAAGACCGGTCAGGTGATAGGGGAGGCCTCGGGATTTATCTCCTTGCCGGTTCACGCCTCTGTTTCTGGAAAGGTGATGGATGTAGGGTTTTTCCCTCATCCGCTGTTCCGGCAGGCAGAGACGGTGGTGATCGAATCGGACGGAACAGATGTTTGGGAGGAAAGTGTAGGTGAACCGGTAGACATCGACTCTCTGAATCCTGCCCAGATGCGGGAGGCAATATTAAAAGCGGGAGTAGCCGGAATGGGGGGAGCAGCTTTTCCCACCCATGTGAAACTCTCTCCCCCTGAAGGAAAACAGATTGACACGGTAATCCTCAACGGCGCCGAATGCGAGCCCTACCTTACCTGCGATCATCGTCTGATGCTGGAATTCTCTGAAAAGATCGTCACTGGGCTGAAAATAATCCTCAAAATCCTTGGATGCCAAAAGGCATACATCGCTGTCGAAGTCAATAAACCCGACGCGATTGCCCGATTGAAACAAGCAACAGAGGGCAACGGGCAGATCAGTATCGTCCCCCTGAAGGTGAAATACCCCCAGGGGGCTGAGAAACAGCTGATCTACGCTATCACTCAAAGGGAAGTCCCTTCCGGCGGGCTTCCTATGGATGTGGGCTGTGTCGTTCAGAATGTTGCCACAGCCTTTGCCGTAAATGAAGCCGTCAGCCTGAACAAACCTTTAATCGAGAGGGTGGTCACGGTGACTGGCCCAGGGGTGAAAGAACCACGGAATATATGGGTGAGAATAGGTACTCCGGTGCGGGAGCTTATCGAGCAGTGCGGGGGATACCAGCCAGGTGTTAGAAAATTAATTGTGGGCGGACCTATGATGGGAGTGGCACAGTACACTGATGAAATCCCGGTAATCAAAGGCACCTCTGGCATTCTGGTGCTGACCGAAGAGAATCCCCCGGCGCTTCGTTCCCAACCCTGTATCTCTTGTGGAAAGTGTGTGGAGGTCTGCCCTATGGGTCTTATGCCCAATATGATAGGTAAGCTGACAGAGCACCGACGGTTCAGCGAGGCTCAAGAGTACGGAATTTTGGACTGCATAGAGTGCGGCTGTTGTGCTTATGTATGTTCTTCTAAAATAAATCTCATTCATTTAATAAAATATGGCAAACAAGAGATCCGCCTCGCCGGAAGACAGAAAGGAGTGTGATTCTTGGAGAAGACCTCCTCAGAGGTAAAATTCACCGTCTCAGCGCCTCCCCACATTCGGGCTGACACCTCCGTTCCCAGGATTATGTATTCGGTTTTGGCTTCTCTGGTTCCAGCGACGGCGGGAGCAGTCTATTTCTTTGGTCCCCGGGTCTTGTGGGTGATCTTGATAGCTCTGGCTTCAGCGCTGGGCACTGAGGCGGCTGTACAAAAACTCTTCGGCCGACCGATCACTGTGACCGACGGCAGCGCTGCGGTCACTGGTGTTCTCTTGGCTTTTGTTCTGCCTCCTGGTGTTCCCCTGTGGATACCAGCAGTAGGTTCTGTCTTTGCCATTTTTATTGGCAAGCAGGTCTTTGGCGGTTTAGGACAGAATCCCTTAAATCCAGCCTTGGTGGGAAGGGCCTTCCTGATGGCTTCCTGGCCTGTGCATATGACCACCGACTGGTTAGCCCCCTTGGGCGGCACCAAATCAGCCATAGATGCTGTGACCAGAGCCACCCCCTTGAATTTGCTGAAAGAGAGCCATCGGGTTTTGGCTGACCCCACTGCCACACCTGCCCAATTGGCCCGGGCAAAACAGGTGCTTATGCAGCTTCACTCTGCCGCTACTCACTGGCACCTGTTTTGGGGAAGATGCGGTGGATGTTTGGGGGAGACTTCTGTGGTTTTGCTGTTAGCCGGCGCCTGTTTTCTCCTCTACAAGGGTTATATTGGTTGGAGAATCCCTTTCTCATTCGTGGGGACAGTATTTGTGCTCAGTTGGACCCTGGGAGGTGTTGATGGTCTATTCAGCGGCGATCCACTGTTTCATATCTTTTCAGGTGGGTTGATCTTAGGGGCATTCTTTATGGCTACGGATATGGTGACCACCCCGGTTACCCAGCGAGGAAAGTTAATCTTCGGCACCGGATGTGGAGCTATTACTGTTCTAATCAGGCTACAGGGAGGTTACCCGGAGGGGGTTTGTTACTCCATCTTGTTGATGAATGCCTTCACCCCCCTGATAGATAGATGGACCCGACCTACGAGGTTTGGAGCCAAGCAATAAGTGAATTAGTCCCCATCTTCATCATCCCGGGCTTTCATTTAACTTTGTTAGATTACCTAACAAAGTGTTTATCAGAAATATCGAATGTCAAATCGGGCTCAAAGTCCAAATGCCAAAAAGAGACATAGCCCATAAGATGTTTTTGGCATTTGGACTCCAACTTTGTCACTATAAATCAATTACTTAATTAATATCGTTGTTTATGAAAAGATACAGTCCTGTGAAGCTTATCACTGCCTTGATCCTCACCTGTGTGCTGGCAGGGGCCCTTCTGGCCTGGGTGGATAATCTGACCAAAGGGCCTATTGCCCAACAGGAGAAAGAGGCCGAATTAAAGGCTATCAGGGCGGTTTTGCCCCCCTTCGACAACGACCCCAGCACTACTACAAAACAGATAGAAGGACTCACCTGTTACATCGGCACCTGGGAGGCGGAGGTGTCGGGGGTGGCCTTCGGCCTTTCCGCTGAGGGGTTCAGCGGAGGGATCAAGCTCATTATGGGGATTGACCGAGCGGGCAAAATAAGCGGCGTGTGGATCTTAGAACATTTAGAGACACCAGGGCTGGGGGCAAATATCACCAAGCCTTGGTTTACAGGACAATTCAAGGGTAAATCTCTGGATAACTCGCGCCTGGTAGCAGGCAGGCTGGCGGTGAGAAAAGACGGCGGTGACATCGACGCCATAACCGGCGCCACCATCTCCTCCCGTGCAGTAACTGAAGCAGTAAGTAAGGGGCTGGACTTCTTCCAGAGACACAGAGAGGAATTACTGGAATAGGAAAAAAATGAGCTTATGGAAAGATTTTAACAAAGGATTCATCTCCCAGAATCCTGTGTTCAGGTTGGTCTTGGGGATGTGCCCCACTCTGGCGGTGACTACCGCTGCCATAAACGGAGTAGCTATGGGGTTGGCCACCACCGCAGTGTTAGTGAGTTCTAACCTGATCATCTCCCTTCTGCGTAGACTCATCCCCCATCAGGTGAGGATTCCCATATTTATCGTGGTCATCGCCACTTTTGTAACTGCAGTTGACAGGATTATGGCAGGTTACTTCCCTGAACTCCATAAGGTTTTGGGAATTTTCATCCCTTTAATTGTGGTTAACTGCATTATCCTGGGAAGGGCAGAGGCCTTTGCCTCTAAGAACCCAGTTCTCAATTCTGTGCTGGACGGGTTGGGGATGGGATTGGGCTTCACTCTGTCGCTAACTATACTGGGCAGCGTGAGAGAGATTTTGGGCAACGGAACCATATTCGGGGTCAAAGCGCTGGGCGAAGGATTCAAACCAGCACTTATGATGCTTATGCCCCCTGGAGCTTTCCTAGCCTTGGGACTGCTTGCTGGTCTGATAAATAAGCTTCCTGTTGGTAGAGAGGGCCAGCACGGCCGATCCCTGAGCAAATAACAGTATCCTGAAGCGCTGTGTGCCCTCGATCCGTTTAACAAACAGTGAACAGGTGATTTACTTTCCTCTCTGAGCTTAAGAAAAGCGACATCACGGAGGTTGTAATCCAACCGCAAAGACCGCGAAGGAGACGCAGAGAACGCAAAGTCTTGGAGATAAGAGGTTGAAAAAACTTAGCGGAAATTGCACCTTCTTTGGACCCTATGCGGTTAGACAAAAAACATAAAATTTGCTGAGACTTAGTTTCTTATTCTAAGTGAGGAGCAGACCTATGGCGGTTAAAGTAGTGGTAGGTTCCCAATGGGGAGACGAAGGCAAGGCTAAGATTGTGGACTATCTGACCGAACAGGTTGATATTGTGGTACGCTTCCAGGGAGGTGCCAATGCTGGACATACCGTGGTTATCGGCCAGGAGAAGTTTATCTTTCACCTGATTCCCACCGGTATTATCCACCCTGACAAAATATGCGTTATTGGAAACGGAGTGGTGTTAGACCCTGCGGTTCTGCTGGAAGAGAAGGAAAATCTGAGAAGAAAGGGCATCACTGTGGAGGGCAGACTTCTCATAAGTCAGAATGCTCACTTAGTGATGCCTTACCATAAGCTATTGGATCGGGCTAAAGAAGAGAGCAAAGCGGAGAGGAAGATCGGCACCACCGGAAGGGGTATTGGCCCTTGTTATACGGATAAAGCAGCCCGGGTGGGGATTCGAGCAGCAGACCTGCTGGATGAAGAGCTTTTTCGAGAGAAGCTGATTCAGAATATCCAGGAGAAGAACGAGATACTTGCCAAAATATACGGGTGGGAGACAATAGATGGCGAAAAGGTATTCAGGGAATATCGGGAATTTGCAGAAAGGCTTCGCTCTTTCATAACCGACACCTCAGTGTTTCTCCACCAGGCGATCAAACAGGGCCGGTCGGTGCTTTTTGAAGGAGCACAGGGCACCCTGCTGGATATGGATCAGGGGACATATCCCTTTGTGACCTCCTCAAACACTGTGGCTGGCGGTGCTTGCACCGGCTCTGGCATCGGGCCTACTCAGATTGACGAAGTGATTGGGGTGACCAAGGCCTATACCAGCAGGGTGGGAAACGGCCCTTTTCCCACAGAACTTAAGGATGCCACTGGGGAGAGAATAAGAGAACTTGGCCAGGAATACGGGGCAACCACTGGCCGATCCCGTCGATGTGGCTGGTTTGATGCAGTGGCTGTCAGGCTTGCCAGCAGAGTTAATGGTTTGACCAGCTTGGCTGTAACCCGGCTTGATGTGCTCGATTCTTTTCCTACAGTCAATATCTGCACCGCTTACAGATACAAGGGCGAGATAATCAAAGATATGCCTGCAGATCCCAAACTCCTGTCTCAATGTGAGCCGGTCTATGAAGCCTGGGATGGTTGGATGTGTCCAACTTCAGAAGCGAGGGGTGTGAAACAGGTTCCTGA
>CAZQSC010000138.1:0-6603 GCA_964595705.1 uncultured bacterium | reverse complement strand
TAACAGTTCGTTCTAATTCTGCATCTTTAATCCTCGCTCCCTTTTCCCGAAGTGCTCTGATAATAGGAACAGCAAAGCTGCTATTCAGCCATTTTAGAAAGTTGTCAACGGCCCCTTCAATGAATTTTTCTGCCTTAGCGGCTTCTACCTTTCGTTCCTCCAAGCTTTCCTCAACTGTTTTTTGCAAATCATCAATGTTGTACAAGTGCACATTTTCCAGTTGATTCGATTCAGGTTCAATATTTCTAGGAACAGCTAGGTCGATCAAAAATATCTGCTTGCCACCGCGTATTTTTATGATAGATGCCAGGTGCTCTTTTGTTATGATATAATGTGGTGCGGCGGTGCAAGTCACAACGATATCTGCAAGGGATATGTGTTCAAAGAGTTCATCAAAAGGTATTGGGCGTCCATCAAATTTTGACGCTAATTCAACTGCTCTTGCATAAGAACGATTGCAAACTATTACTTCTGATGCGCTGTTATCAGCCAAATTTCTGGCAACCAATTCACCGATTTCACCGGCTCCGATAATCAATACAGAGCACCTTTTAATATCACCAAATATCTGTTTAGCTAGCCCAACCGCAGCATAGCCAACAGAGACAGCCCCACAACTTATTCGCGTTTCTGTGCGCACTTGCTTGCCCACGGAGAGAGCTTTTTGGAAAAGGAGATTTATAACAGAGTTACTGGCTGAATTTTTAAGAGCAATTTGGTACGCTTCTTTGACTTGCCCCAAAATTTCATTTTCACCCAAAACCATGGAGTCTAACCCGGCGGCAACTCTGAATAAATGCGCTACTGCCTGCCGACAAGTGAACTTGTAAAGATAGTTTTGCAATTCTTCAATTTCCATACCGCTTGTCGTGGCTAAAAGCTTACAGATTTCAGACAAGGCTGAATCTACATCCTTGGACGTTGCATATATTTCAGTGCGATTGCACGTCGAGAGAATAACACACCCGTCTATCTTCCGGGTGGCCTTCAGCATCTCCAATAAGCGAGGGATATGAGAGATAGCGAAAGCTAATTTCTCTCGGATCTCCACAGGTGCTCTCTTATGATTCAGACCGACCGCAACGATAAACATTGTGCCACTTTCTCCTTTACCAGTTTTCTTTCGCCCTTTTTAATCAATTCAAGTATATCAGAGTTGAGAAGAGACTCAAGTATTTTTTGACGAGATTGCTTATCAGGCACCTCTTGAATTATCTTCTTTCGAAGCGCTCCCATCAACTCAAGATATTCGGCATATTCAGGCCCAAATAACTCTTCTAGTCCCTCTCTGATTTTTTTCGCCAATAAAGGGCTTTTCCCACCCGTTGAAACTGCAATGCACAGGTCACCTCTGCGCATAACAGATGGAACGATAAAACTGCATCTATCTGGTTCATCTACTACATTGACCGGGATGTTATGCGCAAGGCAGTCATCTGCAACTTTTCTGTTAATATTTAGATCGCCTGCAGCGCTGATTACCAGAAAACAAGCTCTTAAGTCTTCGGAAGAATAGTGGCGATGCGAATAATGAATTTGTTTTTTTTCAGCCAGTTCAGCTAATCCATTCGTGAGGGAAGGGCTTACCACCCATACACTCGCACCGCATTGAAGAAGCGATTTCACCTTACGTTCTGCTACCTTGCCGCCCCCGACTACAAGACATTTCCTGCCACGTAAGTCTAGACAAACCGGGTAAAAATCGTACATAAAAATATACTCCCTGGCAAGCAAGTACTTTGTTATCTTTTAAGATACGGAAATTTGGAGGTTGTTATAGGGGTCAAAGTGTCGATCAAAACACAAGACGGCCCTGGGCAAGCTAAGAAGCCACCTACCCAAGCAAGACCCATTGATGATCAAAATAATATAGTAAAGTGAAAAAAGCTACCAAGAAAATTTTAAGATGCCCCTCTGATCTATAAAAGAGCAGAGGCGATTTCTATCCCTCTTCATTCAGCCGGAAGGCATGAGGAGCTAACAGCATGGGAAGAAGTAGGTGTGCCAGGAGATATTCCCCTTCCCGTGGTGCCTGATACCTATTCAGATACAGAGATCCTCATACGGCTTTAGAGAATAAAGAATCTTTCAAAGCCCAATCATCATTTCCCATAAAATTATCTCCAAGCCCGGGTCTAAGCAGAAAGCAGCTTCTCAGCGGTCTCTTTTGCCAGAAGGGCGATGGTGTCCTTGTAATGGTTTTCCATAACTAAAGCTATATTGCACTCTTCCGCCACCGGAAGGCATGATTGAAGCACCTCAACCACTAATCTAACACCTTCATCCTCAGGGACGCCAGGCCGTTTCTGTCCGGATGGCACTCGACAAAATTCGCCTTCTAATTCTGCTGTTACTCGAATAATCTCCTTTTGTTTTTCCACTTCCTTCTGCCACATCTTTTTATCATTTATGGTGAAATCCGGAGAGTAACATATCATAGGCATTTGAAATCCGCGTTCGGCAATAGAGTTCCAGGCCATCCGGCTTAAGTTCCGTTGCCATCTCTATCCAATCAAAGAGAGACATTTTGCCACTACAAATATCCTCAACATAACATTTTGGGAAAGCAGCAAGTTTTACCATAAGTTGTATCCTTTAATAAAGAGGTGAAAAATTGCCGTTATAAATTCATACTTTCTATTTCTTCTTTGGTCACTAACACCAATGGCCTTAAAGTGAATCCTCCGTCAAAAACGATGTTCGTCCCTGTGGCGAAAGACGCCAGATCAGAAGCTAAAAATGCATAGACAGAACCCACATCATTAGGCAGTCCCACTCGACCAAGGGGAATATTGCTCATAAATTCTTTGCCCATCTTTGGGTCTGAAATCACCTTTGACAGAGTACCTTTAGCCCAGTTGGGTGAATTGATCAATCCTGGAGATACCGTATTCACCCTTATTCCATAAGGGGCAAGTTCTATGGCTGCGGTTTCGGCAAACACCTGGACACCGGTTTTGCTGACCCTGTAGGCGGCTTCTTTATAAGCTGGATTATATTGAATGGTGGAAGAGGTAAACAGCATCACCCCTTTTCTTCTTTTCACCATATGCTTGGCTACCTCCCGGGTACACAGCATTGCCCCGGTTAAATTGACCGCTATGATCTTATTCCAACATTCCAGAGTAATTTTGGTGATCGGTTCCCACTCGATAATCCCCGCATTGCTCACGAAGATATCTATACAGCCCAATCTATCAATCGTATTTTGAACCATCATCACCACTTCTTCCTCTTTTGAGACATCAACCTCCATCGCAAGAACTTTCACCCCCAGTTTCTTTATCTCTTCCTGAGTTGAGTCTTTCCCTTTCCTAAGTTTGATGTCACAATATGCAACATTTACTCCTTCCTTCGCCAAAGAAAGACAGATATCTCTTCCAATCCCCCTCTCTCCACCGGTTATAAGCGCATTTTTGCCTTTTAAGCCTAAGTCCATCTTTGCCTCCTTTAACTTTCCCTATCACCCTTTTAGGTTTTTATAACGTCTATACCTAACCACTCGCAAAGCAACTCAAGTCCTTTTCATCTGCAGTTGCAGCTCAACGGGCGGAAGAAAAACTTCTATGATTTTGCCAGAGCACGCTCCCATTTTCTGTTCAGCCTAGTGAGCAAATAGCCCGGGATGTATCGCCCCATTTCATCGTGTCCCATAAACCAGATCCCATCAACCTTCCCTGCATATCGGACGAGATACTCCTCCAGCTTCAAGCAGCGTCTGCTCAATCTACTGTAAGCAGCATAGCTCTTGTACCCATACCAGCAATCCACATAATCCACGCAGGCCAGTATTCTCGGATGCTCCAGCTTGATCTTGCTCCGGATGTTTCTCAGAGCGGTGCGGGAATCCACCATGACGCAGAACTGGGACACGCCGATGTAATCCATATAATCATATGCCTCCTCAGGCACTGACCAGTAATCGTGTTCTTCATCAACGGTATGGTAGGTGTCCATCCACATCAGACCTTTATTCCCAAGTTCGCCCTTCAGGTTTCGGAAAAAGCGGAGGATGGCCTCGGCTTCTTCCGGGGAATAGCCCGGGGATTTTTCCAGAAACCAGCGGCCTCTTGTGCCCACCTGGTTCAACAGGAGCACACCGTCGAATCCCAGATCGTGAAGGTATCGGTCTATCTGATCGATGATGAAATCCGCCGTCAGAGTGCCCTCGGGAATGCCCTCTGGATAGGCGGCATAGACATAGTCATCGGCCTTCAGGCGGGACCGTATGTCGATGCCCGATAGCTTAGGACCTTCCTGGTTTTCGACGTATTCGATGTAGCATTCAGGATGCCTCTGAGTCTTGAAATCGGTCTCGGTAAATTCCTTTGCCTGATCGAAAAAGTCGTAGACCTTTACCCGAAATCCCTTCTTGCCATCGTACTCCTTAAATGCGGAGACGATATGGGATATCTGGTGATAGTTCAGCGCTTGTTCTGAGAAGACATATCTCTGGTAAGGATGAACGGAATCATCCCAGATGTAGCGTGCCCAGTTGACGTTATCGTCCCAGAAGTTCTTTCCGCGGTATTCAAGCATCTGGTCGCTGTTGCCTACGCCGAACACAACAATAATCTCCTCTGCACCGTTGAACAACTCTCGGTGATAATCGAAGAATCTGGTTACATCCTCAGCGGGGTTGTTGAAATCCTGGATGATCTTCGGGGTTATCAGCATGCAGATCGTGCCTTTGTTTTTCATCAATTCTTTCCTTTCCTTGAAATTTGGGTGGTGACTGGTGGACTGGTTATTAATCATTTCTCATCCCTCGCACTTCTGTGACCTCCGTGTCTGCTCGTGCCACAGGCAGACAGGTCTCTATGGTGAGTTATCCCAAAGGTCGAGAGACTCCTCCGAGAATATCTACTGCGCTGCCTCATGGCAATATTCATTCAACAGCTTAAGGTAGATCCTATAATTTTCCAGGGACACTTCCGGAGGCGTCTGATGATCCACCGAGGGGATATAGCTTCCCTGTCTCATTACGGGGAGTATCCTCTCAAATTCCGCCCTCATCTCCTCTTCTCCTTTACTCATAACCATCTTGTCGTATCCACCGATCATTTTAAGACGGGGATTCTCCCTGCGCAGTCGGAGAATATCTACCCCGGATTGCCGCTCTAAGGGAAGAAATCCTTCAATACCCACATCTGTGAACCACGAAACCATGCTTTCTATATTGCCATCCGAATCCACCAATGGGATAATACCATATTCTTTCAGTCTTGGAACAATCTGCTTGTAGTAAGGTGCCATAAACTCGTCAAAAAGGGACTTTGAAATCATAGGGCCGTGGCTGTAGGACATATCTTCGGCAAAGGTCATGAAATCAGGTCTGCATACTTGGCAGAACTGGTCAAGGGCCCGGAGATTGTATTGGAGCAGATCCTGGTTCATAGCGTGCATAACCTCTGGTTTATCGTAAAATGCATAGAGATGTTCCTCTATGCCAAAGAGTGTTCGAGGAAACCAAAAGAATCCGTCCAAGGTAATCCAAACGACCATATCCCTTCGCTTTTGTTCTACAGCCCATTTCGCCACCGTCTCTCTGGTGAAAACCTCCTCCGGATACAGATGTTCTTTGATCCGGATATAGCTCTCCATATCTGACACGACACCCTTTCCATGTTCGACTTTCGGGAATGTCGGTTTTTTGGTTCCGATCCACCATTGCCTAATCCTGTCCAGACCGAGGTATTCCCTGATCTCTGCTGCATCTTCGAGCTTGCTCGGTAATCCTTCCTTCTTCCATCTGCCGATGGTCTTATCCCACCACCCAGCCCATTCTATCATAGGCAATCGATCGACAGGTTTGAAATTCAGAGTATTCAAGAAACGTTCTCTGTCCTTCATTTTCCACTCCGAGTAGTATCCTCCCGCAGGTTTTGAACCCTGCGGGAGGATCATCTAAGTTCACTCTTCGAAAATCAAATCCCCATACCAGGAGGCATCCTTGCTCTCCCCCAGTCCGGGCGTCCACTGTATCCAACCTTTCCGGCCCTGGCCATCGTTATCGTTGACGATAACATTGAATCCGCAAGATGGGAGATGTTCAGGGTCTAACGGAGCCAATATGCCCCAGGGAAGAGCCACCTCGTAATACCAACAGTGGTTTTGCTGGTTGTACCGGATACTGACAGTTGCGTCTTTTACAATTCCACTCCCAGCCGGCGAGCGATAGCAAAACACTGCTGGGCCTTCCTCGGCAAGAGCAAAACCGAACTCAATGACATTCGAGCCGGCCAACATCTGGCGGTTTTCATCTAAGGGGTCAAAAGCCACCTGAATACAGTCTTCCTTGAACATCAGTTCACTCTGATACCTAGAGCCAGCCATGTCGTCCTTCACTATGGCCGCCAGGTAGAAGTTGTTTTTATCCCAGGCGGTGAATATCTTAGCGCTCAAATCCTCAGGCCCCTTCCAGGGGGAGCCTTTTCCATAGAAGAACACCTGCGATGCCTGGTCCAGGCTCAACGGCTCCAGACCGGCCCAGTCTTTCAGGTCCCCATCGATCTTCAGCTCCTGCACGGCGCGGCAGATATGCTTCGGAACAAACTTTATGTGGTCAGGTGGTCGGAGGAATTCGATGATCACATTCTTTTT
>CAZQSC010000137.1:0-6639 GCA_964595705.1 uncultured bacterium | reverse complement strand
CGAGACTTCACTTCGCATTGCAAGAATGATCCGTTCGTAAAAAGTCGCATTATCCCCTCCCCTGGGGGAGGGAATTCACCCTGTTAGATAGAGGATCTTATCTAACAGGGTAAAGGGGAGAGGGCGCAAAAGTCAAAGCCACCTTTGCTTACAGCTCTGTTAAGGCAATATCCTGCCTTTCATTCTGCATTGAACGTCTTCAACGGTTTGACATAGATTTTGTCTTATCAAAACGCCTAATCCCTCTCCAGACGAATACGTCTACTGGAGCGCACTGCCTCTTTGAAAACGGTGGGGTCTCCAATGACCTTTCCTACGATATCCACCGGGCTGGCAGGACGAATCTCCTCCCCTTGGCTGGCCGGGGTCTTTCCGTAAAAGATACAAAATGCTTTTCCCGGGGGCCAGTATCCTAAATCCCCCCGCTCAACCACCTCCCTTCCACATTCCAGCTCGGCCTGTACCGGAATAGAAAAATATACCTCGTCTCCCCAGGTGTTAAACCCGCTTTCGATGGGAAGTGCATCCCAGATAAGTCCTGCCGTGGGGGAGTCGTTTAACTGAGCCTTAACCTCTATGTCGCCGATTTTTATTTCGATATTCCTGGACATCTTTCTCCCTATTGTGCCGCCTTTTCGACTTTCCAGAGCTTGAACCCCTTCACCTGAAGAGTTCTTTAATCTTTCCCCAGACTGACAGTTCGATGCCGGTAGGTTTTGCTACGCCGGTTATCCTTCTGACTTCAGCAGTGAGGGTGGCCCAAGGCGCTGTCTGCCCGGAGGCTGACCTCACTGCCTGACCTGCGTCGAAGAGATATACTCCCTGCAGCGGGTCGCAGAGCTCAAATGTACCTTCAGATTCACTGGAATTCAGGAAAAGCAAAGCGAGGTTTCCGTCCGCAAAAACAGGAGAGTTTCCTACAGGTTTGGGGACTACTCTAACCTTTACCTCTGGTCCGATTAAACCTCCCTTAAACAGCTCTACCGGCCGGAAGATTATGAAGGTGCAGTCCCCAGCCTGACTGATTGCCTCCACTTCAGCGGTAGTTATCCATTCGGCCTTCTGGCATAACTCGGCGAGGTTCCACTGGGGCAGCCTTGCGTATGCCTCACCGGCCAGGAGAATAAGCAATAACAGAACAACACCAAATGGGAACTTATTCTTCTGCATCTCCTCTTCTCCTCTTCCTATAACCCTGCCGTTTATCACTCTATTCTGATGAGATTGCCGGGTTTAATCCGCTCCTTGCCCTCCATTATCTCTGCTTTGGAAAGATGAGCTGCCTGGATTAGTGTGATTCGGATAACTCCCACCTTCTGCTCTGTGTGCCCTAACACTATACCAGTTACCGGGTCTCGGAGCTCTTTCCCTCGGGTGTAGACACTGAACTTGTCTCCCACTTGGATGTTATCTTCTATCCCTATGTTAACATATACCTCATTGCCTTCAACCAGCAATATTGCCGGTTGAGAGACCTTAGGCAGCGGGGGAGGCACGACGATCTGTTCCAGTTTGGTCTTAAGTTGATCTATTGCTTTCTCTACGGCTCGGCCCAGCACTGTCTTCTTGAACTCCTCTGACCCAAAACGCAGGGTGTCTAACCCATAGAATTCGAGAGTCTTATCGCTTGCTCTTCCGAAAAGCGACAATCCCAGATCTCGGTCAGTTACCTCTCCTTTGCCTGTGATTGTTCCCAGTGGCTTTCCGTCGATAACCCTCTGGAGACTGGCTTGCAGCTCCACAGTGCTGGAATACGACTCATATCCTGCCAGCATGGGCAGTCCTGCCTGGAAACGAGAGAGGCTGAACTTGTTTATCTCGCCGGTGATAAGGACATCTACCCCTGCTTTTTTAACTATTTCCCTTATTTCTGTCGATCTTTGCTGGGCTGCGGCCCTTTTTCTTCTGGGGAACAGGAATCCAAGCAGACAAGACCTTGCTCCTTCTTTGGGCCTTGGGGGCAGGGATTTCAAGGCACTGGTAAGGGTATCAGTAGGTACTATCTGGTAGAAAGGGTTCTGGCTAATAGCTTCTCCCAACCAGGTAGCTATTCCCTTTTGGATATCCCACCCCCCATCGTAGCCAGTATTGTCTTTAAAGGGCAGTATACCAATGTTCTGTCTTGCCAGGGGGGCAGAGCTGCAGAACAGAAGAAGAGAGCAAAATATCAGTCCAACGAGGGATATCTTCCTCATAGCTGTAGAATATCCGGTCGTTTAATACCTGCTGCCTGGATCATCGGCCAGTCCTGGATTTCGGTGATGATCTCTATCTTGTCAGGCAAGGCGATAATGGTGTCCTCTGACTTGGTGCCTGTGATGGACGGGTTCCAGGCGTAGGCTTGGTTTTCCTGCACTATCTGGGTAGAGTTAAGAGTTGCCTTAAAGTCCCGGGTGGCATAGCCGGTGGCACCTCCCTGATGGTGAAGCTTCCACTGGTCACCGAATCCCACCTGCTTGTAGCTGTGGACGGCTTTTTCAAATATCTGCTTAATTGGGTTTCCTGGCAGGGTATGTGAGATAAAGGTGGCATCTACCTGAACTACAGCATTGTGCTTTTTCCGCAGCGGTTCGGGAAGTTTCCCGAGGTGTACCAGTCTGGTCATAGAGACTATCAGGCCCCACCTGCGAGCGCAGACGACAACCATAGCGTATCTCACCAATCTCCTTTCTGTAGGAAGGGGGTGGCGGAACTTTTCGATGCGCTCGTCAACAGCTACCAGCAGGACAACAGGTACTATCT
Organism: uncultured bacterium; assembly: GCA_964595705.1. GTDB lineage: Bacteria > Latescibacterota > MVCY01 > MVCY01 > MVCY01 > MVCY01. The sequence continues at coordinate 3,897 of CAZQSC010000137.1, read as the reverse complement.
TTTTTGACAGCAGGCTTTCGCTGAGCTGGCCTGCGATCTGAGACTCCTTGACCCCAATCCTTAGGCTCTGGCATACTTCGGCCATAGAGTCGGAAGTATTTCTGCCTAACCAGCGATATCTGTCTATTTCACCTTCGGTAAGAGAGTATCGTAACCGGGAGAACTCATCGGCCAGAGGGCCGGTGTCGGTGGCAATTGTCTCTCCCCGGGTTAGATCTTTTATAATCTGTTCCTTGCGTTCGGGCTGGTACCACTCAAACTGGAGGAGCTCGAAATCAAGTCCAGTTACCTCTTCTGCCTGAATACGGGGCGCTTCGATGTTATCGGAGATGATGTAATCTTTCTCCCCGGTGGCCAGAATGGGCGCTGCCCCTGTGTCGGAGTTGATAGCCACAAAATTCTCGCCTCCGGCGGTGTACCAGGAGAAACTGCTCTGCCGGGTGAGCAGAATGCCAGCCAGGGAATGGCGCTGTAGAAACTCCCTCACCCTCTGACGCTTCACATCCACTTCTGTTTTTCGATCCATCTGGTTATCCTTTAAGAATTAGAACTCGTTATTAACTCCTGTAAGGCAAGACTGATAGGGTCATCCTCGGTTCTCGATCATCGAGAGGAGATAGTCCCTTGGGGAAATATATAAAGATAGTGAAAAAGAGTCTATTTTGTCAAGCCTAAATTGGGCTTCTGCCCTCAGAGTTGTTAAAATTCTCTGAATCGGGGAGAAAGTTCAATCCGACATTCCCAGAGAATCGTGTTGAACAGTGGGAACAACTCTTCGTAATCAGGTTGCCATAAAGTAGCAGATTTATCTGGGCCGAGTTATGAATGAGAAGCTACAGGGGGTAAGTTTTGCCCCATGCAGGTCAAGTAGATTTGTATTTGCTTCAAAATGCGCTAGTTTACTGAATCTTTGTATTGACAAGGGTTGGAGAAATCTTGGGAAAGGACAAACTCATTTGAAATTTCTTCTGCAGAATTTCTAACCTGAACTTCTATAAATATATCAGAAGCTCTACCTGTATCTCTTGGGTTATGGCTGAACACCGGCAGGGAGAAACGGCTAGGGGGCTTGGCTAACTGTCCCGGAACAACGCCTTCGCTCTTCTACTCCTTCCACACTCCCATGCGGTTAAATTTCTCTATTCTCTCTTTGATCAGCTGGTCGGTGGGGATCTGTTTGAGCTCGGAGAGGTGTTTCAGGATGTGGGATTTAAGTAGCCCTGCTGCTTTTTCCCAGTCCCGGTGGGCACCGCCGAAGGGTTCGGGGATAATCTCATCGATCAGGCCCAGTTCCATTATATCTTGAGCGGTCAGCTTCAAGGCCTCGGCGGCCTCCTCTTTTTTCTCTTTGGTTCTCCACAGGATGGCGGCACATCCTTCAGGAGATATAACCGAATACCAGGTGTTTTCCATCATCAGCAGCCGGTCGCCCACCCCGATACCCAGGGCACCGCCGCTGGCACCTTCGCCGATGACCACCACAATTATGGGTGTGGGCAGGTGTGACATCTCATAGAGGTTTCTGGCAATAGCCTCTGCCTGCCCTCTTTCTTCGGCTTCCAGCCCGGGATGGGCGCCAGGGGTGTCGATAAGACAGACTACTGGTCTTTTGAATTTGGCAGCCAACTTCATAACACGAAGTGCCTTGCGGTATCCCTCAGGATGTGGCATACCAAAGTTACGGTGGAGTTTCTCCTTTGTGGTTCTTCCTTTTTGATGCCCTACTATAGCCACTGGTTCGCCATCCAATCTAGCCAGTCCGGCCACAATGGCCGGGTCATCAGCAAAACTACGGTCACCGTGTAACTCTACGAAATCTGTAGTTATCAGTCCAATGTAGTCTAAAGTGTAAGGCCGTTGGGGATGGCGGGCCAACTGTACCCTCTGCCAAGGGGTAAGCTTTGAATATGTCTTCTCCCGAAGCTTTTCTGTCTTCTGCTCTAACTTTTCCAACTCCTCCGAAAGGTCAATTCCCTCAGTCTCGGCGTACTTACGCATCTCAGCGATCTTTTCTTCCAGCTCCAACAGGGGTTTTTCGAAATCCGGACATAGTTGGTTCATTTTCCTCACTCCTTCCCTGGGCCCAAAAGAGTCCATAAGGGAGAATCCATTTCTGGGTTGCGATAAAGTAGCAGTCACTCAGCCCAAAGCCTCGTCGGCTTCAGGTCGGAAGCTTCGCTATATCAGCACAGCGTGCGAAGAGTTTTATTTGAGACGGAAGACAAATGCCTGTGAGACCCAGACCCTCACCGGTTTATCGTTTTGTAATGCAGGGCTGAACTCCAGTTGTGTTGCGGCTTTAACGGCGGCATCTACGAATACTTCAGGCCCTTTCAGCACTACTACACTGTCTACCCGGCCCTGCTGGTTTACCAGCAGTTTCGTGAAGACCGTCCCCTCTATTCCCGCCTTACGGGCGATCTCCGGGTATTCGGGGGTCACCTTTTTTATCGGCACTGGGGGTTTAGAGACTTGATAGAATTCAAAGACCGGCTCGGTGGGCGGTGGAGCCGGGGGAGGCGGTGGCAAGACAGGTTCATCTAAGTTCAATTCAGTGCTCTCTATGGTCACCTCCTCGGATATATCCTCCCGCTCTGTCTCAATAGGCACCGACGGCCGTGGAGGTGGCGGAGGCAGTTTTCTTACCTGATGAGTCTCCGGGATATCCTCCACCTTGATAATCTCCTGTTGGACCGTCTTCGCATACGGTTTTACCTCCATCCTCTGGCTGGAGAGGAAAACGACCAGAAAAATTGCCAGCGACAGTATCAGACAATTCTCCAACACTTCGCTATACTTAAGTTTCAGGTCAACCTCAGGATTCTTCCGTCTGATTATCATCTACTCCACCTCCCAGACATCAGAAACATCTATTGTTTACTATCGTTTACCATCCACCAGTCCGATTAGATCGGTCAAATAGTCAATAATGAAGTCTGGCTCTTCTTTCTCCAAAAGCTCTCGGGGTGAATATCCGTAAGTCACAGCGCAAGTTTTGGTCCCAGCTCTTTTCCCGGCCAGTATGTCATTGCCAGTATCCCCTACCACCATTGCCCTCTGGGGAGCTTCGCCAAGAAGGCTTAAGGCCTTGCAGATCATCTCTGGGTCTGGTTTCGGGTTTGACACATCCTCTGGACTCAGGCAGAGGCGGAAGCACTCCAGGAGCCCGAAGTGCCGCAAGATCTTCTCTGCCATATATCGGGGCTTGTTGGTAGTCAGAACCAACTTAAATTTTCCCAGACGGTCTAACACCTGCTTCACCCCTGGGTAAAGTCTGGTGGCCTGGGTGCACCTTTCGATATAGAAGCTTCGGTACAGTCTCAGGAACTCCTCGGCCCTCTTTTCTTCTCCCTGGGGCAACATCATTCGGGTGAACTTTTTGTCTCCAGGACCAATTACTTTCTTGGTTTGCTCTACAGTTACGGGAGGCATGTCCAGTTGGCTGAGGGCCAAGTTAGCACAGTGGGTGATGTCCAGAATTGAATCTATCAGTGTGCCGTCTAAGTCGAAAATAACTGTTCGGATTTGGTCACGCAAGTTCTTGTCCTCCGGTTAATTAAGGCTTCCCAAAGCTGAAGTGGTGAGGTACACCAACTCGTCGAGCCTCTCCTGGGTGTCCAGGAGGTAAGTTATACCTCTGTCCAGCTTTGGTTTCGCTCTTTTGTTTTCAGCTTTGTCAGATATTTAAGATCTTGTACATCCTGAGGATGTCCGGCTGTCCTTTTCATCTCAATCAACTTTGATCCGTTCGTAAAAAGTCGTATTTCCCCTCCCCTGGGGGAGGGGGACACCCTCACCTTCACCCCGTGAAATAATCGTCTTTTATAGTGTTCACCGTCTCTGCACTCTGCCGGGCAGATTGAGGCAGGATCTACACTGTGGCTCTTTGGTATTTCA
>CAZQSC010000136.1:0-6644 GCA_964595705.1 uncultured bacterium | reverse complement strand
CCCAGATTTAACCGCCTCCAGTAGCTGTTTGATCCTCGCTGCATCCATTAATTTATCTCCTGTAGTGGAAGAAGTAGTATCTGTTTGAAAAACAAATTGCCGGTCATCCTGTTGTTGTCACGGGCGAAACGACGAAGCAATCTCTTTGTTTTTAGAGAATGGAGATTGTTTCGCTATCGCTTGCAATGACCAATTGTTATAGTCTTATTTATTGAACAAAGTATTAGTACTATCCCTGTATTGCGGCCTGTTTCTCAGATGAGAGAGTCTCTTGATGAACAGCGGAATAAAGATAAACTGGCCGATAATTCCCGGCACTCCGGTGGCAATTGCGCCGACCACAAAGGCCAGAGGGGTGACACTCAAGCTCAGAAGACAGGCTACTGCCCACCAGGCCAGGGCCAAGGAGAGCCGCCCGGCAATCATCGTCCCCAGAAGCGAGATCCAGATATTTAGCCTCCTTCTCTGGTAAAGCCATCCAATTATTGCACCGTAGGTTACAAGTTCAGGGACCATTACCACTACCGTGGGAAAGGGTGGCATACCCGTGAGCAGAAAGCTCAGGGCCGGACTGAACAACCCTGCTAATAGACCGCTGAGCGGTCCGAACAGAAGGCCAGCTATGATCACCGGGAAATGCATCGGTAGAAATACCTTGCCAGCGATCCCGAACTGGTGAAAAATCATCGGCACAAGCACACCCAGGGCAATCAACAGGGCAGTGTAGACCCAGAAATGAGTGGGGTGAGTTCTGTCCCTCAGTATCGGTTGACTCGCGGGTGCTTCCTTGAACATCGGACTGTCCTTGGTCTTAGATTCAGGCCAGCGCCTTCTCCAGCAATATCTTAGAGGCCACAAAATCGACCTCTTTGATCTGCGCCCTTATGGACTTCTCCTCTCCGAAGATATCCCTCAACAGCAACCCGCTCTCTTCACACCTCATAAGAGCTATCTCCTCCATAAGGAGTTCTTCTCCCTGTTTTTGCCTCAGGTAGACCCTGGCAACGCACATAATTGACCTCCGTTTTTATACAGCTTCTTGCCTATTCGTATCTTTTTTGTCGGATGGTGTAGAGTCCTTGCAGGGGACAAAGAATCAATTAAGTTATCGTTCTCAATATAATACAAAATTCAGTCGTGAGCCACTATTTTTTATCCTTTCATACGATAGACACTCTCAGCAGAGCAGAGCTCACGGCCCCAGTTTCTTCCGAGCCTTAAGCAGATGCTTGTTTACCTTTTCCATCTGCTGGGCGGCATTCATTATCTCGATGTAAGCTTCTGTCATTCCAAGGGCCTTAGCTCTCTCTGCCCATTTTTCGAATTCTTTGCTGTGCCTCTGGTTATGCTCAACCCAATGGCTCAATAAAATTTCAAGTTTTTCACCCTCGGTCTTCTCTGCCATTTTGCCTCACTCCTTCTTCTGCCCGAGAGCTTACCAGTGCGGTTCTCCACTGTCTCATTGTCACGAAGCAACAGGTCTTACAGGTTCGATGTGGAGTCCCTTTGAGTTTTGGGTCACAACCACATCTACGCCGTAGACCGATCTTATGTTCTTCTCCGTAAGCACCGACCTGGGGTCTCCTGCGGCAAACACCCGACCGTCATTCAACATGACCATCTTATCCGAGTATCTCCAGGCTAAGTTCAAATCATGCATCGCCATTATTGCTGAAAGTTTCCTTTGCTTTACCAGATTGGTAAGGATCTCCAAAACCTCAAGCTGATGCCTTAAATCCAGATTGCCTGTCGGCTCATCTAAAAGCAGAACTTCTGGCTCTTGAGCTAAAGCCCTGGCTATAAGAACCTTCTGCCTCTCTCCTCCGCTGAGTTCGTTAAAGGGCCTTAATGCGAAATCTTCCATTCCCATTAACTTCAAGACCTGGGATACCATTTTTATATCCCTGTCCCCGACCCCCCAGCTCAGGTGAGGCCGCCTGCCCATAAGGACCGTATCAAACACCGTGAGTGGAAGGGTGCTTGAACTGCTCTGCGGGATATAACCCATCAGCCTGGCCAGTTCCTTTGCCCCCATTTTCCCCGTGTCCCTGTCATCTATCAGGATAATCCCCAGGCTCGGCTTCAAGATTTTGTCCACGCATTTCAGCAAGGTGCTTTTCCCCGAGCCATTGGGACCAACGATACTCAGTATCTCCGCTTCTTCCACCTCCAAATTTACATCTGCAAGGGCAGATACGCTATCGTAGCTGAAGCTAACACCTCTGACCACCACTCTCATTTCCAGTATTCCTTCCTTTTTTTCATCAACAGATAAAGGAAAAACGGAATCCCGACAAAAGAGGTCATAATTCCCACAGGAATCTCGGTTGGCGCCATAACGGTTCTGGCTGCGGTATCTGCTCCCAAAAGCAGAAGCGCTCCTAAAAGACAACTGGCAGGCAGAAGAAAGCGATGATCCCCTCCGATCATCATTCGAGTCATATGGGGAGAGACCAGACCCACAAATCCGATGGTCCCGGTAAAACAGATGACGCTTGAAGTGATCAGCGTTGCCAGCATCATTCCCGCTATCCTGACCTGCCTTACATTTACCCCAAGACTCGTTGCCACCTCATCACCGGCGGCCATAGCGTTTAAATCCCAGGCATATTTTATCAACAGAGGTAAACAGGCCAGCAGCACAATAAGGATGGTAAGTGCCCTCCCTACTGTAGCCCCACTCAAGTTCCCCATCAGCCAGAAGACCACGGCATGCACATCTTCTCTTCTGCCGATATACTGCAATACAGAGGTGGAGGCGGAGAATAGGTACATAGTGGCGATGCCGGCCAATATCATCGTTTCAGAAGTGATTCCCCTGAATCGGGCTAACCCGTATACGAGAAAGCAGGCGCATAAGGCGAAAAGGAAGGCGTTCGTCACCACCAGGTACTTTCCCCAGCCCATAGGACCCACGCCCAGAGTTATGGCAAGCGCCGCTCCGAATCCTGCGGCCGAAGCAATCCCCAATGTGAAGGGACTGGCCAGGGGGTTGCGCAGGATTCCCTGCATCACCACTCCCGAGACCGCAAGAGCCGCACCCGCAAGCAGGGCCATCAGGATGCGGGGAAGCCTCATCTGCCAGACAACGACCTGGGCAAGCCGGGTATATTCAAGGCGAAGGGGAAAGATCCTGCCCAGGATGGCAGAGAAAGCCCCCTTTATCCCGACAGAAGCTGCACCCAGGGAGGCAGCCACCCCCAACAGTACGAGAAGAGCAGCAAGCAGAAGAAAGATTAAGAGAATCTTCCGAAAGGTGAACTTGGAGTAGAGGCTCTGGATTTCAACCGGGCCCGGCCTCATGGATATACGAACCTCCCCTTGCATTCTAAACCAAAAAATCGTTCTAAATACTCTCTGTGAATAGACTCTGGATTCAGATCTTTGAAAAGTCTAGGATAAAACCATTTTGCCATGTAAGCCACCCCCACTATGGCTTGAGGTCCGGCCCAGATGTCGGCAGAAATCAGATAAACCCTGCCGTTCCTCACCGCATCTATCTCGGCCCAGCCGGGACGGCTCATAATCTCCTCCCTCAGCCTTTCAAGCGGTGTACTGTCCTTTGTGCCGTAACCGGAGGGAGCTACAGACGAGGTGATCGCTTTCACTATCACCTGGGGATTTTTTTCCAGCACCCATTCCGGGCTTATCTTCGGATAGGGAACAGGTTCCTCCGCAGCGATATTGGTGCCGCCAGCCGTGATGCACATCTGGTGTCCGCCTGAGCCCGGGGCAACGCTGGTGAAGTCGCTGTAGCTTTCCACATATACCCTTACCCTCTCCTCCGACTCCAATTGCTTCACCCTCTCCTCCACCAGTTTCAGGTATCTCTGGTAGAAATTAACGAACTCTTCAGCTTCTTTCTCCTTTCCCAGCATAATCCCCAGGGTTTTCACCTCGGAGCAAAGCGACGCTATCTTGTAGTAGTCCATACGAACCACTTTTATACCGATGGGTTCAAGCTTTTCCTCCAGTTCAGGACCAGGATGTCTTCCATAAGCGATGAGCACTTCTGGCTCAACCTCTGCTATCTTTTCGTAGTTAGGGTTATTCCATCTGCCCACAGACGGCTTGCCCTTAAGCCTCTTGAAAAACCCCGATTGGGCTATGGATTCTGTGATGCCAACCACTTTATCCTCTGCCCCTAAAGCGCAGATCACTTCGGCTGCATCGCTGTTAAGGACGACGATCCTTCTCAGGGACTGGTGAGCGGTTACTGGTGAGTGGTGAATCATAGCCAGCAACCAATAACCACTCGCCAGTAACCAACAACCAGTAACCAATAACTTCCTTCTCACCGTGTTATCTCCTCATTGCTGATAAAAAGCCGAAAAGCCAGTACCACTCACCAGTTTATTGGATGCTTCTTGCCCCTCTGCTTTCTCCGAAACCTTTCTCACAACCGATGCCACTTCCCTTGCATTGAGTTCCTCGAGGTTGCAGTACTCTCCATCGGCGATCTCAGCGATCTGCTTGTTGTATCCAAGTCTCAGGAATCCCCCTCCGCTATCTATAACCACCAGATGGATTCGCCTTTCTCTGATCTTGGTGGCTAAAGCCTCAACTTCCTTTCTTACATCCCCTTTAATTGGAACATTGCCTTTGCCGTCCGATACCAGCACCAGAATAGGAATAATATTCTCATCCCTTTTCAGCTCGTTAAGCAAGACCTCCAGAGCTTTATTCAGTCCTGCCGGAAGGGGCGTTTTCCCACCCGTGGGCAACTCCCTCAGGCATTGTGCTGCTCTCTCTATGCCAGAAGTCGGCGGGAGCAAAAGGTGTGCATCTTGCCCTCTGAAGGCTATAAACGCCACCTTGTCCCGCTTTTGATACGATTCGGCAAGCAGCTCCATCACTGCCCCTTTTGCCACCTCCATCCTTCTCTGGGCACCCATGGAACCTGAAGCATCCACCACGAAAGCGATCACGGCGGATTTCTTACGCTCTCTCACCTTCTCCCTCAAATCCTGCGGCTGGACGGACAGGCGCTGATTTCGGATTTCGGATTTCGGATTTCGGATTGGGGGGGATGGGGAAATCCGCAATTCGCAATCTGCAATCCGCAATCCTCTTGCAGCGGAGGCCCGTAAGGTGGCGTCGAGCGCTATGTCGCTTGCATTCTCCCTGGGCATTCTAACGTCCACATATTTGCCTGATCGAGCTGTGACGGTCTTCGCCCGCTTCCCGGAACCTATCCTGAGCTTCTTGTCCCTTTTGGGGAGAATATCGGGCTTTGCAGAACGGCCGATATCAAAGCTTTTTTCACTTCGACCCTTATCCTCAACGGGATTGGTGTGTGGTGAGTGGTGAATGTTGGGTGGTGGGTGATTCTCCTCTTCTCCCTCTCTCCCTCTCTCCCCCTCTGGTTCTCGTAGAGGGTTCATTATCTCTTCCAGCTTCCGCCCGATGTCAGGCGGTTCCTCAAAAGCGGGGGTTTTCACCCTATGGGGCAAAACAAAGGAAGCAGCTTCTTTTACATCATCTTCGGTCGCCTCATTCCGCAGGGAAAAAGCGGCGATGGTCTTAGCGCATCTGGCGATCAGAATATCCGCCCGATGTCCATCCACCCCCAGCTCGACGCAGATTTTGGTAATCAATTCTAAGAGATGCCCTGGAAGCGTAACTTTTGGCAGAAGAGCCTGTGCCGCTAAGATTTGCTCCTGCAGCTTTTCCTGTTCCGAGAGATATCTTTCGGTAAACGCAAATGGGTCGGCTTCAAATTCCTCTACCACTTTCACTATCCTCATCCGTTCAGGGATATCCTTTATGCCTTCTACATTCACTTGCAGGCCAATTCTATCCAGCAATTGGGGGCGTAGCTCGCCTTCCTGGGGGTTCATAGTGCCCACGAGGATGAACTGCGAAGGGTGTGAAACCTGAATTCCCTCCCGTTCAATGATATTCACCCCCATAGCGGCTGCATCTAAGAGCACGTCCACCAGATGGTCATCTAAGAGATTGATCTCGTCGATGTAGAGGATGCCCCGGTTGGCATCGGCTAAAATCCCCGGCTGAAGGGCTTTGATTCCCTCTTTCAGGGCTTTTTCTATGTCCAGTGTGCCCACCACCCTATCTTCCGTCGCCCCCAGCGGCAGGTCAACGACGCGCATTTTGCGTTTCTCCCAGGGGAGTTCTCCTTCATCTTCCCTCCTCCGTCTGCAGGTATCGCACTGCAGGTTGGCATCGGTGGGATGACAGTTGAACGGACAGTCGGAGACCACCTCGATTTCAGGGAGCAGGTCCGCCAAAGCTCGCACTGCCGTCGATTTCGCCGTCCCCTTTTCGCCCTTAATGAGAACGCCTCTTAAGCCCGGATTTATGGCATTGAGAACAAGGGCCTTCTTCAGCCTTCCCTGCCCGACAATAGCAGCAAATGGTAAAACAATCCTGTGATGGTGCATCTGATCGCTTTCCTTTTTTAATTTAATCTGGTTACCTAAGTGACTTTCAGGATCTTCTTGTTGTTTCGCCTGCACCAGGGCAATCAACCTCCCGCAGGTTTCCGAAAACCTGCGGGAGGTTTGACTCAGAAAATCGCGTTACGGAAGTTCTTCTTTTTAGTGATTGGTTATTGGTGAGATTCTTTCGAAAAAGGCCAATTTCAGAGAAAACGTCTACTATTTTGCCCTGAGAACAGATGTAGG
>CAZQSC010000135.1:0-6820 GCA_964595705.1 uncultured bacterium | reverse complement strand
GGACCACTTTCACTACCAGCTTACCTGGACGGGTGTAGTGGCTGGTGACATCGAGCAGATTAACTATCTGCTTCCCCAGCATATCTGTCTTCAGTCGAGTCTGGGCAAAGCTGTAAGCATATACCTTTGCCACCTTAGAGACTGTTTGGCTGAACCATGCCTGGTCGAGCTCTTCGGCCGGTTCTCCAGAGCCCAGGTATCTCCAACTGGTGCCGTCCCAGACCTCCGTCCAGGCGTGATATCCTTCCATTGTGTTCCACCAGCAGAATACCTGTCGGGCGGGGATGCCCATCGCCCTGGCAGCAGCCACATAGAGGATGGTCTGCTCCTCACAGTTGCCCCAGCCGCTGTGAAGAATCTGTACGGGGCCCCGTTGAAACAAAAGCACCTGGGCCATCCTTCGGGTCCTCCAGGAGGTCTTCTCTTTTACCCACCTGTTCAACTCTAAGGCGGCTTCGCCGATGCTCTCCAGATTTTTCACTCGGGGGGCCAACTCCTCAAATAGGGTTTTTCGCCACCCAGTGACAGGCTCACGGGCAATACGATAGGGCAAAACAAAATGGAGAAACAAATCCTTAGAAACTTTCGGACCCCAGGGCATCTGTTTCCATGCCCGGTAAGCATAGGTGATATGTTCTAAAAGTACAGTAGAATCTACGGTTGCCAACTCTACAGGGGACATATTGGCGATAAGAAAAGCAGCCGCCTCCCTCTGCTCAGGGGGAGCTTTTCTAAGTACCGCTGCCAACCCCAGCCAGCTGTCACCAGCGGTTTTTAAGGCAGAGATAACCCGTCCTTTATATTCATCAGGTACTAAACTTATCAGATGCAACTCATCTTCCGGGACAAACCTTCGGGAGGTCGGGAAGTCGAAGCGACACTCTGTCACCTGGTTAGGCTGTATGGTTACCCTTTCCAGGAATATCTTGCAGTCCCGTTTACCCGCAATTATCAGGTATTGACCATCTCCCAGCTGGGTTTCAAACAGTCCCTCTGCATCTGTTCTTCCCTCTCTACCGGTTACCGGAGACCAGGCGCCGTTGTTAAACACATTTACCGTTATCTTTGCATCCTGCTTGGGCCTTCCTCGCTCAGTGATCCATACCTTGAGCGTGCCCGTGGGAGTGTAATTTTCAGTTATGTCCTCCCCCGCAATAAAAGGCCCGGCGTGGAGCATAGGAGGGAGAGCCTTGTAATAAGACCCTGTATAAACTTTTGTTACATTATAAGGATAGATCTCTTCTAATTTATGGAAGTTACCAAAACTGCTCGGTTCGCCGGGGTAGAGGGGCAACCATCTTTCTCCATCATATATCTCCACCCACACCTTTCCGCCTTTCTGCTGGCCGAGATAATAGGTGTAGACAATCCGACTGGGTATAGCCACAGCCCTCAGAGCTGCCGCTGTAAACAGAGAGATATCCGGTTCATCTGCTTCCAGACAGCGGAGGGTGTACAGGGGATTAGAGGTGAGAGTTTGGGGGGCGATCTTTTTCACTTTCTCAACCACCCACTTATTCACTACCAGGGCAGCCTCTGAGGGGCTGGCGGCTTCCTTTATCAGAGGGTAAAAGGTGAGATATAACTGTCTCCGCCAGGGGGTGAGATCTTCATTGGCGAACCTATAAGCCAGTACATAATCGAAAAACAGACTGTCAGGCACGCTGTAGGGCACCGTCTCTTTCGCCTTGTAAGCATACCAGATATGTTCACTCAACACCTGTTCTTTGATCCACAGTCTATCCAGGGGGGAGATAGTGGAAATCAGAAAACAGGCGGCCTGAAGATATCCAAGTGCCTTGTTTTCCCGGATAGCTTCTGCTAACTCTTGCCAGTTTTCTCTGGCCTCCTTTAGGGCAGTCACTGTCTTCTCCCGGTACTGTTCGGGGATAGTCTGCACCAGCTCTGCCTGTTGTTCAGGATCGAAAGATTTATCCTGAGCCTGCGCAGTGCCGCTCAGCAAAGACAGGAGCAATAACACTCCCATCCCTCGGGGAAGAGATGTTGTCATTCGCATTGTCAAAAACACCTCAAGTGAATTTTTCTGGGAATAAAGCTAAGTTCCTCTGCTTCACTCATTCCGGGCGTTTTCCGAACTTGTAGTTGGAAAAGTCGTAGACCTGTTCCTGTTTTGCAGTGGAGAGCTCTAAATCTACCTCTGTCGTTTTATCCGGGGCGACATAGACAAATTTCCAGGTGTTATTCTGGGAGTTACCAGCAGTTACGAAGTAGCCCCCGTCTCCAAGCTCTATTCTTGCTTTTCCTTGCTGGTCGGTGGGCGCGTACCCCACTGGCAACAAGGTGTTGTAGTTCCAGATGGAGAAGTGAACTAGAGTATTGGCCACAGGGCGGCCTAGATGGGTCACCTTTACCTCCACTGTCCCCACCGGTGTGTAGAAGCTGGTTACATCCAAGAGGTGGGTTTGCCATGGGCCTATGTCAGCCAATTCTAAAGGATTAACCCTGGCATAGCTTGCTGCCCAGACTTTAGCCAAGGTATTTGCTGTGCCATTGGAGATAAACCAGGGTTTGTCCAACGGAGCTGGTTCGCAGCTTCCGGTGCAATGCCATACGCCGTCCCACACCTCTGCCCAGGCATGGTAACCGATTCGGTAGGGATAATAGGGGGTGAAGACGTATCTGGCGGGGATACCTACAGACCTCGCTGCCGCCACATAGAGGATAGTTTGGGTATGGCAGTCTCCTTGATGGCGCTTCAAGGTGGTATAAGGGCTCTGAAAGCGGTAGGTAGGGCCATAGGTACAGTTCTCTGCCCCCCATCTGTTCACCTCTAAGGCGGCCTCAGCGATGCTGGTTATCTTCTCCACCCGGGGGGAAAGCCGCTGATAGAAATCACTACGCCATTTCTCTGCCGGCTCTAAGCTGATTCTGTAAGGAAGCACATAGTTGAGAAATATAGGCTTGGGAATTTGAGATCCCCAGGGCATCTGTTTCCAGGCCTGGTAAGCATAGACGATGTTCTCGTAAAGCAGCTCATAGCTGATGCTTATCAGGTCTACCTGGGGCATATTGGCGATAAGGAAAGCAGCCCCCTCCCGCTGCTCCGGCGTCACCTTTCGCAGAACCGAAGCCAATTGCTTCCAGTTCTCACCAGCAGAGTCCAGAGCGGCTATAACCTGAGTCCGGTAAGATGGAGGGATTAAAGCGACAATCTCTCCGTTCCCCTCCGGATCGAACGCCCCTGTAGGCCCAGGATTTAACAGAAATATAACAAAAAAAGAGAACAAAAGCAAGTGCTTTATCTTTTGTCCTGACATCGTAACGCCTCCGTTTTCTGTAAGGTTAAGTAGCAGATTCCCCAAGTTGCCGTATTAAAAAACACCGGCAGGCAGAATAAGAGTGAGATGAACTTGAACTCTGCTGCTTGAGGAATGAAAAACGTCAGCCCAGGGACTTCTGCCTATCTTCTTTGCTGTTCAGAAATAAAAAGGTTGACAACCAGTCCCTTTGTAGTGTAAATTACAGATTATTGATTCGTTCGTAAAAAGTCGTATTTTCCCCTCCCCTGTGAGGGGGGGAAGGAGAGGAACTGTTGAAATATCAGGAATTTCATCCTCGCCCCAGCCCTCTCCCTTGGAGGGGAAGGGAGTATTTTGGGGACTTTTTACGAATCAATCATTATTGACCAGATATTATTGCAAGAATTGGGTTTTTGAAGGGAACAAAGCGACTTCACACTGAGGAGCATTTGGGACTATGATGATGCCTTTTAAAGATGACTGCCGCACCCGAAGCTTTCCCTTTGTGACTATCGGGATTGTGGTGGTGAATGTGGTGGTCTTCTTCTATCAGCTTTCGGCAGGGCAGGAGGGATTCCGACGTTTTGTTATGCAGATGGGGTTTATTCCTTACGAAGTCACGCATTTTGTGAGCCTGAGACCTGGAGCGGCTGTGCCACTTTACCTGACTCCCTTCACCGCTATGTTTGTGCACGGGGGGATTCTGCACCTTTTTGGGAATATGCTCTATCTGTGGATATTCGGTGACAATATTGAGGATGTCTTAGGGCATCTCCGCTTTCTCCTCTTTTACTTAGGGTGCGGGATTATTGCCGCTGGAGTGCAAGTGTTTTTTGAACCGAACTGTCGGTTGCCTATGATCGGTGCCAGTGGAGCAGTTGCTGGTGTTCTGGGAGCTTATCTGGTTTGTTTCCCTACCGCCCGAGTGTACACACTGGCGTTTCTGTTCTTTTGGATCCGAGTGCTCAGAGTTCCGGCTTTATTCTTCCTGGGACTGTGGTTTCTAATCCAGTTGAACAATGCATTGGGGAGCTCTGCCGGTGGGATTGCCTGGTTTGCTCACATCGGAGGTTTTCTTGCCGGTGTGGTCCTGATTCTCAAATACGGCAGGGGTGAGTCCAGATTCACCTAATGGTATAACTATTTAGGATTACAGAGTTCTTATCTGGAAGAGTTGCTCTTCCGACATTCTCCAAAGCCGCAAGGCTAATGCCTCCTGAGCTTTATCCTCACAGTTTCGGATACCCTCCAGCACCTCTGGCCGCAGCCTCACCTCCAGTTGCTCTCCCTGTTTAAACGCCACAGCGTAAGGCACTGTCGCCTCCATAATCTTTATGCCCCCATTGCCTACAGTGGCCGGGGTGGAGAGTTGAAGTCCATCAACAATACAGGAGACAGGAGGGGTGCTCCCGGTGAACGCCTTTATTTTAAAACAGAAGGGGGTATCCCCAAATCTTTTTGTTATGGCCTCTCCCATCTTCAACCCAACTGTTAAATAGGGACCTAAATGGCCGTGAAACTGCTTAGCCCTCTCTAACTCAGGGGGTAACTCTGGCAATTTTCATCCTCCTTTTTTGGGGAAAAGAAGAGAGAAAAGAAACGATGGCAACCCCTGCTTATCACTTACTGCCTACTCCTTACTGCCTACTGTATTTCTTTTCGTGCCTATCATTTTCCTCTGTTGCCTTTTCAATGGCCTCCTTCTTGACCCGGTCGTAAACCTCCCTGATCGGAAGCTGATATTGTTCAGCTATCCTTTTACACTCCTCATACTCGGGGGCAATATCCCTCAGCTTCCCATCTATGAAGCTCAATTTAACCTTAACTTCTCCGTACGAGGTATTGATAATTTTGCCCTCCCTTTTCAGTGTTCTCCTCATCTTCTCCTCAGAAATCCTCACCCCCAGGGTGGTAGTTTCTTTAAACACAATTTCAAGAAATTCATTGACTTTTGCAGGAGAAGCAATGATGCTGAGGAGGATTCCCGGTCTGTTCTTCTTCATATAAACCGGTGTGAGAAATACATCTTTGGCGCCTTTTTGGAATAAGGATTCCATAATATGCTCGTAGAACTGGGGGTTCATATCATCTATGTTTGTCTCCAGGACTACTACTTTATCCTGTTCGTATTGGCTGGAACAGTTGCCGATGAGTACCCGCAAGAGGTTGGGCAGGGGCAGTTCTCTGCTGCCGGCACCGTAGCCTATTTTCTCCACACGCATCGGGGGCATTTCGCCGAAATCATTACACAATGTGGTGAGAATAGCTGCTCCGGTGGGGGTGGTGAGCTCATGTTTAATCCCTGTGGAATAAACAGGTACTCCCTTCAACAGCTCGGCCGTAGCCGGAGAAGGGACTGGCAGAGGGCCGTGGCTGGAGTTGACAAAGCCGGTGCCTAAGTGCACTGCCGAGGCATAGAGCTTTTCTATCCCCAGCTTCTCGAAACCGATCACCGCTCCCACGATGTCCACTATGGCATCTACTGCCCCCACTTCGTGAAAGTGGATCTGTTCTGCTGCCTTGCCGTGTACCTTCGCCTCTGTCTGGGCAAGTCGAAGGAATATCTGCTTGCTTTTAGTCTTAACGGATGTTCTCAGACTGCTTTTTTCGATTATCTTATAGATGTCATTCAGATTTCTCTCTTTCTGCTCTTCGGCGGCGGTGACCTTAAGTTGAGTTGCCCTTATCCCACCCCGTTTTGTCTCCTCCGTTCGGATGTGGTATCCGGATAGGTTGAGTCTGTTAAGTTCGCTCTCTAACTGCCTCACATCCAATCCGGCATCGACCAGAGCGCCGAGGATCATATCTCCGCTTATACCGGAGAAGCAGTCAAAGTAGGCCACTTTCATTTCTGCTTTTTCTCCCTGTTTATCTGATTTATCAGGGCGGCTAAGTAGCCAGCGCCGAAGCCGTTGTCTATGTTGACCACTGCCAGTCCAGGGGCGCAACTGTTGAGCATAGCCAGCAGGGCCGACAGACCGTAGAGGCTGGCTCCGTAACCTACGCTGGTGGGCACTGCTATTACCGGTTTGTCGACCAGTCCCCCGACCACACTGGGCAACGCTCCTTCCATTCCAGCCACCACCACCAGTACATTGGCAGCGAGCAGTCTATCTCGGTTGTAGAGAAGGCGGTGTAGCCCCGCCACCCCCACATCGTAGAGTCTCTCCACCCGGTTACCCATAGCCTCTGCTGTCACAGCTGCCTCTTCGGCCACTGGAATATCTGCTGTCCCGCCGGTGAGCACAAGCACAACCCCCTGCGTCTGTGGCTTAGGTTTCTTCCCTACGAGAATTGCGCGGGCCTGTGGGTAATATTCGACCTTATCAGCCATCTCTGGCACCTGTCGCAGATGCTGATACACCTGCTCGGTAGCTCTCATCGCAAGCACAACCGGATTGACTGCTGTCAGGTTCAGGAGAATCTCTTTGATCTGCTCTGGCGATTTGCCCGGACAGAAGACCACCTCGGGAAACCCTTTGCGTAGCGACCGGTGAGTATCTACCTTGACGAAACCCAGGTCCTGGTATGGCAGGGACTTGAGCTGCTGCATAGCCTCT
>CAZQSC010000134.1:0-6849 GCA_964595705.1 uncultured bacterium | reverse complement strand
GAGTAAACTGCTCATAGTCAATATCTCCGATCCCTCCGAGGCAAAGGTAGCTTTCAGTTACAAAGCCAGCCAGAGGGCAAAATACCCCTACAGCTTTGCCTTCGACATCGCTCGCCAGGACAGTTGTCTCTTCATTGCTACCGAGAAGGGACTACAAGTTATTGATATTACTGAACCTTCAAGGCCAAAAGACATATCCTTCTACCCCTTATACCGGTCTCCCCTGTCTTTTAGCGCTCTCTGTGTAGCCGATCCCTATGTTTATTTAACTTACTGTACTACCGGGCTGGAAATAATCGACATATCCGACCCAACTCATCCGGTGGAGGTGGGGTATTATGACATTCTCAGCCGAGATATAGGGAAGGTTTGTGTAGAGGGCAGCTATGTCTATGTGGCCAGTCTTTACGCTCTGTATATCTTTCGATTCACCAGTTAATTCTCCTCATCCCCTCTCGGCTGTGGGTGGATGTCTAACTCTGCCGATAGGCCGGTTTGATCATTTAACCTGCCGCTTAGGTATAACCAGGCGATAAATGCCCCCAGGACAATAAAGCCAACCAGTCCCATCAGGGTGCCTGTGGCAGTGTCATAGTTTCTTAATACAATGCGCACGGCCGAGGCTGGACCGTTTAGCGAAGCATGTGCTACCGCAGCCACCAGAACGCTGCCGGAGGCAAGGCGCAGCCAGCTTAGGATGATGGATAGCAGGATACAGAATCCGATCATCAGGGCCACCCCTAAGATGGGATGCTTTGGATAATTGTATCCCATGAGGATTACCGGTGCATGCCACAGGCCCCAGACCACTCCGGTGAGCACCATTGCCCGCAGTCTCCCCAGGGGAAGAAGACGCATCAGCAGATAGCCCCGCCAGCCAAACTCCTCTCCGAAGGCAAAAAGGGTGTTGATCATCACGCCTATAGTCAGGGCAGAGAAGAAGATAGAGAACAGCAGGGCCCGAGGTGAAGGCAAGGGCTTCTCTGGAGCCTGTTGGACCATAGCCTCCATCGCTTCAGAGAAGGTGAAATCAAAATGAGCAGGGGTGAGAAGCACGGTGAGCAAACAGGCCACCACTGAAAGGCCCACTGGCAAGAGCCAGGCAACTAAGTAATAACGACCTGGACCAATGTCCAACCCAGCGTCATCAAATCCCTCCCTGGTTATAAATTTGCGGACAATGAAAGCAGCTGCCCCGGGGACAAACATCACCGCCCCAAGCACAGCCAGCGCATAAGGAGGGACAGGCCCAGTAAGAGAGACTCCCTGGACTAACATACGCAGCTCAAACAGCCAGGTTAACACAAAAGTTAGAACTAGGAAGGCGAAAATCCCCTTTTTAGAATTCATAAATACCTCCCTCTGTTGCCTCCAACCGCCCACTCAGAACGGCCAGAGAAGCGATCGGTTAACCGGTGAACTCTCCACAACTTAAACCTATATCCCGAAAATTCAACACTGACCCTCTCGTAAGAAGTCCAGAGTATTCCCTCTCCCTGAAAGGGTGAGGGTGTCCCCTTCCACTTTACCCTGTTAGATAAGATCCTCTATCTAACAGGGTGAATCCCCTCCCCACAGGAGAGGGGAAATGCAACTTTTTACGAACGGATCAACACTGAAAAAGGCCGAAAGGCTTTGATGTTTTGCAAATCTAGGTTAAAAACAGAATTGCAGAAGCTTGCACAGCTCAGATGGGGCGTTGAAAGCCCCCTTGAGATTCTTCCAGATGCATCTCTATGGCCCTCCTCACCTCCTCTGCTGTTATCGAACCCATACATTTCGGCCTCTGACATCTATCCATACTCTCTCTGGTGCAGGGAGAGCAAGGAAGGCTGCTTTCGACGACAGCCGTGTGCTTCCCCCGAGGTCCCCATATCCGGGGATCAGAAGGTCCGAAAACAGCCACTGTGGGTGTGCCCACAGCAGAGGCGAGGTGAGTAATTCCAGAGTCATTACCTACGAAGCCCTGGCACTTGTGGAGGATAGCCGCCAGTTTGGTCAAGGAGAGATTCTCCACCACCAGAGGTTTTCTCGGTCTCATCCCCTGTACTACCTGCCGGGTTACCTGCTGGTCAGCGGGGCCGGATACCAGAAGCACCTGCATTCCCAGCTTCTCGGTGGCCCAGTTGGCCACCTCAGCGAAGCCCTCTGATCTCCACATCTTCCGGGGGCTGCCACTGCCAGGGTGAACAGCCAAAACCCTGCTTAATCCGTGTTCTCTCCAGAATCGAGAAGCATACTCCTGGCCGGCCTCAGTAAGAAAAAGCTTCGGCTCGGTTGGCTCTGCCTTCACCCCCCAGTTCCTCAGTTGAGAGAGGAGATAGTGGCTATAGTGCTCGATATTTGAATGAGGAGGAAGGGGCGCAATGGAAATCACCTTCTCTGCCCCTGCCCGCCGCAGGTTGGCAGAGAACAGCCCGTCTGAGTCGCTGACAAGGGAGACAACCAGATCAAAATTGGCAAAGTACTGTGCCAGTTTCTCAGGAAGCGCTCCTTCTGGAACAAAGAAGGAAGCTATTCCAGGCTGTTCTATAGAGCAGACCCGGTGGGCATAGCATCCGCCCTCCAGAAGCTCCAACCGACAGCGGTGCCCCATCACCTCAAGCCAGGCGTGAGGATAGGACCTCCGCAGGGCCATCAGAAGAGGCAAGCTGAGGATCAAATCCCCAATGCCACCGGTGCGGATGACCAGAATACGCTCAATTTCTCTGTCCCTCATCAACTTAAAGAACAATATCTAAATCAGAAATCCAGCAAGCGAGGGAATAAATTACCCTCGCTGCGGGTGGAAAGCCCAATGAACTCGGCTAAAGGCAGGGTCTAATTTATTGGCTCTCTCAATTTTAGCATGGAAATCGATTTCCATATGGCGATAATAACCTTCTCAAAATTTGTCAACTTACAGTCTAATAAAAGATACCAAATCTCCCTGGGAAAAGCAACATCTATTTTTCAACTCGAAGTGATGCTGCTCCTTGGGTCTCGCACTATCCTCTGCCAATTAAAATGGGCTTGACCCAGTGGGATTTCTCCATATATTATGAGTAGCACACAGATGGAGGCTGGACGGAAAGCTTCCAGGAGGGCAGTATGGCCTACCGAATCCCGGAACAGATAATAGAACAGATACGAGAGAGAATCGACATTGTAGAGCTTATCTCCGATTATGTCTCCCTCAAAAAGCGGGGCAAGAACTATTTCGGCCTGTGTCCCTTTCATCCTGAGAAAACGCCCTCTTTCTGTGTCAACCCAGAAAAGCAGATATACCACTGTTTCGGATGCAGCACCGGAGGCAATGCCTTTTCCTTCCTAATGGAGGTGCAGAAGATAAGCTTTCTGGAGGCGGTGAGGATTCTGGCAGCAAGGACAGGTGTGAGCCTGCCCGAGCCCAGAAGCCAGGGTAAGAAAGACAAGACAAATGACCTGCTTTACCAGGCTAATGAATTTGCTCAGAAGTACTTCCACCATCTTCTGCTGAAAGACAAACGGGCGGAAAAGGCCAGGGCTTACCTGAAGGGCCGGGCTATCTCTGAGGAGATCATTCAGAGGTTCGGCTTAGGGTACAGTCTCTCTGCCTGGGATGGCCTGCTGAAGGCAGCCGCCCAGCGGTCTATCTCTGGAGAGATTTTAGAGAAAAGTGGGTTGGCTATAAAAAGAGATGATGGCGGATTCTATGATCGATTTCGTGATCGGATTATGTTCCCCATTCAAGACCGCAGCGGCAGAACAGTGGCCTTTGGTGCTCGGGCCTTAGAGGACTCACAGCAGCCCAAATACCTCAACTCTCCTGAGACTCCCATCTACCAGAAAGGTTTCGTCCTTTATGGGTTGAGACAGGCCAGAGATGCTATCCGAAGGGCGGAGCGGGCCATCGTGGTGGAAGGCTACATCGATCTGCTTCGGCTGGTGGAGGCAGGGATTGGCAATGTGGTGGCCTCCTCGGGAACGGCCTTGACCAAGGGGCAGGCAGAACTTCTCTCCCGCTACACCCATAAAGTTACCCTGGTTTACGATGCCGACCTGGCTGGCTCTGCCGCTGCTTTCAGAGGGATTGATACCCTTTTAGAGGCAGACCTGGGGGTGGATGTTGTCTCGCTGCCCGAGGGTTATGATCCGGACAGCTTTGTGCGAGAAAGAGGAGCCGAGGCGTTCCAGAACCTTCTGGGCCAGGCCAAGGAGGCCCTCGACTGTAAATTGGAAGTCATAGCAAAAAACCAGGATCTGACAACTGTAGAGGGGAAAAGAGAGGCGGTTGCCCAGCTTGTGGAGACAGCCTTGAGGATTAAGGACGAGATCAAAAGAGACTTAACAGTGAAACAGATTGCCGAAAGACTCGGCACTGACGAGGCAGCAGTCCACCGGGAGATGGCAAGACAGAGGAGGCGACAAAGAGCGGTTGACCGGGAACAACAACCCCTAACAAAGGCAGAGACAGAACCTCAAGGGCCAGTGGTCCAGAGGGAGCTGCTGCGGATTATGCTGGGCAGAAGAGCTGTGGCAGAGAGGGTGATGGAGGAACTGACCCCGGAAGATTTCTCTGCCGGAGCCTTCAGAAAGATTGCCGAGGCCATCTTCGAGATATGTCGGGAAATCGGTGAACCCCAAGCCGCTGTCGTTATAGATCGTCTACAAGAGCCATCCCTGGCAGCCTTTGTGGCGAAACTAAGCACCGAGGGCTTAGATGAGGATCATATAGAAGAGTGTCTTACTGACTGCCTTCGTCGGGTGAGAATAGATGCTGTATCCGAGAAGTTGAGTCAAATCAGGGCAGAGATAGCCAGGGCCCAGAGAGAGGGCGATGAGGCCCGGTTAAACAAATTAAATCAGCAGTATAATAATTTGGTGAAAGAAAAAGCGAAATTGGTGGTTCAAAAAACTTGACCTTTAAGAGGAGATTTATTATATTAATTCCTCGCGGGCCCATAGCTCAGTTGGTTAGAGCAGTCGACTCATAATCGACCGGTCCTAGGTTCGAGTCCTAGTGGGCCCACTTACCCTATTATCTTTCTTCGTAACTGTCGAGAGTGCAGAATTTAAAAGGAAAAGGCCTCGCTTTATGCGAGGCTTTTTGCTTTTAAATTTAAAAATCCTGCAAAGGTGATGCTCACGTTTGAGAGAACCGCGTCTCAACACAGTGGGTGTCCTCCCGAACATCTCTTACTTCCCCTTTCCCTGGGGGCCTGTAATCCATGCCCGGAGCAGGATTCCCTCTAAAACAGTTTGGATTCCTCATCTGTTTTTACATCACCAATGCAGGACAATCAAAATGTAATAAATTCTTTTAGAAAACGCAAGAACTTTTTAAAAAAAATTACACCCTTCTGGATACCTTATGAAACTCGGTCAGTCTCCAGATGCTGAAGATGAATAAGCCCACATCCGCAAAATTGAACACCGAAAGGCACCGTCGGTGCTTTCCAAAATCCAGGTTAACATCCAAAAGATTGACGTGACAACAGGCTTCATCCCAGGGGTCGCTCCCTGGAGTTTTATCTGAAAATTCCGATAGAAAGGCACATCTTTCACCTCTGCCCTGATGTTTTAATCATTATGATCCGTTCGCAAAAAGTCGCATTTCCCCTCCCCTGTGAGGAGGGGACACCCTCACTCCAGCCATCTCCCTTCAAGGGAGAGGGAGTATTTTGGGACTTTTTACGAATCAATCCATTATGAGAATTTTCACCAAGTGTTTGGACAAGGAGGCAGGACTCTTAAGCTTATGAGTTAGGCAGGGGAAAATAAAAATCCTTGACTCTTTCGGAGGGGAAACTATATTAAATTAAAGCAATGGAAGGAGGATTTCTCCAACTTGTTTGAGATTGTGTAGCAGTTGAACAATGGCGCTGCTTGTGGCGGCTGGTATGCTCTCTGCCAAGTTGGAAAATAAAAAAGAGCCGTGGAGGTCGTTTTACCTCGGGCTCTGTTGATTTTGGTGAGTCCGGAGGGTCTCGAACCCTCGGCCCCCGGCTTAAAAGGCCGGTGCTCTACCAGCTGAGCTACGGACTCAACGCAAGCAGAATATAATATCCCTGCCCAGATTTGTCAACTAAAAAACGGTGGAAAACTGTATTAACTCTCTCTAAATGGAAAGGAAAAGTGTAGTATGAAACTAGTTACGGCCCAACAGATGGCCAGCATTGACCGACGGGCCATCGAACAGTTCGGCATACCGGGTATCCAACTGATGGAGAGGGCCGGCAGGGCTGTCTTCATCGCCATTAGCCAGGTATGGGATGAGCTGGCAGGAAAGAAGGTCGCCATATTCTGCGGTAAGGGGAACAACGGCGGCGATGGCCTTGTGGTAGCCCGACTGCTGGTAGAACATGGGGCTTCTGTCCTGGTCTTGCTGTTAGGCAAAAAGGCCCAGAGCAAGGGGGACGCCCAGGCCAATCTCAAAAAGGCCTTGGAACTGAAGGTCCCGGTGAGGGAAATCTTGGAAGATGCCGATTTAGCTGTGGTAGAACAGGCGGTCCAGGATGCTGACCTACTGGTAGATGCCATATTCGGCACCGGACTCAAAGGGGCAGTTAAGGGGACAGCCGCTGGGGTCATTGAGACCATCAACCGAGGTAAAAAACCTGTTTTTGCCGTAGACATACCTTCAGGCCTGAATGCTGACGGTGAGGAAATCTCTGGTCCCTGTGTCCAGGCCACTACAACTGTGACCTTCGGGCTGCCTAAGATCGGCCAGGTCTTCTATCCTGGCAGGAGTAAATGTGGCAGATTGATAGTGGCTGACATCGGCTATCCGCCTGAAGTTATTGAAAAAGAGGGATGTAAGATAAATCTTATTACTGTAGAGGAGGCAGCCCAACTCTTGCCCCGGCGCGCCCCTGATGCCCACAAGGG
>CAZQSC010000133.1:0-6866 GCA_964595705.1 uncultured bacterium | reverse complement strand
TCCGGCCAACTTCCAGTAGAAACTCTTCTCAAAACTAGCGGATAAGTCTTTTGCTTTTTTAATCTTACTTTCTACTTTCCCCACAATACCCTCACCGGTCACTGCCTCTGAAGGGCCAACACCCCAAGAAAGCAACAGAACAAGGGGAACTAATATTTTAATTTTCAGGAGCATATATTGAGAAAACATTTTCCCCATCTCTAAAGCGACATCTTCTGGACAGCGGTCATTGTTGAACTCAATTCACCGCTCATCCCTCACCAAATAACCAGACTGCTCTGTTGGGCCTGAAAGACTCAAACCTATAATTTTCCCTTGACAATTTACAAGCCAACCCTTATTTTGTCAAGGGAAATTAGTTTAGTAGTCTTACCCACGCTCAACAGCAATGCCTACGATGTTCCTCTTGGGTGTGTAGGATGAACTTTGGTCCGTCCTAAGGCGACGCAGCATCCACCCCCCGGCTTTTGTGAGGTCTGCGGTGGATAGATTCTTCGTTCCCTGGAGCTTAGACTGAGCGGATGCGAAGTGCTTAGAGTGACACTCTAATGTCCTCTCATTGACTAAGCCGAAGCCTTGAGCCTCAACGAAGGGAAGGGGCAGCGAAGAATCTCGTTCTTACAGATTCACGGAAATTCCGAGACATTTGAATTGTGGAAACGGATGCGTTTGGCACTGTTAAGTTAAATATGCGACTAACAACCCAATACTAAAGGGAGGCTTTACATCTATGATTGAGAAGATGCGGCAGAATATGAAGATTATCTTTTGGGTTATTGTCATCTGTTTTGTGGGGATGATGGTTTTCTCGTGGGGAATGCGCATATCGGGGACAAGAGGGGAACGTAGTCCCCGTTTTCTGGGAAAGGTCAACGGGGTAGAGATACCTTATCGCCAGTTTCAACAGTCTCTACGGCAGGTCTATCAGCAGGAGAAACAACGTTCAGACACAGAGCCCAATATAGATAGACTAAGAGAGCAGACCTGGAACGACATTGTCCAGCAAATTCTGCTTTCTCAGGTGATAGAACGGGAGAAAATCGGTGTCTCCAACGCAGAGCTGATAGTTTATATGCGAAACAATCCTCCTCAATTTGTTCGGCAGCAAAAGGCGTTTCAGGACTCCAGTGGTAATTTTGACCTGACCCGTTATCATCAGTTCTTAGACGATCCAGCTAGTTACAACAATAGCAACACCAAGCAATTCTTGCTCTTTTTAGAGCAATATGTCTCCCGGTCTCTCCAACTGCAGAAACTTCAGGATCGGATATTTGCAACCGTCAAGGTAACAGACCCAGAGGTAAGGGAGTATTTTATAGATCAAAATGAAAAGGTGAAGGTGAGTTATATATTTGCTGGCCCTGAGATGTTTCGAGACAGTGAGGTGAAGGTTGATCAGCAAGAGATCAGGACTTATTATGACCAGCACAAAGAGGAGTTCAGAGAGGAAGAGAAGCGGCGATGCCAGTTTGTCGTGTGGGAAAAAAGGCCCAGTGCTGCCGACGAAGAGGCAGTTAGGATTGAGGCTGAGACAGTGGCAGCCGAGATCAGGGAAGGAGCCGATTTCGGCCAACTGGCTAAAGAGCTCTCTGACGACGGAGCTACCGCCTCCAAAGGTGGTGATCTGGGTTGGTTCGGACGGGGACAGATGGTAGAGGCTTTCGAAAAGGCAGCCTTCGCCTTGAAAACCGGACAGATCTCCGACCCGGTCAGAACACCCTACGGATGGCATATCATTAAATTAGTCGCCAGGAAAAAAGCGGCAGGAGAGGAAAAGATTAGGGCAAGCCACATCCTGTTCAAGGTCGAAGCCAGTCAGAAAACTATAGAGACGCTGAGAAAGGAAGCCGAGGACTTCATCTCCACTGCTCAGGAAGAAGGCTTCCAGACAGCTGCCAAAGCCAGAGATTTAGAGGTCAAAGACACGGGGTTTTTCTCCAAAGATGGATATATCCCTGGCATTGGCAGGGCAAAATCTCTGGTTGATTTCGCTTTCAAAAACGAGCCGGGGGCAATTTCCCCCCTCTACGAGAACAGGACAGGATTTTGGGTCCTACAGTTGCAAGAGAAAAAAGAGGCCGGGATCAGAGCTTTCGAGGAAGTAAAAGCAGCTATCAAAAGAAAGCTTGAAGAAGAACAGAGAAGAGAGAGGGCTAAGCAAAGGTTAGAGAAGGTAGCCAGTGAGCTGAAAGAAGGGGCCTCGTTAGAAGAAGCGGCTAAATCTGTCTCCTTGAAGGTTAAAACCGCAGGGCCTTTCTCCCGGTCTGACTACCTGCCGGGCATCGGCACCAGGAATCAGTTCATCAGCGCCGCCTTCCGGCTCCGACCAGGAGAGACAAGCGGGATTATCTCCACAGACAGAGGCTATTATATCATAAAAGTCTTAGAAAAACAGCCTATTGATGAGAAAGATTTTCAGGCGCAAAAGGACGAAATCCGCAAGAAACTGCTCTCTCAGCGGCAATACGAGGCCTACACCACTTGGTTGGCAAACTTGAAACAGAGGGCAAAGATTGTAGATAACCGCCATTACTTCTACGGTGAATAAGCTTTGAGAATCAAAGATATTCTCCTGCTGATCCCCCTGGGTCTGGTCACAACTCTCTGGGGTTGTTGGTATTATTCTACTTCGGGTTCATCTCTGCCGTCTCACATCAAAACCGTGGCCGTGCCCTTAGCAGAGAATGAGACTCTGGAGTACGGCATTGAAACCGCTTTAACCGATGCTATTATTGCCTCCTTCGTTTCGGACAACACTCTGCGGGTGGTGGATCAGAAAGTGGCAGACTCGCTGATCAAGGTGAAGATCGTTGATGTGAAGGATGAGCCGCTCACTTACAGTGCAGAGAAAACTGGTGAGAAGGCCCAGGAGTACAGACTTTCTATCCAGGTACAGGTTTGTTATTTAGACTTGAGAAAAGACAGGAAGCTGTGGGAGGAGAGGCTATTGGAAGGCTGGGGTGTCTATGAGGCCCCGGGGGGGCCGGAGCAGAGAGCTGAGGGTATAGGGACGGCGGCAAAGATGTTGGCCTCGGAGATACTGCAGCGAACCGTTGCTGGCTGGTAGTGTTTCATTATGGAGTTGCAGTCGCATCCCTTGTGTAGATGCGGTAGTCCCGCGATGCAGGCATAAAGTCTGCGACTACCATCTCTGGCTGTGCTGCTGAATCCCAGATATATTTAAGGTGCAGTATGAGCATCTGAGCCAACGTAGCTCAGCAGGTAGAGCAGCTCACTCGTAATGAGCAGGTCGTCGGTTCGAATCCGACCGTTGGCTCCAGTTAAATAAACTAAGCAATGAATTTATAAGAAACCCAAAATGCTTCCTGTTAAAGAGAAGATAACCGCCTTGTGGCAAATAGATTCTTCATTCCACAGAGCTTACACTGAGTAGATGCGGAGTACTCCGCTCAGAATGACGAACTTTACGAACTGGTAAAAATCCGAGACATTGAATTATAACAGAGCAGAAATAAAGGGGAATTTGATTTTTTACGAATCTATCTTGAAAAACCAAATCCTTAAGGAGCGGATAGATGTCTAAGAAGATATGGATTGCCATAGCTTTGATGGTCGTTCTAACCGGAACCTGGGTGATTGGATATCACCCAGCAGGACAGGACCAATATGCAATAGTCGGGGAAAGCCTTACCACTTTCGGCAATGTCTACAAGCATATCACCAAAAGTTATGTTAGAGAGGTGAATCCCGAAGAGATAATGGTGGCCGGGATCAAGGGGATGTTGGGAGAGCTTGATCCCTATAGTAATTTTTTCCAAAAAAGACAGATAGATCAATTAAGAATAGAAACTACTGGGAAATATGGTGGTTTGGGGATTATGATCGGCATAAAGGACGACATCCCCACAGTGATTGCCCCATTCGAGGGAACCCCTGCCGCCAGGGTGGGCCTGCAAGCCGGCGACCAGATCATCAAAATCGAGGGAAAGTCTACTCGAGGGGAGAGTATCGAGGATGTAGCTCAGAAACTGCGGGGGGAACCTGGCACCCAGGTCACTATCACCATCATCAGAGAGGGCCAGCCCCACCCCCTTGACTACACCATCACCCGCGAAATAATCAAACTGAAGGCCATAAGTCTGTGCGACAAAATTACCCCCGAAATCGGCTACATCCGACTTTCCCGTTTCTCTGAGAGCACTGGAGAGGAACTGACCCAGGCCCTGGAGAAGCTGAAACACAAAAAGATTAAATCCCTCATCCTGGATCTACGGGGAAACCCCGGCGGACTGCTCACTCAAGCAGTGGCAGTGGCTGATAAGTTTTTAGAAAAAGGAAGGCTAATTGTCTCCACCAAAGGGAGAGACAGAGGGCAGAATAACGACTACTATTCTACCCACGATCCAGTTATCCCTGTTGATGTGCCGATGGTCATCTTAGTAAATAAGGCCTCTGCCAGTGCTTCCGAGATTGTGGCCGGAGCAATTCAGGACTGGGACAGGGGAGTTATTGTTGGCACACCTACCTTCGGCAAAGGATCAGTCCAGACCGTGTTTCCCATATCTGAGGGCTCTGCCCTTAAATTAACTACCGCTTACTACTATACCCCCAGCGGAAGGTGCATCAATATAGAGCATACCCCAAAGGAAAAATCCCAGAAGCCCTTTGGAGAAGAGGCTCAACCCCAAAAGAAGCAATTCAGAACTCACAATGGCAGAGTGATCTACGGCGGCGGTGGCATCACCCCTGACCTAAAGGTCGAGCTCTGGAAGCTGGATAACCTCTTGCTGGAGCTTCTGCGCAGACGGATGTTTTTCAGCTTCGCCGTCCATTATGTGGCAGAGCACCCCGAGGTTGACCGGAATTTTGAGGTAGATGACCAAATATTAGCTATGTTTAAAGATTTCCTTAAACAAAAACATTTCGATTACAAAACACCTGAAGAGGTGTATGTGGATACTTTGAAGGTGATGTTCCAGAAGAAAGGATACAATGACCGCATAGAGGAACTGCTTGCGGAATTGGAAACCCAGTTAGAAACAGCCAAGGAGGCCGATTTTCAGAAGAATAAGGATTACATCAGAATGACCATAAGAAAGGAGATAGCATCCCGACAGTGGGGATTAGAGGCTGGCATCCGGGCCACCTTCCCCGAGGACGCTCAGCTCCACAGAGCTATTGATATCTTAAAAGATCCAGTTCAGTATGCCAAAATGATAGGAGAGGAAACCGAAAGTGAGTAAACCCATCGATGTTACCGACAGCAGTTTTCAGTCTGAAGTATTAGAATCATCAATCCCGGTGCTAGTGGATTTCTGGGCCGCATGGTGTCCACCCTGCAAGATGATAGCCCTAGTGATAGAAGAACTTGCCCAGCAGTATGCTGGCAAACTCAAGGTTTGCAAATTAAATGTGGATTCTAACTCAGCTACAGCCACCCAATATGGCATTATGAGTATTCCCACCCTTCTGTTGTTCAAACAGGGAAAGCTTGTGGATCAAATTGTGGGAACAGTACCTAAGCAGCACCTCGTTTCCCGTCTGGAGACACTCCTCTGACGAACAAAAACGCTCATTAAAAAAACGGCCCGGTGGAGAGACAATCCTCTACGGGCCGTTTTTCTCTTCTCCGGTCTCATGCCGAGTTGGAGATTTAACCGCAAAGACTGCAGAGTAGGCACAGAGAACCCAAAGCTTCGTAGGCAAAGATGAAAAATAGAATAATTGATGTAGCCACTTGGGTATAGAAATTGGATTTTCTCGGCGACTCCGGCGCCTTCCTTGGGCTCTTTGCGGTTAGATGAACCAGCATAAGATTTGTTGAGATTTAGAATATGGAGTCCCTTTTTATCAAAATTTATGAAAGACTGTTGACAGAATTCGGCCCCCAGGGGTGGTGGCCAGGCGACAGCGTCTTTGAGATAATAATAGGCGCTATACTCACTCAGAACACCGCCTGGGGAAATGTGGAGAAGGCTATCAACAACTTGAAACAACACAAAGTGTTAACGCCGTTCAAGCTTTATCAAATCCCAGAGGAGACCCTGGCAGGGTGGATAAGACCTGCCGGATATTTCAATATTAAGGCTAGACGTATAAGGAACTTCCTGCAATTCCTCTTCAACCATCACCGGGGTGATCTCCGGCAATTAAAGGAGTTGGAGCTGTCTGTTTTGCGAGAGAACCTGCTAGCCATAAGCGGCATCGGCCCGGAAACTGCCGACAGCATCCTGCTTTACGCCTTCGGGAAG
This sequence comes from uncultured bacterium, assembly GCA_964595705.1. GTDB lineage: Bacteria > Latescibacterota > MVCY01 > MVCY01 > MVCY01 > MVCY01. Next base: position 654 of record CAZQSC010000133.1, on the reverse strand, counting down.
CCCATTTTTGTCGTAGACGCCTATACCCGGCGGATATTCTCTCGCCATGGATTCATATCCGAAAAGGCTTCTTATTCTGAGATACAGCAATTGTTTATGACCAATCTTCCTCAGGATGTAGGCCTGTTCAATGAATTCCACGCCTTAATTGTCCGCCTGGGCAAAGAGTTCTGCCAGCGCAGACCCCAGTGTGAACAATGCCCCCTGAATGCCAAAGTTTACTCCCGCTTTAGGCTCTAATTAATAGAGAGCAGGACACACCTTTTTTCCCCGGCAATTTATATAACCTCCAGTAAATCGTCATATTACCTTGTAATGCTTACAAAAAATCCCTTGCTTTCCCCCCGGGATTTTTGTATACTTGAAGAATGTAAATCGAAATCCATCAGGGGAGGATAAGATGCCTGCACCCAATTTCGTTCATCTACACAATCACACTATGTACAGCTTGTTAGACGGTGCTTTAAGGATAGAGCAGATGGTCAAAGCTGCCAAAGAGTGGGGTATGCCCGCCCTGGCCATCACTGACCACGGCAATATGTTTGGGGTAATTGAATTCTACCGTAAGGCTCAGAAGGCCGGCCTGAAACCCATTATCGGCTGTGAGGTGTATGTGGCCATAGAGGGCAGATTCAAAAGACAGGCGGCCTGGGG
>CAZQSC010000132.1:0-6919 GCA_964595705.1 uncultured bacterium | reverse complement strand
GGTCAGCACAGCAAAAGTTGCTTAACTTGCTGTCTCCTTTTTGGGGTGCACTCCATACATAAAGTTTGCTACCTTGCATTCTTCCTCCTTTTTCATTTTCTCTCTGTCTTTACAATGCTTCTTTTCAGAGATAGAAACAAGATAGCGATTCTAATCTCAAATGAAGACATTATTAAATACAAGAGAGTCTTCGCAAGAACAAGTTTTTCCAGAAGTTTTAATTAACCATTTACCACCCCCTTTAGTATCTAAAATTGTTGTCTAACGTTTCTCCGACTCATCTTTAATTAAGAATCACAGCCTTTCATAGAGAACTTTCACTGGATTGAACTTAAGGGCTTTCAGAGTTGCGGAGGCACCAGTTTGGACAACCTGGACGAACAAGTTACAGTTCAAGGGAGCTCCAATTTCCCTTCGATGGAATCGGGAGTAACGGAAGTTTACCACGATCACGTCGCAGCTCAGATGCTCAACGGCTTTAGTGACTTTTCTTCCTCTGACTTGAGATAGGCGTTTGGGTCGTGATACAGCGCCCCTTTTGGGAGCCACTTCCACAGTGGCCCCAGGTCCCTTCGTACTTGTTCCATGTAGAACCGCGGTAGCTCGGTCGTCTCCTGTTCGTAATAGCGACGGAGCTGCCGATCGGTATCAAGGCGTTGACGTACTTCCTTATAGTATTTAATCCTACCAAGACCTTCTGACGACAGTCCCCGCAGAACGTTCATCCACCGCGGGATCATGGTCCCGGTCGCTCTGAAACGGTTAATAATCGTGCGCCATGAAAATGTGTACCTGGTCATATCGATCAGGTAATCGTAGAAATCGGGCCAGGAATAGTGCTTTGGCTTCACGTTCAGTGTCCAATTGCTCAGGAAATAGAAAGGGAATGGTAGAACGCGGTTGGCACGCTGGTATTCGAGGTTGAGCGGTGCGGCCTGTCCGAACGCTGTTAGCAGACAATAGGCAGGAAACGTGCCTGGTGTCATATCCACAAATATTTTTGTGAGTTCAAAGGATTCTGGCCCTTCGTCAACATCCAACCCAAGCACGAAGTTGGTTTGTACAAAGGGTATGTACTTCAGGATCAAGTTGACGTGGTTGGAGACCTGCCGGACTTTGTCCATGCCCTTTAATGTTCCGCTATTCGATTTGTTGCCCAGGTCGTACCACGACTCAATTCCGGGCAGGATGGCCTTGAATCCGTTTCGTTTGAGCCGCATCAGGTTCGGCTCCGATAGGAGGGACAGACTGCTCTCAGCGATGAAGTCGATGCTACCGGGAGGCACAGCCTCCTCGATTGCGTCCACGCAGTCATTAAATCTGATACCAAAGTTTGGGTCGTGCCAGCCTACACGCGGCCGCCGAATCTTCCGCAAAAGAAACCGTAGGTCCTCCTTGATCACATCGAGGTCCAGGGGCAGATATGGTACGACCGAGTCGCTACAAAAGCTGCAGGTATACGGACACCCTAGACTCGAGAGCATCGGAACGATCTTAATAAGAGGTGCCTTCTGGAGAGTCTGCTCGATGAACTTCCAGCGCTCGCGTACTCCAGGGAGCGTTGCGGGTTGCTGTCTGGCAGTGATATGCAAGCCGATTGGTCTATGCTGCGAACAGTCATGCAAGACTTCACGGATCACGGCCTTGTCGGTGAAGCCCAGGACGTAGTCGAAGTACTGCAACGCGTCCTGAGGATAGCAGCGAGCGTGGGGACCGCCAAGAACGGTGACAGCGCCGTTCGATCGTAATAGGTTGCTCAGCGCGTATGCTAATTGTGCAGACTGAGTAAATGATCCTATGATGACAAGATCGACGTTGGTCGGTAACTCCTTGATAAGATTCTCAAAACCAGTGTAGCACACGAGTGTAACGTTATGTCCTTCTTCTTCACACCACGTGGCTATGACTTGGGGCATAATACTCGCGAAATTGGCATTCATGACGCGCTCGTACAATTTTCGAGTAGGAGCTTTGGCAACAAGGTCAATGATGCTGATACGGAGTTTGTGCATAGCGCCTCTTGAGAAAAAGATTTCAAACAAATTTCATACCATGGACTGCATTCACTCAGATACATTAGAGTGTATCAAAGAATCGAATGTTTTGAATTCCAGTTCAGTTCCATCTCTGCAGGCTTCAATGAGCGTCTATCATAATTTGGTACGATTATTCAAATGACCAAATTCATACACAGTGAAAAACAAACCATCAGTTGGCTGAGACAATAATCAAAGCCTTGTTGTGTGATTCGGGTTTCGTATCCTGCGTTCGTATAGATAGCAACATTTTCTAAAATTGAGTGTGACCTATTGCTGTATTTTTCAATATAACCGTCATGGTGCAGTTTAGTCAGCGTTATGAAGACAAATCTAAGGTTAAGCCGCCGCAGGTGGCTTAACCTTAGATTATGCTGCCTATATGCTGTTTTATATCACGGCAACAGAATTTTGGGGTTGCGATTATTACCTGAATATTATATCTTAATTAAAAATAGATGAAATATTGAAATCAGTAGATACTGAAAGGGCGTGCGCCCTATGAAACTTCTCGATCAAGTCCGTGCTGTGCTCCCGGGAGATTAGTTTAAACAAAAATAGATTACACAAACTAACCAAGCACCTGTTGGACATAGATCCCTTTTAAGCATTAAGTATCTTATATCAATGCAATAGAATAACTGATTAATTCGCCAATGTCAAGTAAAAAATGCACAGGCCGACGGACATCCTGCCACCAGCTGAGAGATTTGAAAGAACTTCCTTAAGAGAGCAACCCTCCCTGGGCAGATTCTTTCGGATAGACGCCAGGGAGAGAGAAAAAGGAATTGCTTTGAGAAAGGAAAAAATGTATCTTATCACAGATTAGAGTTTCAACATTTTCTCTAAACAGAAGGAAGGATTTTGGCTGGATACAAGGCAGTGGGACTGGTCTCGGGGGGGCTGGACAGCACCCTCGCCCTCCGATTAATACTGGAACAGGGGTTTGAAATAACCGTGGTAAATTTCTCCACTCCCTTTCTGGCCGACACAAGGGGGTATTCTCAGTTAGAACAGATGTGCAAGCAACTGGGGGTGGAACTGAGGAGGGTCACCGCGGGGAGAGATTACATTGAGATGATCAAGGCCCCGCAGCACGGCTACGGGAAGGAGTTCAACCCTTGTGTTGACTGTCGGATATTTTTCCTCCGCCTGGCCAAACAGATTATGGAAGAGCTGGGGGCTGAGTTTATCTTCACCGGCGAAGTCCTGGGCCAGCGCCCGATGTCTCAGCGAAGGGACACAATGAGAATAGTAGAAAGAGACAGTGGACTGGACGGCAGACTACTGCGACCCCTGTGCGCCAAATTGATGAAGCCTACTATCCCGGAACAGGAGGGAATAGTAGACAGAGAGAAGCTTCTGGCCATAAGCGGCAGATCCCGGAAAGAACAGATGCGACTGGCCCAACAGTGGGGCATAACTGATTATCCATCCCCGGCCGGGGGATGTCTGCTCACAGACACTCAATTCGCCCGCCGCCTAAAAGACCTGTTTGAACACCACCAGGATTCGGCAAGAGATATCGAGCTTCTGCGCCTGGGCAGACACTTCCGCCTGAACCCGCAAACAAAGTTCGTCTGTGGAAGAAATGCGGAGGAGAATGAGGAATTGGCCCAGCTTGCCTCAGATGAAGACCTGAAATTAGGCGTCAAAGGGGGCAGAAGCACCCTGGTAGTTGTGATCGGCTCGCCAGAGCCCTCCTCTGTCCAGACGGCCGCCCGCATCTGCGCCCGATACAGCCACCAGAGAGAACTGCCCCAGGTAGAGGTGGAATTCTGGAAAACAGACAGAAACACAGCCAATACCATAGTGGTACAACCTATGTCTGATCAGGAACTGGAACAGATAAGGATATAAAGGAGGGGAATAGAGGGTGATTAAAGCGGTGATCTTCGACTTAGACAACACCCTGGTCGATTTTATGCGGATGAAGGAGGCCGCTATCGATGCGGCAGTCGATGCTATGGTGGACGCCGGGCTGAAGATGTCGAAGCAAGAGGCCAAAAGGGAGATTTACAAGATTTACCAGGAGGAGGGGATAGAATACCAGAGGGTCTTTGACCGTTTCTTAAAGGAACAACTGGGGGGCATTGACTACAAGATTCACGCCGCTGCCATCGTCGCTTATCGGAGGGCCAGAGAGGCAGCCCTGGTGCTCTACCCACATGTCAATATGACCTTGACCGAGTTGGTGAAGCGAGGGATAAAGCTGGCGGTCCTCTCCGATGCCCCGCGGCTTCAGGCCTGGCTCAGGCTCTGCTCTCTGCAACTGCACCATATCTTCGATTTTGTCCTCACCTTTGAGGACACAGGTGTGCGCAAGCCCAGCGAAATCCCGTTCAGAAAGGTCCTCTCTCTGCTCAAAGTCGCTCCCTCAGAGGCGCTAATGGTGGGTGACTGGCCAGAAAGGGATATGGTCGGCGCCAAGAAGGTGGGGATAAAAACGGTCTTCGCTCGCTACGGAGATACCTTCGCCACCAAGCACTCCGGGGCAGATTTTGAAATCGACGACATCAGCGAAATACTGGAGATAATCGATAACAAATTACCCTCCGGAGAGAAAGATGGTTGAATCGGTCGGGGTCGACATCGTGGAGGTTGATCGCATCCGAGAGTCAGTTCGCAGGTGGGGACAGAAGTTTTTGAAACGGGTCTTCACCCCTAGAGAGATAGAGTACTGTATGACTCAGAGGCGCAGATATACTTCCCTGGCCGCTCGCTTCGCCGCTAAAGAGGCTGTATCCAAGGCGATCGGGCCCCAAATAGGGATCAACTGGACCGACGTGGAAATACTCAACGCTCACCACGGAAAGCCGGAGGTGAAGCTGAGGGGGAAGGCAGCTCAGGCCACAACAGGCAGAGAGATCTTGCTCAGCCTCTCCCACACCCAGAGCTATGCCGTAGCAGTGGCAGTTTTGAGAAAGAACTGAATTGGTTCTGTCGAAAAAAATGGGGTTTTGCCAGGCAAAACCGTTGTAGCAGCGACCTTCAGGTCGCATTTGTGGGGTCTGAGGACCTCCGCTACTGCTGGAGCGAGAGAGGATTCTTGTAGGTTGAACTAAGCGTAACGAGTCCACGTTACTAACTGATAAATAAACCCTTAATCCAATAAACGAGGAGGTGCAATTATGTTTCTCAAGAAAGGGATGATGCTGGCAGTATTTCTTTGTCTGGCCTTACTCCCTGGGCTCTGTCTGGCCCAAGAGAGCCGGTGCAAATCCTCTGGCGATACCGTGGCGGTCTGCGATACCCCGTCGGTGGCCGAAACAGCGGTCTGCGACACCCCGGCAGTGGCTGAAACAGCCGTCTGCGACACGGTGTCGGTGGCCGAAATAGCCATCTGCGACAGCGTGGTGAACAGGGCCCCAGTGGGTACCAAGGAGGTCTTCCAACAGCCGGTGGAGAAACTTTACTGTTTCACCAAAATCGAGGGCTGTCCAGACACTACCTGTGTCACCCACATCTGGTATTGGAGAGATAAGAAGATGGCTGCGGTGGAGCTCCCGGTGAAATCCAGATGCTGGAGAACCTGGAGCAGCAAGAGGATAGTGAAGGACTGGACTGGAAAGTGGAGGGTAGAAGTTCTCTCTGCCGAGGGGAAACTCCTGAAGACTGTTTGCTTCGAGATCAGAGAATGACCGTGATAACAAACCTCCCGCAGGTTCCAAACCTGCGGGAGGTTAAGTACCCCTTTATGGGCGATCGTATCGGCATCTGGAGACGCCTCCTACCCTCTTATTCAAAATAGGGCTTCACGAAACTGCTTTTAAATGAGAGAGAAAGTTCCCTCTCCCCGATGGGGAGAGGGATAGGGTGAGGGAAAAGCCAACAAAACAACAACTTACCAGTAGTTAGGAAATGTCCTTTGGGGTGCCTTTGCAAGTTAACCATAAACAATAAGTCCTGAGTTTTGTGAAGAGCTATTATTCAAAAATTCAGAAAAACAACCACATATCATTAAAAGGAGAAAAAGATGAAAAGAAAAGACTTGCTCTGCAGGGTTCTGTGTCTTGTCTTCCCCACCGTGTTGACCCTGGCAGCGCACATCACAGCAGTTCAGGGGGAGGTCTGGAGGGCAGAGGATGTTGGTAAGGTGATCGAGAAAAGCGCTGAGGGAGAACTTCAGGTGGGGCTGGGACAGGCAACCATTGCACCCCCCTGGCCGGTGAAACCCTCATACGGCAAGCAGGTCCCCACCTTTGAGTTCTACGGTCCCGGAATCTATACCAAGGCTTTAGTAATGAAGGTTGAAGGCCTTGAAATAGCCCTGGTGGAGTGCGATGTCATCGGCACCAGAGCCGTAGACGCCGAGTATATAAAGACCCTTATTGAACAAGAGACAGGAGTGCCCAAAGAGAACATTATACTGGCATCAACTCATAACCACTCCTCTCCACGACTATATGAGAAGAAGATTAGGGATTGGGTAGCGGTTCAAACCGCTGAGGCGGTAAAAAGGGCTCAGAAGAACTACTTTAAAGCCAGAATAGGTTTCGGAATGGGCGTTCTCCCTGCAGAGCTCACCTGCAATCGCCACACCACTGTCAGCGGCTATCGAAACACCCATCTTTATGTGGTCAGAATAGAGGATGTCCAAGGGGATCTCAGGGGAGTGCTGTTTAATTTCGGTTCCCATCCCAATATCTTCACCACCGCCTGGGGAGAGGGTGAGATTGGAAAATTCGGCCCTGGTTGGCCTGGATATGCCCGAAAGTACATCGAATGTGTTCAGGATCTAAAACACCTCTTCTCCCAATACGAAAAAGGAAGACCTTTCTATCCCCTGTTTACCATCTTCAGCTTGGGCGCTGCTGGGGACCAACAACCCTCTCTTTCCTGGGACGAGCTGGATGGAAAGAGAACCCCCAGGAGGAAGGTCT
>CAZQSC010000131.1:0-6951 GCA_964595705.1 uncultured bacterium | reverse complement strand
AACTGTTGCACAATAACCCCTATCAGGGTGAGCGACAATTGTAGCCTGACGGACTGCTGTTCTTCTGCCGGGAAGACATCGATGATGCGAGTGATGGAGTGAGGAGCATCGCTGGCGTGCAGGGTTGTCAGCACTAAGTGCCCGGTCTCTGCTAACAGCAGCGCCGTGCGAATAGTCTCTAAATCCCGCATCTCACCGATGGCAACAACATCCGGATCTTCTCTGAGCACCTCTCGAACACCACGAGCAAAGGAGGTCACATCCTGACCGACTTCTCTTTGATTGACCACAGATCTGTTGTGTTTATGGATATACTCTATCGGATCTTCAATAGAGACGATGTGGCACTGACGAGTCCGATTGATGTGGTCTATCATTGCTGCCATAGTAGTGGATTTCCCACTCCCGGTAGCACCGCAGATTAAGACTAATCCTTTTAGCCTATTAGCAAAATCAACAACAATCTCTGGCAGGCCCAGTTCGGTAAAAGAAGGGACCCGGCTGGGGATAAGACGAATAGCCGCCGCAATGTTTCCTCGCTCCCAGTAGAGGCTGATCCTGAATCTGCCAATACCTTCTATGCTCAGACTTTTATCTAATGACTTCACCCGCTGGAAGAACTCAACTTCCTGCTGGTCTAAAATGCTGTAGGCCAAATGGCGAGTGTCTTCTCCGGTTAGCGACTTAAACTCAGTCTCTTTCAGTCGTCCATCTATACGCAACTGGGGGGGAACTCCGGCCGTCAGGTGAAGGTCAGAGGCCCCTTTCTCGACCATATGCTTTAGTAGCTCTTGTAGCTCCAATTTGACCCCCTCCAACAGCTCATTCATTGACGGCTACTCTTAGGACTTCCTCAATTGTTGTCATACCTTGCTTTACCTTCTCTACCCCGCTGCTCACAAGGGTAACCATCCCTCTCTCCAGGGCCTTCTTTTGCAGTTGGTTCTCACTGGCTCCTTTGGTGACCAGCTCAGCTATTTCACTATCCATTTGTAGTATCTCGTAGATAGCCATTCGCCCGCGATAGCCGGTACCAGCGCAGTGTTCGCAACCTGTACCTTTGTAATACTTGAATCCATTTTCTCTTCCCAATTCCGGTTCAAAATACTTCAGGATCTTCACAGAGGGGATATATTCTGCTTTACAGTAGGGACAAATTCGGCGGATCAGTCTTTGCGCAACAACCATATTCAGACAGGAGACAATCAGATATGGTTCAACCCCCATGTTGACTAACCGGGTGATACTGGAAACTGCATCGTTGGTGTGTAAGGTACTGAAGACCAAGTGTCCGGTCAGAGCGGATTGGACGGCAATCTTGGCGGTTTCCAGATCACGAATCTCCCCTATCATTATCACATCCGGGTCCTGCCTGAGAATAGAACGAAGGGCATTGGCAAAGGTCAGCCCTATTTCAGGCTTCACCTGAACCTGGTTGATTCCCTCCAGTTCGTATTCTACCGGGTCCTCCACCGTGATGATGTTCTTGTCAGGAGAGTTAATGTAGTTGAGGGCGGTATAGAGGGTAGTCGTTTTGCCACTGCCGGTAGGGCCGGTCACTAGCAGCATACCGTGAGGCCGCTCTATGGCTCTGGTGAACTTCTCCTGTTCACCAGGTTCAAGACCCAGTTTCTCTATGTTCTCGAACAGATTAGTCTTGTCCAGCAGTCGCATAACTACCTTCTCCCCGTAGACAGTGGGCAGAGTGCTGACCCGGATGTCAATATCTTTTTGTCCGATCCTTATGCGACAGCGACCGTCTTGTGGCACTCTCCTCTCAGCTATATCCAGATCTGACAATATCTTAATCCTTGAGATGATAGCCGATTGCATTCTCTTAGGCGGGGAATTCACTTCCCTGAGGGCACCATCTACCCGAAAGCGGATAGACAAAGTTTTCTCTCTGGGTTCAATGTGGATATCGGTAGCTCTCTGTTCCAAGGCTTGCAACAGGATAAGATTGACCAGCCTTACCACTGGGGCGTCGTCTGCCTCTACCCTGAGCTGCTCTACATCTGGTTCAGTCTCCTCAGGCTGTCCGGACTCAAAGGTGACTAAGTCTTGAATGCTCTTCTCTAAATCCAGAGTCTGGCCATAGTATCTGGCTATAGCCTCTACTATCTCCTCTTTGTGACCTACAACAGGTTCAACCTCATAGCCGGTATAGGCCTTAACACTATCAATAGCAACAATATCTAAGGGGTCGGCCATCACCACCTTAAGTGTCCTGTCGGTCAAAGAGACAGCCAACAGGGAAAAGGCCTTTGCCATCCGTTCAGGAATTATTTTCACCGCCTCTGGATCAACCGTATCAACAGAAAGGTGATACTTCTCTGTCTTCTCATATACTTTACGATAGCATAGGCTCTCGCGGATTCTGTTAACTGTGCTGCCCAGTTTGTGGAGGTCTAAGGGCTTAACAAAATAGTCATACGCACCGTTCTCTCTCGCTTCCAATGGAGATTGGAATGCCGGATACCCAGTTATTACAATTATCTTCAGGGTGGGCTTGATAGACAGCAACGATGGCAGTAGACTCACCCCACTTTCGCCCGGAAGCTTAAGATCTAAAAAGACTACATCAATCGACTCCTTAGTTACGAGCCCTCTGGCATCGGCTCCATTAGTGGCCGTGAAAACCCGATAGCCGGAATCCGTGAAGAAATCAGAGAGCAGCTTGGAGATTTCTTCCTCATCATCCACCACGAGGATGTTCAGATCTCGCTTCATTTTTAGACCTGCAAAGTTAAACAGCGGCGTTCCGGGAATAACTCTTAGCACTGTCTACTAACCATCCTGCTTCTTCTTCAGTTAGAGGTTTACCTCGGCAGGCAAGAACGCCTGCCAATCGTAAGTCTATTTCGATATCATATCCGTGAGGATTGTATGTTGCAGCCAATGTTACAATAGGGGTTGATCTGTCTGAGTGCCGGACCATCCTCACCAGATCAACTGCCTTCTCTTCTATTGAATCAACATCCAGCAGTATCAGGTCTATCCTTCTGCCTGCTAAGATGTCAATAATCTTACGAGAAGGTACGGTTTCTACTGTACACCCTATCCTCTCAAACAGGGTTTTCACCCCTATATTGGCAAAAGAATTATCATTAACGAGGAGAACGATAAATTTTTCATTATTCATCATAGCTAACCTCTGAGATAAAATAATAGGCAATATTCGTGCCCGTCACCACGCTCTTAAGATTGGCAAGGGATTAAACTGATCTAAGGATCGTGTTTTCAGCATGATAAAGAATTATAATGAGTGGTATAACTCTAAGGAGGAAGGAATACCAGATAGAACATTTTCTGACAATATGTCAGAAGACGGCGTGAAAATCGGTGAGGAGAAATTTAGTTGCGAAACTGGGGATGACAAAGAATGGTCTCACCAGGAGCAAAATTTACCATTGCCGGACTTAGAAAGTAGGACAATCCCGGCATATGACATTATGTCACAAGGGGGAATTTTTGTCACAGCCACCGGAGTTGGATGGAACTTTGGGGCAAGGAAAAACCTTAGGGTGGGTTGGAGGTGCTATCTGTCGATGTTATAAACTCGCAGTTTCCTATACAAAGTCCTTTCGCTAATACCGAGAATCTGTGCTGCTTTTGCTCGGTGACCACCGGTATTTTCAAGCACAGTCAGGATATGCCTCTTCTCAATCTCTTTGAGGGTCACTTGGCCTTGGAGGAATAGGGACTTGGGGGTTAGGTCTCGAATCGGCTCCGGCAAGTCGTCCACCAACAGAGAGGCCTTATCTCCTGCTGCAATGGCTCTCTCAATAGCGTTTTCCAGCTCTCGTACATTTCCTGGCCAGTCATATTGTAACAGTCGATCCATTGCTTCATTGGTGATAATAAAGGAGTCAGGAGATGGAAGATCTCGGGAGCGTTGGACAAAGAAGCGAACCAACAGAGGGATATCCTCCTTTCGCTGACGAAGGGGAGCAACATCAATCCGAGCAACATTTAGTCGATAAAAGAGATCTTCGCGTAGACTTCCCTCTTTAACCATCCTCACCGGATCTTGGTTGGTGGCGGAGATAATTCGAATATCCACCGGTATGGGCCGGGTGCTCCCAACCTTTCTTATCTCCTTTTCTTGAATGGCTCTTAACAACTTCGACTGTAAGGAGAGCGAGGTTGAGCCGATCTCGTCGAGGAACAGTGTTCCCCCGTTGGCCTTTTCAATAAGGCCTGTTTTATCGTACAGCGCCCCGGTGAATGCCCCCTTAACATGGCCGAAAAGTTCGCTCTCCAATAATTCTTCCTTCAGTGCGGCGCAGTCAACCACTATCAGAGGCCTATGGGAGCGTCGGCTATTCCTGTGAATTGCCCGGGCAGTGAGTTCTTTCCCTGTGCCGCTTTCCCCTACTATCAATATATTACACTCGCTGGGGGCAAATTTCTTTATCTCCCGGTAAAGTCTTTGCATTACTGGACTTGTCCCCACCAGTCCATAGAATACCCCCTTCTCAACCAGTCTTTGGCGTAACCGCTTGTTCTCTTGCAAAAGCAAGTGCTTTTCAGATGCCCTTTTCACCGAAGCCAAAAGCTCTTCAATATCTAAAGGTTTCATTAAGAAGTCGTAAGCCCTTGCTCTTAATGCCTTAATCGCAGATTCCCTATCCCCATATGCAGTTATGATAATAATATCTATATCGGGGTAGCTCTCTTTTAGCTGAGATGTGAGCTCCAGACCATCCATTCCCGGCATCCTCAGGTCAATCAGAGCAATTTCAATGTTCTTATCCTGGACTACTTTTAAGGCTTCGGAACCATCGCTGGCAGTTTCTACCTCATAACCCTCTTGGGAAAGTACTTCCTCGAGTATATCCCGTATACCTTTTTCATCGTCAACCACCAAGACTTTCATCTCTAAACCTCATTGACTGGGAATTATAAGGAATTCATAAGGATGGATCAAAGGAAAAATCTCATTAGGGCAGGTTATACATTCTATCCGAGATTCGCTGTTATTTTGAAAAACTCACTCACTTCTAATGGACGCTTCCAGGATCTACGTGCAGTTATAGGAAAGACATAATACATCCAGGAATTTAAAGACAATATACGACCTTAAATTCCACAAGTCAAGCTCAAATTCATTGCTCTTCACCCCTCCTAAAGCCAAATTTAATCTCTCTTATCTTCATTGCTTCCTAAAAAGGTTGTTGACAAATGGTCGTTTTTCAGATATCTTAAGGGCTATAAAACTCCCTATGCATCCGATACTCTTTAACCAGCCCTTAGAGAGCTTTGTGTCGCCTATGATCAGAGTAGAAGGTTTAACCAAGCGATTCTCTACTGTAGTGGCCCTAGACCATATCGATTTTGTCTGCAGCCAAGGGGAGGTATTTGCCCTCTTGGGCCCAAACGGCGCCGGAAAGACCACCACTATCCGACTCATTCTCGCCATTCTCTCCCCTACAGAGGGCAAGATCACCGTCAATGGCATTGATGTGGGGAAAGATCCAGAAAGTGTCCATAGACAGATTGGAGCTGTCTTGGAAGAGAACGGACTCTATGACCGACTCACCGCCTGGGAGAATGTCTTTTTCTTCGGCGAACTTTATGGGATGGAGAAAAACAGGCTCCGGCAGAAGATCGAAGAGCTATTCGCACTGCTTGGGATAGAGGAGTTCGCCTATCGCCGTGCCGGAGGGCTCTCTAAGGGAATGAAACAGAAGGTGGCAGTGGCTAGGGCCTTAGTGGCCGACCCGCCTGTTCTGCTTTTGGACGAACCCACTGCCGGGCTGGATGTGCTCACCCAAAAGACCATCCTGAGGCTGATAAAAAGAGAACGAGACAGAGGAAAGTGTATCCTCTATTCCACTCACATAATGAGTGAGGCCGAGCAAGTGAGCGACCGGATTGCCATAATTCACCAGGGCAGAATCCGTGCCATGGGAACTCCGGAAGAGCTAAGACAGAAGACAGGTAAGGTTGGGTTAGAGGAGATTTTCATAGAGGTAGTAACTTGACATTAGAATGTGGGTTTTATAATGACAAGATCCAAAGCCCAAATGCCAAAATGAGTAAAACCTTCTTGGGGCATTCGGATTTTGATATCCTCCGAAGGGGCATGGCATTTGGATTTGGTATTTTTCTCAAGCACTTTTAACATCAAGATAAAGGCATGATTATGAACTATAGAGTATCCTGCGCTGTCTTCCACAAGGAGCTGAAGAATGCCTTTCGGGATAAAAGGACCCTCTACGCCACTTTCATACTGCCCCTGTTGCTTCCGGTATTGATCCTGTTGCCAATAACATTAATAAGTCATAAGGCAAAGAAAATACAAGAAAAACCCTCGAAAGTAGCTATCCTCTATCCGGAGCGATTTCCTCAACTGGCTCGGAGTCTGGCCTCCAGTGGGAAATTCCTTATTGTTGGGGTGGAAAAGGTAGAGTGGGCTTTGCGGGGAGGTTACATCGACTGCGCTCTGCAAATAGAGAAAGGGCCAGCAGAGAGCGGGGCCGCAGAAGTCCTTCTAATTTTTGACGAGACAAAGGAAGAATCCCGCGGCGCTGCAGAAAAAGTGAGAAGAGCAGTGCGTCGGTTCTCAGACCGAATAGTGGCAGAGCGCCTCAAAGACCTAAATTTAGATCCAAAGATATTGAATCCCATAGTCTTAAGCCAACAAAACATAGCCACCGGGACAGAGATGGGAGGATTCTTTCTGGGCCTGCTTGTCGCTATGATCGCCGTTCTGGGCACCATCACCGGGGGGATGACCCTGGCCATCGACGCCACCGCTGGGGAGAAAGAACGCAAGACATTAGAGGTACTCATCGCCTCCCCGGCAACCAGAGAAGAGCTGGTCATGGGAAAATTCTTCGCCACCCTTACTATGGCTATGCTGTCTATCCTTTTGATGAGTCTTAGCCTCATCTTAGCCTTCCATTTCGGCACCAGGATTTTCACCCAGTTAGGAGAGCAGATTAC
>CAZQSC010000130.1:6683-7037 GCA_964595705.1 uncultured bacterium | reverse complement strand
AGGTTACAACCGAGTATGCTGGCGTAAAACTTGGCCAGTACTATTCGGACCCTGTGACTCTGTTGAGGGCCCAGTTAGAGACCCAACGCCTGTTCCACGAGCTTTACGAGGTACCCTTGAAAAAGAGAGTCTATCCGGACTACGGCTCCTACGTCGAGGCCACCCAGTTGGGAGCTGAGATGATCTTCCCGGAAGATGATGTGCCCTGGATCAAGAACCCTGTGCTCGGGGACATTAAGGACGTCTGGAAGCTCCGGATCCTCGACCCGATGACCGAGGGGATGATGGCCAGGGCTATCGAAACCTACTATTATATGAAGCGCCAGGTTGCAGATGACGTAGAGGTGGGCCTGG
>CAZQSC010000130.1:0-6673 GCA_964595705.1 uncultured bacterium | reverse complement strand
AGGCCCGATCACCACCGCAGTTCTGCTCAGGGGAGATGCCTTCTTTCTGGATCTATATGACCATCCCAAGGAGGTCCACCAGCTCTTGAAGCTGATCACAGAGGCATCACTCCTCATCCGTCATACTATCGAAAGGGTCACGGGCCGAAAGATAACCTCCACCGGCATCGCCGATGACTATGCGGGTTTACTGTCTCCGGAGCTATACGAGCAGTTCGCTTATCCATATCAAAAGACTATCTACGAGGAGTTCGGAAAGCAGGGTAGAATATTACACAGCGAACTGTTTCGGAGAGACCATCTAAGATTCCTCCAGCGGTTAGGAATCAGTCTCTATGATCCAGGGGTAGATCGCTATCTTACCATAGACGACCTCAAGGAGACAGAGATTCCCTTCAGTTGGAACTTGAGAGGAGTGGAGGATATAATGCGGGGGACGCCGGAGGGCATAAGGGGAATCTATCGAGAGGCTGTCGAAAAAGGTGTCCCTCGCATTGTCACCGAACTATACCGGGGCACACCCCAAGAGAACATCAGAACCTTCGTAGAGATTGCCAAGGAATATGGTCCCGGTGGGCTGGGGTAGGTCTTGATCCATTTATATCTGCCTAAGGATGAGGTGTTTTGCTTCCTAAGGGTAAAGCGCTCAAATCTCTCCAGGTGGGAGGCACAGATGTGATAGATTTTTTAGCACCGGAAAGCATATGTTGAATAAGAAGTGTTTTATGGACCATCTGGCCTATTCAGCAGAGCAGATGCCTTGTGTTCCCCATGTATGTTGTCGTAACGAGGTCACACCGAGATACCGCGATCCTGCCAAGACACCGGCGGACATCGAACGGCAGATTGACTGGCTGTTGGAATTCAGGGAGAAGAACCTGTATGGAGAAAACCTATATGGGGCGATGTATTTCAATGAAGCTGGATGCGGATACGGTGAAAGGTTGGCTCCCGAAATCAGGAAGGCGGTGTTGGAAGGATTAAGAAGGCTGAAGAACAGGTTAGCATCATAGGAGCTATATATGCCGAAGAAGGGACAGCGCCATTATCCAGTTTGAATCATGGGAGGAGCGGCCTTGCAATTCCTTTGTCCATAGCGGGAAGGTTGTCGTTCAGGCGGGCGTGCAGGAGATCTTAATCACTGGTGCCATGGATCTCCAAAAGGTGAGAGAGCGGTGGAAGACCTGGATGACGCATTGGCTCAACCGCAGGCCTGAGCTTTATATGCCCTGGTAGAATCGTTTAAGGCCGCAGAGGATAAGGATGTTGATAGGTTTCAAGGACTAAGGTGAGTTAAAAAAATTGCCTTTTGTGCTATGATGTTGTATATTAAAACACAGCCGGGAGGATGAGTGGATATAAAATAAAAGCTGAGAGGAGCTCTCATCCGTGGAAATCCACTTGAAATCTGGAGGGTAAGCAAATGGCTTTTTACAAGCTAGACCAACCAGATGTAATAGAGCTAAACCACCCGGATGTGATAGAGAGAACAGCCCTTTCCATAGTACAAGGTTTGGAGGAGGGGAGGGGGGTTAACATCCGGTATCTTTCAGCTAAGGATTTGGCTGCGGGGAGAATACCCTTATTAGAAGATAAATTTATAAAGGTTGGTTGCCATCCTCATTGTGAAATTAGTTATGTAACACGGGGACAGGGGATTATAGCTATTGAGGATAAAATATTCGATGCTGAAGCGGGGGATCTCTTTATTGTTAAGCCTCACGAAATCCACGGCATCCAACCGAACTGGGATGATCCCTTTGATATAGCTTGGTTTGGCATACACCCTCAAGAAATGGCAGGATGGGTGTCAACGTATTTTGGGAAGCAGATAGAAGAGGCGAGGAGACCTATAATACACTTAGGGAAAACGTATGAACTTTGGGATATAGTAGAGGAAGTGCTTAAGGAGATTGTTTTTCACAGTCTTAGGTATGAAATGGTTCTGAGAATTGAGCTATTACATTTGTTTATTGCTTTTGCAAGGAAGGTAAAGGTTGTTATGGGAGAAGAAAAGCCCCTCAATCTCGATGAAATTCTGCCAAAGCAGGGGAGGAAAAGGTGGAGGGAGGCTGTGGAGGTGGCTATAAGATATATCAAAGAGAATTATTTCAGAAAAATAGACTTAGGGACAGTTGCCGAAAAGGCGTTTTTGAGCCCGAATCATTTTTGCGAAGTTTTTAAGGCAGAAACTGGAGTTACTTTCACAGAATACCTGAGAAGAACCAGGATAGCAGAGGCGAAAAGGCTCTTAGGAGACACTCAACTCAATATTTCCGAGATTTCCGAAAGGGTGGGTTATGAAAGTATCCACTATTTTAGCCGGTTGTTCAAGGAGCATGAAGGTCTATCACCGAGTGAATATAGGGAGTTATTAAAGTAGTAGATTCAAGGTTCAAGCCACTTTTCAAATGTCTCTCCCTCTGATAGCCCTTTATTGAGCAAGATATTCTCGATGTAGGCCCCCCTACATTCCTTTACATTGTTTTTCTTCAACTTACATCCCACTCCCAAATTTTTCCGAAAATAGGACAAAGGAAAGTAAAATAGTCTAAAGACTTTTCGGATTCGATTTTATATATGGACGTAGTTATTCTGAGACTCTGAGCTCAGTGCAGAAATTCGGCTTTCAGTAAAGAGTAAAAATAGCACGGTACTTGACACATCCCACAACTCCAACGATTGGGGGATATGACGGGTTAGCGGATAGGGCACCTTATGTTTGATTACAAAAGACTTGAACTGCCGGTGAAGAGATTGTAACTGAGATGCCTCCTGAACATTTCAAAAGAAAGTTCAGGAGGCATCCGCTGCTGAGGCTGTGGACGCTGGACAATGGAAGCGCAGCCGATTTTTGCGACAACCATTTTCAAGATGTATCAGAGATGCGGTAAGGGGTGTCCC
Source organism: uncultured bacterium (assembly GCA_964595705.1). Lineage (GTDB taxonomy): Bacteria > Latescibacterota > MVCY01 > MVCY01 > MVCY01 > MVCY01. The sequence continues at coordinate 3,769 of CAZQSC010000130.1, read as the reverse complement.
TTCAGTTGACGAAACAATCCGATATGAGGAGGTAGAGAATGCTAAGGAAAATAGAGTGTTTCATTCAGCCTTTCAAACTGGATGAGATCAAAGATGCCTTGGTGGAAGCTGGCGTTGAAGGGATGAGCGTCATCGAAGCCAGGGGCTTCGGGAAACAGCATGGGTTTATTGAGGGAGAGAGGCGCAACAGAAAGGTTAAATTCCGACTCAAGACAAAACTGGAGATTGTAGTAGATGAAGAGTTGGTGGAGAAGGTCATTTCCGTGATCCAGAAGCTGGCTTATACCGGGACCATCGGCTCTGGCAAGATATTTGTGATGCCTGTGGAGGATGCAATCAGGGTTAGAACTCGAGAGGCAGGCAAGAGCGCATTGTACTGAACGAAAGCCAGAGCTTTTTTCACACCCCACTATGCTTTTTGAATCTTGGGAGCCGAGCAGCGTCGACTGGTGTCAATGGCCACCCCTGCTAGGACGGGGAGCGTAAAATGTGAAAATGGTTTCAATGTTGCTGTCTCATTAAGTTTTCACACCGGGCAATCGGCTGAGCTGCGCCGACGGTGCTTTCTCCCGGTTTTCCTGCGCGTTCGGTATAAATCTTGAAAGGAGTTTAAGATGAAGCACAACGGCTTCAATCCCTGGCATATGGCACTTAAACAGCTGGATAGTGTGGCCGAGCGTATAGATTTAGACCCAGGCATCCATAGGATACTGAGGCAGCCCAAAAGACAGCTGATTGTCTCAATTCCTGTAAGGATGGACAATGGAGATATTCAAGTTTTCACTGGTTTTAGGGTTCAACATAATGTGACCAGGGGTCCAGCTAAAGGTGGGATAAGATACCATCCAGATGTCACCTTAGATGAAATAAAAGCTCTGGCTATGCTGATGACCTGGAAGTGTGCCATAGTAGGAATCCCCTATGGTGGAGCTAAGGGGGGAATCATCTGTGAGCCCAAAAAGCTCTCCTGTGGGGAGATGGAAAGGTTAACCAGAAGGTACATAAGTGAGATCATAGTCCTAATTGGGCCAGAAAAGGATATTCCAGCCCCGGATGTCAATACTGATCCTCAGGTTATGGCCTGGATCATGGACACTTTTAGTATGGACAGGGGTTATTCTGTCCCCGGGGCGGTGACGGGTAAACCCCTCAGTATAGGAGGCTCGTTAGGGAGAAACACTGCAACGGCCAGAGGTGTTATGTATTGTATCTTCAATGCTGGTAAGAAGCTTGGTTTTGACCCCTTAACCCAGAGCTACGTTATCCAGGGCTATGGTAATGTGGGCGGCAACCTTGCCCACCTTCTTAACCAACAAGGCTGTAGAATTATTGCCGTAAGTGACGTAGAAGGGGGCATCTATAATCCAAAAGGGTTGGATCCGGACAAGGTTTCCCAGGCTGTAAGCCAGACGGGTTCGGTTAGCGGTTTTCCCGATGCTGAGAGAATCAGCAATCAGGAGCTTTTAGCTCTTGGGTGCGATGTCTTAGTGCCGGCCGCTTTAGAAAACCAAATCACAGAGCAGAATGCGGATAAAGTGAAGGCAAAGCTGATTGTGGAGGCAGCCAATGGGCCCACAACTCCTGGGGCGTGTGAAATCCTGGAGGATAAAGGTATCTTTATTGTCCCGGACATCCTGGCTAATGCTGGAGGTGTCACTGTTTCCTATTTTGAATGGGTCCAAGATATACAGTTCTACTCCTGGAGTGAAAGGGAGGTAAACCTTAAACTTCGAGATATTATAACCCGCGCATTCGAAACCGTCTTTAGACTGGCTCTGGAGCGGAAAGTGAGCATGCGCATAGCTGCCTATATGTTGGCGGTAGAAAGGGTTGCCGAGGCAATAAGGGTGAGAGGACTGTACCCATAGCCCAAGAGCTGATTGCCTTTTGAGGGAGAGGGTAAAAAATGCGTTCATTAGCTGCCAAGAAGATGGAAGAATCTATATTTGCTTTGGCTTAGAGCTGGAAAAAGATATAGTTCATTCAGGCAATATAGTGCGTATCAAAATACGACTTTTGCAGTTAGATGTAGAAAGCGAAAGGAGATAAAGGATGGAAAAGAAAAAACTTGCACTTTTTGGAGGGGAGAAAACAGTGACCATCCCTTATGTGGAAGGATGGAAACGCATCACCGAGCGTGAGAAGCAGATGGTCTTAGAGATGCTCGATCGGGAGGAGATCACCGGAGTGCCCCAGGTGGTGAGAGACTTCGAGCGGGAGTTTGCAGGATACATCGGCACCAGGTATGCCCTCTCCCAGTGCAACGGAACCTCAACGCTTCTTGCTGCTTACTTTGCCGCGGGGGTCGGCCCTGGAGATGAGGTGATCGTGCCATCCTATACCTGGCACGCTTCTATAAGCCCCATTCTGCATAACAATGGCATTCCTGTCTTCTGTGAGATTGACCCCCATACCCTAACAGCCGATCCCGAGGACATCAGGCGTAAGATCACCTCCCGGACCAAGGCCATCTGTGTAGTCCATATGTGGGGCAACGTAGCCAAAATGGACGAGATCATGCAGATCGCCCGAGAACATAATCTTGTGGTGATAGAAGACTGCTCCCACGCGCATGGAGCTGAGTATGACGGAAAGAAGGTGGGTTCCATAGGACATATAGGTTGCTTCAGCCTCCAGGGGGGCAAGGCCATGGCAGCTGGAGAAGGAGGGATAGTTGCAACGAACGACACTGAGCTTTACGAAAGGCTTCTGATCTGCGGCCATTACGGAAGGATAGAGCAGGATCTGATCACCGACTGCTACCGCCACCTCGCTCCTCCGGGGATCGGATATAAATTCAGGGCACATCCCCTAGCCATAGGCATAGCCAAGGTGCAGTTGAGCCGGCTTGAGGAGTTGAACCAGAAGAGGACAGCTAACTTCGCCTACTTGGACAGGGAGCTGGGTAAGCTCAAGGGCATCGAGACACTCTCTGTCTATCCCAAGGCAAAGCGAGGTGGATTTTACGGCTACAGAGCCATCTACCACGAGGAGGAGCTGGGAGTTCCAAGGGAACGGTTTATAGAGGCATTGAAGGCTGAGGGAGTGAGTATAAGCCCCTGCCGCTATATGATATGGCATACGCATCCGTTTTATCAGGGCTATAATTTCCACGCCAGAGGATGCCCTTACAACTGCCCGCATATGGAAGGCTATCAGCCTCAGGGGAAGGGGGCCCTCCCAGTAACTGAGGATGTGTACCGAAGGCTTCTGGCCCTTCCGGTCTTCACCGAGCCTCCAGAGGGGCTGTTGGAACAGTACGTGGAGGCTTTCCGGAAGGCTGTGGAGAACATAGACCAACTGGAAACAGCGTAATTGGAGGGTCTTCAGTGGAGCGAGGAAAAACTTATCACTCGGAACTGGCCAAAGAGAAGGATAAGGCCACGGGAGTGTTCAGCTGATGCCTTATCGGCAGTGCTATCAGGAAATGGTTAAAATGTGTCACTAAATATAATAAAGTGAGAAAGTTATAGGCTCTTTACAACCATACTATGCGAGGGGGTAATGAATATGCACGGAAAGGTGTCGTCAAGGGAGCGGACCTTAGCAGCTATCAACCACCAAGAGCCCGACCGGGTTCCCATCTTCTTCCGAGGGGTAGCACCGTTAAATCACCTCTGGAAGGACGAATACGAGAGAGTTGATACGCTCCTTGAGATGGGTGCGGATGACAAACTCACCGTAAGCATAAAGCCTCGAATACATCCGGACGTGACAGTCCGGGACTGGTTTGACGACCAAAGCGATCCTGAATATCGCCTCGCCTGCC
>CAZQSC010000129.1:0-7091 GCA_964595705.1 uncultured bacterium | reverse complement strand
TCCTCGCATACCAAAATATTGAACTCACCCACAGGCAGGCCCTGTTAGATATTTGGTATCTACAAAGATACTCTTGAGAACCTATCTGAGCGTTTTTCGACAGAATCTGGGGAGCGGAACCTTATTGCTGCTTAAGAGTTTCCCCCAATTATCAATTATAAGGTCTTTAATCTGTGTAGTTAGTGGATTGCACCTCTCGGGGGAGAAAGGCAGAGTTCTGACGGAAAAACCCTTGCTTTTTTGCCATCAACTCCCTATATTATAATCAAGCAGTTGCCCCCTGAGTTTAGTTCTGTCCAGCTCTTAAGGGGAGTAGGTGGAAGGTATCTCCATAAAGTCTTGAATTCGTATGATCGTTTTCCGGGGGATTTGTGGCCTCTTATGAATTTTTCCTTGCCAAAAGATACCTGAAGGCAAAGTGTAGAACAGGGTTTATCTCCACTACCACTTATATCTCCATTGGAGGGGTTGCCTTAGGGGTAACTGCCTTAATCATTGTGCTCTCCTTAATGAACGGCTTCTCCACGGAGGTGCGCACCAAACTGCTGGGGATGGATGCCCACCTGCGGGTGTTAAAGTTCCATGGAGAGTGGATAGAAGACTACGAAAAGGTTGCCAAGCAGGTCGAACGGCTGCCCCATGTTATAGCTGCCTCTCCTTTCATTTACTGGGAGGGGATGGTGGCGTCGGCTCATTCGGCCGCCGGGGTGAAAATAAAAGGGATTGACCCCGCCAGTGCCAGTAAGGTGACAGATATAGACCAGAGCTTTCTCTACGGAGCTCTGCAGCTGGGGCCAGTGCCAGAGAAAAACTGCTGGGGCATCGCCATCGGAAGCACCTTAGCTGATCGGCTTCAGGTAAATCTGGGGGATGAGGTCTACCTGCTCAGTCCTAAAGGCACGACTCTGACCTCCCTGTGGGGCACTCCCAAAATGAGGAGGTTTGTGGTCACCGGTATCTTTCAGGTCGGACTTTACGACTTTGACGCATCCCTGGTCTGTATCTCCATCCGGTCGGCCCAACTTCTCCTGGGCTCAGGTGATGAGGTCACCGGTATCGAGGCCAAGTTGGACGACATATACAAAGTTGGAACCGCGACGAAACAGATCAACAAGGCTCTGGGCTACCCCTACTACACCCTCACCTGGGCGCAGATGTACAGACACCTGTTCAACTGGATGAAGTTGGAAAAATGGGGGAGTTTCATCGTCCTGAGCCTGATTATCCTGGTGGCCGCCTTCAGCATCATCAGCACCTTAGTTATGATGGTAATGGAGAAGACCAGGGAGATCGGCATACTGAAAGCTATGGGGGCCACTTCTAAAAGCATAAGAAAGATTTTTATGTTACAAGGCCTGGTCACCGGAGTTTTGGGAACAGCATCAGGGTGCGTCGTCGGGTATTTGCTGTGCTGGATTCAAGAGAATTTCAAAGTAATCTCTCTTCCGGCCGACATTTACATAATCAGTGCCGTGCCTATAAATATGCGGGCGCTGGACTTCATCTGTATTTCGGCAGGAAGCCTGGGAATATGTTTTCTGGCCTCCCTCTACCCTGCCAACAAGGCGTCTTCCTTACAGCCTGTAGAGGCAATCAGGTATGAATGAGAACATCCTGGAGGCACATGGTATATATAAGAGTTATCCTACAGCCAATGGACAGATAGATGTATTGTTAGGAATTGACCTGGAGATCAAAAAGGGGGAGATTGTCGCTGTGGTAGGTCCCTCTGGGGTGGGAAAAAGCACTCTGCTTCATATTCTGGGAATTCTGGATCGACCCACCCGGGGACAGTTGTGGATGGATTCTACCGAGGTCTTCTCTCTCTCCGACGACCAGTTAGCCAAGCTGAGGAACAGGACTGTAGGATTTGTATTTCAGTTCCACTACCTGCTTCCGGAGCTCTCCGCCTTGGAGAATGTGATGGTACCGGGAATGATTGCTGGCAAGAGAACGGAGGAGTTGATTGGGCCGGCAAGAGAGCTGCTGAGTAGAGTAGGGCTGGCAGAAAGGGAATCACATAGACCTAATCAGCTTTCAGCCGGAGAGCAGCAGCGAGTGGCCATAGTCCGAGCCCTGATTAACAACCCAAAGGTGGTCCTGGCCGATGAGCCCTCCGGCAATTTAGACTTCGCCAACAGTCGGACCCTACATACTTTGCTCTGGGAGCTCTCCAGAACCTTAGAAAAGACTTTTGTTATCGCTACTCACAACCTGGAGCTTGCCCGTAAGGCTGATAGAGTATTAGAGTTAAGCAATGGAAAAATTGTAAGCCAAGGTTGAACTCCGTCGGTTCCCAGGTCGGGTAGCATAAAAACAAAAAAGGTGATGATCAACGGTGATATGTCAGAAGTGCGGCAAAAAACCTGCGGGGGTTATTCTCACTCAGATAGCGAATAACACAAAGTCGGTTCTCTATCTGTGCGAGGAATGCGCTAAGGAGATGGGCATCTCTGTGGCTTCCTCAGAGGAACATACCCCAGAGGAGGCCAGCGCAAAGGCAAAGAGCGCTGCAAAGGATAAGAATCTCAGGTGTCCCACCTGTGGTCTTTCCTACGCAGACTTCAAGCAAAATGGCCGCCTGGGCTGTGGTGACTGTTACAGTGCATTTTCCGAACCGTTAAAGAAGGTCTTGACCAAACTCCACGGCAGTACCGTACACCACGGGAAACTGCCGCTTCGGGGAGAACAACGGGTCAGGATCAGACGGGACATCATTAAGTTACGTAAAGAATTGAAGACAGCTATAGAGAAAGAGCGGTTTGAAGAAGCAGCCAGACTTCGGGATAAGCTTGCCGAGATGGAGAGGATAGCCCAAAATGACAATTGATCAACTGGTACACCATTTTGCTGGCTGGCTTGACAGCTCAGGTGAATATTCAGAGATCGTCATCAGCAGCCGAGCTCGTCTGGCAAGGAATTTAGACTCCATGCCCTTTGCCAGCCGGGCCAGCGAGGCTGAGCTCTCTCAGGTACTCAACAGTGTCTTAGCCGCCAGAGAGCAGAGTAGCTATCTGAAGGATATCCTTTTTATTGACATAAGCCAGTTGTCGAAGATCGACCGGCAGATCTTAGTGGAGCGACACCTGATCAGCCCTGCCCTGGCAGAAGGAAAGGATCAACACCAGGGCATTTTGCTTGACGAACAAGAGGTGGTCAGCGTAATGGTCAATGAGGAAGATCACCTCAGACTTCAAGCTATACAGTCAGGACTGCAATTACAGGAGGTCTGGGCGCTAGTGGACAGGATCGACGATGAATTCTCCCGGCTGCTGGACTATTCCTTTTCAGAGAAATTGGGCTACCTAACTGCTTGCCCTTCCAACGTAGGCACTGGCCTGCGGATCTCAGTTTTGATACACTTGCCCGCTTTGGTTCTGACCCAGGAGATAGAAAAGATCCTACGAGCAATAACTCAGGTGGGGATGACCGTCAGGGGATTCTATGGGGAAGGTACAGAAGTGTTGGGTAACTTTTTTCAAATATCTAACCAGATCACCCTGGGCAAAAGCGAAGAACAGATTATCAAGTCGTTGAAAAAACTCGTCACCGAGATTATTGAATGCGAGCTGAAGGAGCGACAAACCTTAATAAAGGATGCCCGCTACCAGCTTGAGGACAAGATATGGCGGGCGCTGGGAATCCTGGAAAATGCCAGGTTGCTCACCACTGAGGAGTTTATGAACCTGTCTTCTGCGGTGAGACTGGGACGAAGTATGGAGTTGATGCCCTACCCAGACTTCAAAACCCTCAACCAACTTACAGTAATAGTGCAACCATCCCATCTGCAAAAATTGGCTGGTAGATACTTAGAGTCCTCAGAGCGGGATATTTTTAGAGCAAATATAGTGCGGGAAAGATTACAGGGAGCAAAAACAAGTCAAGATCGATAAATCCGTGCCTTTGATACTCCTACGTCACTTTTTGAGGGGGGACAATAAATGAACAGTATGTTCACCGACAGGGTAAGAAGGGTGGTACAGTTAGCCCACCAGGAGGCAAAGCGGTTAGGCCACAACTATGTGGGTACAGAACACCTGCTTTTAGGTCTGATTAAAGAGGGAGATGGAATTGCTGTAACTGTCCTGCTTAATCTTAACTTGGACTTAGAACAGATCATTCGTATGGTGGAGGATGCTGTGCCACCTTCTGGTGGTGCTATGGTTATGGGGGACAATCCTTTTACTCCTAAGGCCAGGCGTATATTAGAGATGGCTGCCAGGGAAGCACAGCAGATGGGTGTAAAATATGTGGGTACAGAACACCTACTGTTGGCTCTGGCAAAAGATAGCGAGTGCATCGCTTCCCAGATATTGGCCGCCTTCGATGTCGACTATCAGACTATTAAGGAGGAAGTAGTAGCTGTGTTCACCGGAAAATCGCTCTCTAAAAAGTCGAAGAAAAAAAGTAAAACTCCCTTCCTCGACCACTTTGGCAGAGATCTGACCCAGTTGGCAAGAGAGGATAAGCTTGACCCGGTTATAGGCAGGGAGAAGGAAATAGAACGGGTCTCCCAGATTCTATGTAGACGGAAGAAGAATAATCCAGTTCTAATTGGGGAACCCGGAGTGGGCAAAACCGCCATCGTTGAAGGCTTAGCCCAGAGGATTGTCGCCCGAGAAGTGCCGCAGATTCTTGATAATAAACGTATAATTAGTTTAGACTTGGGTGGGATAGTGGCCGGAACCAAATATCGGGGGCAGTTTGAGGAACGTATAAAGGCAATAATGAAAGAACTGGTACAATCCAAAGATGTTATCCTCTTCATTGATGAGCTTCACGCTGTGGTGGGTGCTGGCAGCGCTGAGGGAAGCTTAGATGCTTCTAATATGTTCAAACCTGCGCTCTCCCGAGGTGAACTCCAATGTATCGGTGCAACCACACTCAATGAGTACAGGAAGTATATCGAGAAAGACGGGGCCCTGGAGAGAAGATTCCAACCCATAATAGTAGACCCACCCTCGGTGGAAGAAACCATCCAAATTCTGAAGGGGCTGAGACCCAAGTATGAAGAATACCATAAAGTTAAAATAACTGACGAGGCCATCGAGGCGGCTGCCAGGCAGTCTGATAGATATATCTCGGGGCGCTATCTTCCAGATAAGGCTATAGATATGATTGACGAAGCTTGCTCTAAGATACGTCTCTCAATGATTGCAGTGCCCCAGGAGATCAAGGAGCTGGAGTTGAAGATTGATGAACTACACAAGCAGAAGAAGTCAGCTATTGAGCATCAAGATTTTGAACGAGCGGCCGCCCTGAGGGACAGAGAGAAGAAGCTTCAGCGAAAATTGGAAATACGAAAAAAGAAGTGGGAACAAGAGCTAATGGATAAACCTGTGGAGGTCACCCATGAGGATGTAGCCCAGGTGATTTCGATGGCGACAGGTATCCCTCTGTTCCGTTTAGAAAAGAGTGAATCCGAGCGCCTTCTGGCCATGGAAGAGGAGTTGAGGAAACGGATAGTAGGACAGGAAGAGGCAATTAGAGCCGTAGCCAGAGCGCTCAGAAGAAATCGGGCTGGCCTGAAAAATCCCAATCGACCCATAGGCTCTTTCATCTTCTTAGGCCCCACTGGAGTGGGCAAAACAGAACTGGCCCGGGTCTTGGCTGCCTATCTTTTTGAAGATGAGGAGGCGCTGATAAGGATTGATATGTCCGAGTATATGGAGAGATTCGCTGTCTCACGATTAATAGGCGCCCCGCCGGGATATGTGGGCTATGAAGAAGGAGGACAACTCACCGAAAAAGTCCGCCGCAAACCTTATTCAGTAGTGCTATTGGACGAAATAGAAAAGGCCCATCCCGATGTATTCAACATCCTGCTTCAGGTCCTGGACGACGGACAACTCACCGACAGCTTTGGCAGGAAAGTGGACTTTAAGAACACCATCTTGATAATGACCTCCAATCTTGGCACCAGAGAGGTAGGGAAAAGTAGCACAGTAGGGTTCCAGCAGGCAGCAGGAGCTAAGTCTGACTATCTCCAGATGAAGGAGAAAATCCTCAAAGAGATGAAAAGGCTGTTCAATCCCGAGTTCTTGAACAGAATTGATGAGGTGATCGTCTTTCGTCCTTTGGGCAAAGAGGAGATACTCAAGATTATCGATATTATGCTTAAAGAAGTGGCCGAGCAGGTTGCTGGGCGTGAGATTAAGATAAACTTGACTGAAGAGGCGAAAGACCTCATCGCCGAGAAGGGCTACGACCCAGTTTTCGGGGCCAGACCCTTGAGACGGGCCATCCAGCGCCTGCTGGAAGACCCCCTGGCAGAGGAGATCCTGGGGGGGAAACTACGCCACGGAGCCGATGTCCAGGTGAGAAGACAAGGAGAGCGATTGGTCTTCACAAACGCTTAGGTGCTTTAAGTGGTAGTAATAAGTAATGTACCACTGGAAACCCTAGGAAAAAACACGGCGAGCCGATCATTGACCTAGGCCCTGAGGGGGGTTTTTGACAGTGTGCGTGTATGTCTGCCCTGCGTGGTCAAGGATCAGGGTAAATACAAGCTGTGGTATTCGGGATACGATGGGAAAACTTGGCGGATTGGTCTCGCAACCTCCCCGGGCGGATTCAAATTGAGGATGCCGGCCTGATCAAACTGGACGGACGATATTATCTCACGTATAGCGGACGCAACAAGAAGCAGAATTACCGAATAGGTCTAGCAATATCAGATGACGGGGTGAATTTCAGCAAGCAAAAGGATCCCATTCTTGATCTGGGAGAGCCGGGCTCGTTTGAGGACACATACGTGGCCGGCAACTTCGTGATGGAGGAACAGGACCACCTGGTGATGTACTATCACGGTCGTGATGCTGATGCACGTGAGAGAATCTCCGTCGCCTGGGTTAGCCTGGAATAGTACATCAAGGTCCTCTGTCCTTTTTGATCTCATTAATCTTATTCGTGCTATCGGTTCGATTGGTTCAACAAGCTATTTCAGCCGACACCGCAAAATGCGCTGCGGCTGAACTTCCTCGTCAGGTTTACTATACATTTCGTGTCGGAAGGAGATGATGTTCTATGCCAAGGTCAGTAAGCTGAACTTCCGTTGAGGTTACTATACATTTCGTGGTTCCTGGGAGGCT
>CAZQSC010000128.1:0-7201 GCA_964595705.1 uncultured bacterium | reverse complement strand
TCACTCTCACCTCCCGGTGTCTTCAATGCCCCATAATGTATATTATGCAGACCAACTACAAAAGCTATGCAATGCCAGAAAACCAATGACAATAGGCTTTTATAGTGTATTACATACATACGGCAGTAGTTATCCATGTTATCATGCCAAATTATCTGGAATCTCGCTGATTTCCTGGCAAGGAGCGGTTGTATAACGGCTCCCTTCTGCACAGACATGGCATGAAAATACAACAGTTCCAAACACTCTCAACCCTTTCTCGCTCCATGACCTGGATCGCCCAGAGCACATCTTCAGCCTCGTCAAGATAGTTGTGGATGTGGTATTCTACACCATCCTCAGCGTCCTCGATGCTGTACTGGAACTCGAACCCCCTGTCTCGCATAACGCGCCTGAAGTCGTCCCAGTGCTCGGTGTCCACAACCACGTACTCCAGAACCACCTCTGGCTCACGCTGCATTGTGCTGGAGAACACTTCATAGAGCATCTCAGACACACGCTGTGGCTTACTCATGCTCACCACCAACCGTCAGAAAGCGCTCTATCTCTCGTCGCTGGCCGTGAGTCAAGTCCCAGAGCCTCAGGTCGATGTCCGATAGCACCTCGCCCTGGTACAGCGTATTCTCACACCCGTTCAGTCTTAATATAACCCGCCTGCCCTTCGCGTCTCTGCTGCTCCTTTCCACAAAGAGAATCTCAACGGGGCTTATGTTTACCCTTCTTTCTGCCATCTCGCGTCAACCCCCTCAAGCTTTCTGTAGTTTCTCCGGTTGTTGTATAATACTCTGACTGTCAAGTCGTCTTCGAGTCGTTTTATGTCTTTTTAGCGCGGGGCGGCGCTTTCAAAAAAGCCGCCCCCGCGCTAATTAGTATACTACTATTAATACTAATTAATCCTAAGAAAATCAATCCCGCACCAGGCGCGGGTTTACAGCACAATTTTAACCTTTTGATCACAAAAACCTATATAATTTTAACCTTTTGATCACAAATTTTAACCTTTTGATCACAAATTTTGCCAATCGTCTACCTCGTTAGATAGCTGTTTGCGCTTGTTTTTGCCCAGAACGGGATGGTTTTCGTAAAACATGATCTCGATGTTATTGTTTAACCACTCAATCACAAAAGACTGAATAAGACCTCTCTGTTTCAGTTCTTCATGAGCCCGGATTAACAACTCGATATCGCGTTTCTTATGATGGCAATCTATCTTGATGCCTGTTTCTCTCAAAACAGTGTCTATCGGTCGTTTTATAACATTTTTCGGCCCTTTACGCTGCTTCATGCCCATAGCAAGCTGGCACACATAATAAGAGTACAATAAAATAGCCCTACTCTGCCTCCGCGGATGCAGCCTCAGGAACTTGCTGTCGAACCAGGCAAACATTTTCCGCTCGGTCATATTCCGATATAACTCGTCGTGAATTCTCAGTGTGCTTTTTTTGGCGATCCGTGCTTCTCTCTTGAACAGCGATACGGTTTGACGCGGCTCTATCGTAATCAACGGGCCTTCAAAGACGATCCTGTCCGCTTCGGTCTTGGGATCGTAGCCCAAAAACTCAAACCGATACGTCAATTCAGATAATATCTTTATGCGCTTCTCGACCTGCTCAATGTTGTTGGTATAATGATAGCCACGCTTATCCCTCTTGTAACCAAGTAGGTCACAGAATGTATTAGCGTCCCAATAGCACGAGCTTAACCATTTTCCGCTCTGTCGGTAACACTCGGCGAATATGGCATGGAACACTTTCAATGCCAGAGCGTCCGTACTCTCGAGGATCATCCTGTCTATCTTATCCAGATCGTCCTTAGCTTGAAGACCCGGCAAAGACAACTGAATACTGACAGCCTTTTTGAACACACCAGAGTAGATATAGTGTCTCTGTATGGAGCTAATGTAAGGGTCGTAAGTCTTCATCTCCACTGGCTCTGTTTCACCAAACGTATGCTGAATTCTCTCAATAGCGGTCGGCGCAGGATAGTAGGCAGTGCCCAGCAGATACTGACGGAAGATTCTGGCAATATCATGTCGCCTTAGCCGCAAATACTCACTGACAGCCCACTCCGTTAGGGCCTGCCACCGCCCGTCCTGTGAGTCCGTCATGTCCACTCCGCGCTCCACGAGTTGTTTATAGAAACAGAAAAAAATCGTTTCCACAACAAACCGGATCCCGCTGCCCGCGTTGGCGCTGGACAACCTTGCATCAAGCCATTTCCAGAGCCCCGTTTGCTGGAACTCTTCTCGTTCGTCATCGTCTATCAACACTTCTGACCCCCCTCTCCGATCCCCAGCGCTGGTTTCCGCCGAATGCAAGGGGAGCGGGGGATCGGGAATCGTTCTCCCCTTGCATAGCCCGGTCGCGATCCGGGTCGGCGGCGCTATGTCTCCGCGAAGCATGAGAAAGCTCCATAAAACCTCAACCGTACCGTGTTCTTCTGTCCGAACCTGTTTTTGACGATCCTCAACTCGATATCGCGCTCAGCTTGATCCTCCGCCCCTCTGTCGCCCTGGTGTTCCTCGCCCTGCTCATATAGCAGCATAGCAACGTCGACGCCGTACTCGATGCCAGCGCTACCCATATAAGCTCCGAGCCACTGGCGCTCATAACTCGACCGATTTTTTTCCGAAATCAGCAAGATGGTCGCATTATATTGCTCACTGATAGCCTTGAATTCCCCGACCAAATAGTCAAGCCGCGCCTTCATATCGGTCAGTTCCGGTTTGTTGGTTGGAATGATTTGTAAATGATCAACGACTATGAATATCTGATCGACCCCGTGCAGTTTTTTCGCCTGCTGTATGTGTAGCCGTACCATCGGCAAGGTGATCTCCTGGCAGACCGCCCTGTCGATGATTTGCAATCTGTCAGCAAATTCCATAAATGCCGCCGTTCCCGCGTTAAGCTTGTCAACGTCCTCGTCAGAAAGCCCCCGCCCCCGCCTGCCGTCGATTTCGCTGCCAATGACCAGTGTCGTCCAATCGAGCTTGGCCAGCCTGGACGTGATCTTCACATACAAATCGAACTTGCTCATTTCCAGCGCGTAGAATAGGACTGGAATGTCGTTGAGCCTCGCTATCTCAGTCGCCAACTGCAAGGCGAGGCTCGTTTTCCCCTGCCCTGGTATGCCGCCCAGCACGCAAAGCCCCCGAAGCCCCAGGGTAGCCCTGTCCAGCCCTTCAAACCCCGTCCTCAGCCCCAATAACTCGCTCTGTTGCCCTTGGCACAATTGCTTAAAGACCTCGCTCCAGTCGTCCTTTGCAGTGGGTATCTTGCCGCCTATAGATTCTGACAAATTATTCTGATCAATGAGCTCTTGCAGTTCCGATAGCAACTTCGTCGGCTCAGCTTCCGGTTCATAAGCGCGCCGACTGATGGTGTAAGCAACCTGGATGATAGCGCGCAATTGCGCCGCTTTCCTAACCTCGCTCGCATAGTATCCCGCGTTCGCTACAGTCGGCACAGCGTCTATTAACTCGTCGAGATACGCAACCCCCCCGACGGCATCCAGTTCCCCGCTTGCTTGCAACTTTTCCGATACCGATACTAGGTCAATCGGCTTTCCTGCATTGTGAATGTCGAAAACAGCTCTGCATATTTTTTGATGATCCGTTTTGTAGAAGTCGCTCGGCTTTAGCCCGCCGGCCAGCACAATATCCATCACCGCCGCGCCTCCCTCCGGGCTTAGCATGGCCCCCAGGACGGCACATTCAGCGTCTGTGTTGTTCGGATATGGTTCGTTCATGGCTTTCCCGACCCCCCAGTCAAAAAGAAAAAGGCACAGAAAAACAGAACAGTCCGCTCCTTTCCTGTGCCCTTATAACCAAGCCGACTTGACTTATTCGGCTGCATTTGATAGAATTATTGATGATCATTGCAAATACCTGCGATTATCAAACTAAAGTAGAGATGTAAACAGGAAGCCCTGGAGCCCTATTCCAGGGCTTCCGCCGTTTATTTATTATACACCCACATCAGTGTCTTGTCAAGTATAACCCGCTGATTTACTCCTGTGCCGCTTTTTTCCGTTCTCTGTATCCCCGCGCTGCCACTCTATCTCGACACAACTTACTGCAATAAAGCTGATCTTTCCTCCTTGGCGTAAACTTCTGCCCGCACTCAGGGCACTCAGCCAAATCTGGAATCCTTATGACAATTGTCTCTGGATTGATCTGTACCTCCACGCCGTTCTTGAGAACGATATTCTTGCCAATTATCTCGGCTGGCTGGCCCTTCTCGTTTGTCGCTACCGCTATAGTCATTTGAACTTTCACCTCACTGGCCCTTTTGATAGCGTTGACTTGGCATATAAAGCTCGACCCGTTTTTGTATAGTTGCTTTGCTAGCTTATTGACGAAAGTTTGGAACGGCTGCGCGCTCGTTATATCCCCCAATACCACAGTTCTCTCACCAACGGTGACAATAGGTATTGCCTGGACTTCGCTGCTATGTTCTACTGCCTCGCAATTCCATATATTCACCACATAGACGCTGTTAACAAAGTCTATGCTCACGTCTTTTGGGAATTCGCTTATCTCCGGGAATTCCTCCATCAATTCCGTTCCACTCATTCCCTCCTCACTCCTTCCCCCGCTGGCATCTTAGCAGGTTCCAGCCTCACCCGACCGAACGACTGAATGATAAGCTCGTCTATGTCTGCTTTCTCCGATACCCACAGAATCTCAATGCCTACTACATTCCCGTCCTTGTCATAGTCTATGACTATACCATCGGAGATTTCGTCCGTGTCAGTTATGTCAGCATCGCTCAGATAGATATACAGCGCGTCCACGTCTGGCGAATATTCAATCTTCATGGTCTCTGATCCCCTTTCAAGTATTTTCTGATCTTGCTTGTCAAGTACACTGTTACCAGTGTGTTCCCTTCGGTAACCACACGGCAGAGCTTGTCGCCTATCACTTTTTGATATATCAAGCGCCCTTGCTCGGTCTCCACCACCTCGTCAGGACTGCTGATAACGGCTTCCACTAACTCCCTGGAGAGCTTCCGCTTCAGCATACGCTTCTCTATGTGCTCACTCCATATCCACTTCTTACTCACCGACCTTACCCCTGTAGAATATCCGCCGCCACCAGGGAGCTTGATGATACTCAAGCAAGCGCTGGTTTTGCTCAAGCTGCCTGGTCAACCGCATAGCTATCATGTCCGCCCGTTCTCTCGCCTGCTCAAGCTCCTGGACGCGCTGTTTGAGATACTCATTCTCCGCCCTCAACTGCTCGATCAACGCCCGGTCAACGCCCTCCATTTGCCTATACACTGCCTGGTCATTTAGATAGGCATTGACCACCTTGTCCGGTATGTCATATACGCCATTAACCAGCGTAGCTTTTAGCTTTCCGATCCGTATCCACCGCCTGATCGTTGACTCACTTTTGCCTAAGCATTGACTAGCCTCATGAATAGTCATAGCATCACCCACCTTTCTGGTGGATGATACCACGTTGCCTGCTCCTGGTCAAGCTTCGCTCGCGTTCACATACTCGTGAATAATGCTTACGAAGCTTTCTGAATTGACGCGAATTCTCAGCTTATCGCCAAACTTTTCCACGTCACTAGGATGTGTTGAGATAGCAGGTCTTATGCGCCAGTCGTGCTCAAACATGATAGCCCGCTCTGCGCCGTCCGAAAGCCGCGCTAAGCCCTCCTGCTTCTCTGTCGGGAAAGCAATCACCTCGCCCTGAACTACCTCCCCGGTACTATCAACCAAAACATAGCCGCTCCCCTGTTCTTCCGTCTGCCTCTCGATAGCTTCAATACGCTTTTTCATTGACATCTAAATTCACCTCGTTATCTCAACCAGTCAAAAAGTCAAGCAGTCTCTCTGCTCTTACACACCAGGTCTTCCAACCTGGCGATCCGCTCCTCCAGATTGCCTTTCTCAAGAGCTACAAGCGCAATGCTGCACAGATACCCGATCGCCCTGGCTTTCGTGCTGACGTTCTCTGACGGACTGGCTCGCAGTTCTGATAGAGCTTCGCTGAGAACGCGCCTCACATCCTCAACTGACTGAATATCCACACCTTTAACCTGGAGCTTCCCTTTAGAACCACCCTTGCGCCCAGCTTGCCGCCTACGCTCCGCCGTCTGCGGACTATGCCAGAAACAGTATGGATCACCCTTCATAGCTGAAGCTCTACAACCGCTCTTTGCACATTTCACGACCCCTCACCTTCTATTGCGCTTGCTCCTGGTCGGATGAATGAGAAGCTCGATATTCTTCAAGCTGTTTTGTAGCCGGCTCTGGTGTTCTCTAAGCTCGCTTACCGCCGCTTCCAGGGCTTGCACCCGCTCCTCCAGTGTTGGCTCTGGCGGTGTCCCTGGACCCAAAACCTGCAAATAACCTGCCCGAACTGCCGCTCTCACATTCTCTTTGGGAACTTCATATACCTGCCCCCGGATATAGTTCCCTCGATCTTCTCTGTTGGTGAAGCCTTCCAAGCACCGCACCCGCACAGTAGGCGTCTGAATCGAGTCCAGACTAATGCCTGGCTCGGCCTCTGGTTCCGGTTCCTCCTGCCCTTTCTCTGGCACAGTCTCCTGTGGCTCTGCTGGGCCGATAACCTCAACCACACCTGCCGCCTTCCACCGCAGGGCTACTTCTGTCGGTACAACAAGGCACGCCCCCTGAGAAATAGCCTTCCTGTCCATGTCTGTAAACGGTTGTAATGCCCTGACCTCCAGATACTCCGGATCCGAACTCATTACAAAGCACCTCCAAATTTGCCCGTATTTGCCCGTTAAAGCTCTTCACTTTGCGTCCCCTTTACCCAAACTTCAATATCAACTGCTTTTGCGCTGACGGGCATCCTCGTGCGTTCTCGGCGGTATTTAGAAGCCCCGCCGCCCTGCACAAACTGATAAACACATGAAGTTCACAGATACACAACTTCATGTGCTTCTTAGGCTCTCGAACCACCAGCAAGGGGATCTTGCCCGCCCTACCCGCTGCGGCTCGTAGCTCCCTGAACCACTGTGCTATACTCCACCGCTGCTGGAGCTTGCAGTCTACACAGAAAACTGGATGCTCAATATCGCTTTTCTCAGTCGTGCCCTTCCTGAGCATCCGAGTAGTCCCAAACTGCGCCGCTATGTCCCGCTCAAAACGCTTCCAGGGCTTGTCCACTCACTCTCACCTCCCGGTGTCTTCAATGCCCCATAATGTATATTATGCAGACCAA
>CAZQSC010000127.1:0-7211 GCA_964595705.1 uncultured bacterium | reverse complement strand
CCTCTGAAGCCTTCCTCGCACTTCGCTGGCCAGGATACTCTCCGGGTAGTGGAGCAGAAAGAGCTTGTATTCTCTTTCGGCGCCCTGGTAATCCTGAAGCTTCTCTTCGTAGATTTCGCCTATCCTCTTTTGTGCCAGCGCGCAGAGGGAACTTTGGGGGTATTCGGATAGAAGCCTTCTTAAGGCATCTATCGCAGGTTGAAAATCCCCCATCTGCTCTTTGACCTTGGATTCTAATAAGAGTAGATCGTCACTGAGAGTAGAGTGAGGGAACTCGGCCTGCAGTTGTTCAAGCTGCCTTAAGGCCTGGGGGTATTTCTGCTGCCTGAGAAGAAGCTGGGCGGTGGCGAAAAGTCTCAACGCCTCCGGGGGGTTCAGATTCTCCCGAACAAAGACCATTTTCTCTAAGGCATCGTTGACGTAATCCTCTGCCGTTCCGCCTCTTATAAGCTGCTGGCACAGCTGGAGCATCTGTTGAAATTCCCCCTGAAAATAGTAAATCTCGGCGATCTTAAACCGTATTGTGCCGGTCTGTTTAGGCAACCTCTCTATGAGAGCTTGTAGCAATTCCCTGCCCTTCTCCAGTTCTCCTTTGTCCACCAGTATATCTGTCACCCAGACCAGATCGTCGTATCTTCGCCACCCCAGCAGAAGTCGCTCTAAGCGGTCGAGTGCCTCAAGGGAATCTGGAGTCTCCTTTAGGAGCCTCTGGTAAATTTCAAGGACCGGGGCAGGTTTATTCCGCTGCTGCAGGCCTTTTGCAGCGGTTAATTGCCCTGCCCAGGAAGTGCTACAAATTGAAAACAACAGGGCACAACAGAAAAAGGAAACCGTTTTTCTCAAAGTACCCCCCTCTGAAATTTGCATTATTATACTAAATTTTCCGGGCCAAGTCAAATGAAATTTGGTCTTTCAAGAGCTTCTATTTGTTTCTTTGTAACTTAAATTATTTGCTTGACAAGCAGTTCAGATATTGTTATTTTATTTTTGATATATTTAAATATTGATGCGGTCGTAAGAAAATCCCTGAGCCTGATTTCACCGCAGGGGACACAAAAAACGAAACAGAAGCTAAATAATCAAATAATTATATATTTTTTTCTTTTGGTCTTTGCGTTTAAATCAACATTGATCCTCTCGTAAAAAGTTGCACTTCCCCTCCCCACAGAGGAGGGGGACACCCTCACCCTTCACCCCGTGAAATAATCGTCTTTTATAGTGTTGACCCTCTCCGCACTCTCTCGGGCAGATTGAGGAAGGATCTATAGTGTAGTTCTTCAGTATTTCACGGAGCAAGCCCTCTCCCTCAAGGGAGAGGGAATACTCCGGACTTTTTACGAATCAATGGTCCTTATCAAGGCAGATACGCCTGGGAATCTGATGCCGGGGGAGATTTTATAGAAGAGGAGGTGAATTAAAATCAAACGCCATTTTGCTATTTCTAAAGTGGGAGAATTGACCGGCAAATATCTAACCAAATTAACCAAAAAGGAGACAGGATGAAGACATTTCGATCTTTTCTGGGAGTTATTGGGCTTGGGCTAATTCTGTTCATCTCTGGCTGTGAGCAACAGGGACCAACCGCCCCTACCGTTTATCCTGAGGAGTCTAAGACGAAAGCCCAGCAGGCTTTAGATGCCTTGACTTCCTCGTTAGAACAGGTACGGAGCATGGAGGAGTTTAGTCCCGGCGAGGTGGATTTCAGCGAAGCCGACAGGCTTTACAAAGAGGCTATCGAACTGGATCCATCTAACACCCAGGCCCAGTTTGGGGCGGCCATAACCGCGATTCTGATGGTGTTGCAGAACGAAGAGGTTCAGGCAGTAATTGATAGCCTCCAGAATTTCATGGGGGAAGAGGCAGAGGCAAGCGCTCCGGTTTTCGGAATAGGCATAGCCCCCAATGCCAAACGGATTGCTCTGACTCCAAAGCTCATCTACGGGATGGCCAAAAGCAGCGTTCAGCAGAGGAGGTCTCGTAGAGTTGCCAAGAGTACCCAGGAGGTACTGAGGGTGAGCGACATCCAGAGGGTTATTGAGCAACACTTCATCCCGGCGCTGGACTATGCCCTGGAGCGGCTGGCTGTTGTGGAGCAAAACCCGGATTTCCAGTTCATTCTCACCCCAGAATTCCTGGGAGACGAGCAACAGAGTTCTCTGGAGGTGGATCTGGGAGAAGTCTATGTCTTAGATGCCCAGATAAGGGTGCTTAAGGCATTTCTTTTGATTGCTACCGCTTATAATTTAGACTTCGACGACAACGGCAGCTATGACTTCCTGTGGGACCCTTCTGATGCTGAAGCTCTTCGTCAGCTTAAGCGATTAGACGAGGACTCGGATTTCCTCACTCTCAGGTCATTGGATAAGTTGCCCGCCGCGGGACAAAATCTGCTGGCCGCAATCCAGAAACTGGAGGATGCCGTCGGTTTTATCCGAGAGGAGACCGATGTTCAGGACGATGATATCATTAAACAACAGCATATTGAAGACTTAGACAGCGAGGTGGATCTCACTGGAAGGCGAGATGTGCCCCAGTTCCTCCAGGATGTGGACAGTGTAGAGAAGGTTCTCAGCAAGCTCAGAGAGGTGTTGAGCGGTCCAGTAGAGATCGATGCCGACTTCAACGGCGACGGCCAGCCAGAGTTTCTCACCGTAAACCTATCGGTCTTTTTCACTGATCCGGTGCAAAGCCTCAAGGGCCTGTTGCCCTATCACAAGTGGCATCCAGAGAATTTTGAGAATGTCGAGATCTTCGACGATTTCGCCCTCACTGATGCAGCGGGGAACAAGTTAGGTGAGAACGATCCCCCTCTGGTGCTGCCCGACCCCACCTTTGGGGGACTTTTTCCTGATCTTACTACAAATCAGGCCTTTCTCGACTTCTTCGGCATAACCAGAGAAATGATCCCTGTGGACATCGATCCTCTTAATCGCAGCACCCCGGGAAGGATCTTTGTCTCCAACGAAACCCCCTTTTCTCTGGATATCCGCTGCCTCGACAGCCAGACAGAAGAGCTGATCTCCTCGCCGACAACTATTGGACCTGGTGAGACCAGGGAGATCTCCGGAGGCTCACTCCGAAGCGACACAGAGGTGATTGTCGAGGTTATGGTGAAGACCCAGCAGTGGATTAGCACTGAGACTATCTGGGTATGGATAGATGGGGATGTTACCATTCACATATATGGTGCCTCTCAATATGGGATCAATTACTGGCAAGAATCGGAGTGGTGGGGCTAAAACAGCGGCTCTTCTATCCCTGTTCTGCTCTCTTTTCCTCTTTAGCAGCCTATGTTTTGCTACTCCCTTGGATCATTTTCGGGGATTGTGGCTGAAGGACTACCAGATTCTGGAGGAGAAAACCTCGTGGAGACAGGAAGGCGGGTTCCTTTCTCTACAGACACCGCTCTCCTCCGACAAGGGAAATTTCCTCCTTTTCTCCGGGGTATTCGAGGATGTGTATCGATCGGAAGGCCCTGAGGGAGAGACCATCATCTCCTTTTGGAGGCTGAGGGCCCTTCGGGTTTTCCCCTTGGGAGCCAATGGGATAGCAGGAACACTTCAGATGGAAGGGGAAGAGAGCAGGTTTTTTTTCAGGACCCCTCTGGGAAAGGGAAAGGGCCAGATAAAGCTCTCTCATCGCCGACGATATTGGTCTGTGGCCTATGGGCGCAGATTTGCCAGTTGGCTGTGGATAAGGGGAGGGATTGGGGGGCAGGTGGCTGATTCCGATCCCTCCCATTTGAATGGGACACTTCACATCAGCAGCAAGCTGCTTTCACCGTGGACAGTGGATCTTCAGGCGATTCAAAGTTTCCAGAGCACTTTGTTGAAGGCCTGTTGGGAGGAAGATGCCCTCCGTCTTGCCACTGAGTTTGGCGTCACTGAGTGGAGGATGAATCTTGGCGGCCCCTTGAACCGATGGGGAAGGTTAAAGTTCGCTGTGGACAGATTCTACCTGGGCCCCAGCGATCGAAGCGGTGGCTATGTTAACCGCTTATCTGCAGATGGATGGAATGTGGGAATCTATTCTGTTGTATTTCCTCTGGAAAACTGGAAGATGGGCGGTTCGATAGCCTGGGGGCAGGGCAGTGGGGCTCAGTCGGGCAGATTTGAGGGGGGAGAGTTCTCCAACTTACAACTGGACAGTTGGTGGAAGAAGTTCTGCCTGACCTCCTGGTGGCAGCCGACTCCCTGTATCTCTCTCCAGGGAACATATCTGAGGAGCATTTGGAGGTTTGAACCAGGTAAAGCCGGACTGGAAAGTTGGCCCTTTGTCTCCAGTTTTGTCTCCCTCTTTGGTGGCAAAAGCTGGTCTTTGAGGGGCGAAGGTTCTCTTAGAATAGAGCAATATGGACTTGAGCCCAAGTACAATTTTTCCCGCAAAATTGAGCTGGGAGGAACACTCAGGTTTGTTCGATTAACCCCTGAAGTCGATCTTATATCCCGTGAATGGACAAATTCCGATCTGTTTACCATCTTATTGCCCAAAATCAAGACATTTCAATCCCCCATTTCCAGGGCTGAGCTTCTGGATGTGGGTCTCCATCTCCGCTGGTGGGTAGGAAAAGTTGGCCTTCAGTGTGAAGGGGCGCAGATAGTGCCCATTAAGATAACGAAAGCAAAAAGAGAACCGGCTGGAGAAGTGGTGCCGAAAGGGAAAAAGGCCAGAAGACGGGGAGGGTCGTCTTGCAGACTCACTCTGATACTTCAGCGGTAACTTCTCCAGCAAGGCACGGGTTTTCTGAGCTGCCGGGGTGAATCCTTCCCTCTCGGCCAGTGAAAAAACGAAGAATCTATTTCTCACAAAATAAATATTTGGGTATACTCGTTTACAAATTACCTTGACTTAAGCGGTAAAATTGGCTATTTTTTTCAAAGGCTTATATTTATAAGCAACTTAGTTCGAGGATTAGAGGATGAAAAGCTAAGAGAGTGAGTATGGAACAAGTAAAGGTTTTTTTAATAAAGCAAGGGAATACCCTGGCTGTCCGGCTCGGAGTTCCAGCTTCAGATTGTCGCCGAGGAGGTAGCTGACCTGATGCTGGCCCACTTAGTGATAAAATTTGATCCCTCAAAGCTGGAACTGGTCAGTGTAGAGCCAGAAAGAGACTTTTTCCAGAAAAACGGTGGCACACTGGTGTGGCCCCAGCCAAGGTTGGGTGCCGGCTTTGTGGACATAAGCACCGGCGTAGCCCTGGGTAATCCCCCTGGAGTCAGTGGCACCGGTACTATAGGGCTGCTGAAGTTCAAAGCAAAGGCACCTGGCACAACCCAGGTGGAGTTCAATCCAGAGAAGACTGAGCTGAGAGATCACAGCAACCAGCAGATTGAGCTTCGCAAGCTGGTGGAAAGTAAGATCCTAATTCAGTAAGAGGGTGAGCCGCATTATCTCCCGTAGAGCTGCAAAACCGGTGAAGGAAGGAGGTGAGGCAATTCAGGCATACGGTTTGGGGAAGCGGTTAGGGTGTTCAGTCGTGCAACCTTTTAACTGAAGGAGTGAACGATGAAGAAATCAGCCTCATTGATTTTAGTGTTGGTCCTGGTTATCTCTCTGTTTGGGTGTGCTACTACCAAAGCACCTAAGGAGAAGGCCCCGGAGTGGATCCATCAGACCGGGATAATGGGGGATGTTATCTTAGGGGTGGGCACTGCTCCCAAGATGTATAACCCTGCCCTGCAGAGACGGGAGGCAGCTCACCAAGCCCGGGTAGAGATCGCCAAAATCCTCCGTACTGAGGTGCAGGCTATGCAAGAGAGCTTCGCCGAAGAGGCCAGAGACCTGATGACCGATCAGGGCCAGAGTGAATTCCTCTCTGCTTCCGTCAGCCGAGAGGTGACCGATGCCCTCTTAGTAGGGGTTCAAGTAACTAAATACTATACCGACCCCCAGACAGGCATAATGTATGCCCAGGCAGTCTTGACTAAAGACAACGCTGTCAACGGCATCCTGGAGAATATGAAGAAGATGTCAGACAAGCAGCGCTGGGTCATTGAGCAGCACAAAGAGCAGGCGATGCAGAGAATGGAGAAGGCGATTAAGGATGCCTTTGGAGAATAGGATATGGGCCGCTTAGTAGAGATTGCTCTCCTGACGGCTGCCTTTGTGGCTGCTGGATGTGCGACATCAGGCGGGGGACTGGAACAGAGAGGCCCCAGGCCCCCCGCCTGGCTATCCACACTTCCCCAAAGGCAGGGCTGGTTGTTCGCAGTAGGAGAAGCTGGCCCTTACTTTTTTGACCAGAAAGGCTGGGAGGCTGCAGAGAAAAACGCCCGAGAAAGCCTTGCTCTGGCAATTCAGACCAGGGTGAAGGGAGAATATATCAGTCTGGAAGGGATGCCAGGGGAGCGAGCCGGAGTCGAAGTGAGCAAAGAGGTCCTGGATATAGCCCTCTACGGGGCTCAGGTCCTGGAAAGATATAAAGATCCGGCCACAGGACATTATCACATCCTGGTGGGCATATCCGCCGGCACAGCAGCAGAGAATATAATTAGAGCGGGAGAGAAAACCCTGAAAGAAAGGGGGGATGAAGAGACTGCTGAGGTAATAAGGCAGAGAAAAGAAGAGTTAATGAAAAAACTGGAGAAGAAATTAGAGGAGAAATGAGCGATGAGAACCGTTAAGGCGATGTTTATAGTTGTCTGTTTAGTTGCCACCGCTTTGCTCCTGGCCGGTTGTGCCGCTCTCACCAAGTACGGACAACTGGAAAGGAGTGCTCGCCAATATTACCAGCGCGGAGACTATGACTCAGCCGTATTCGATTGTGCGGCGTCACTCAGGCTAAATCCCGAATATGACAAGGCTCAGGCGTTGATTAAAGATGCCTTCAGGGTGGCAGTCAGCACGCACCGGGAGAGGATAAAGAAGTGGAAATCTTCATATGAAACCTTTAGATGGGATGAGATAGTGTCTGAGTATGAGGCATTGGTTAAGCTCAACCAGGCAATAAGAAGCCTCCCAACCCTTAGGGTCAAGAAGACGAAACAGATAATACGGCTCGAAGTCACTGACTACACTCGGGATCTGGCGGAGGCAAAGACAAATGCCGCGGAAATCCATTATTTAGAGGGTCTTCGGCTGTCACAAATAGGAGGAATTGATGCCCAAAAGCAAGCAGCGAAACAATTTAAGACTGCTGAGGAATTCTGTCCTGGTTACAAAGATGCTGCCAGCTTGTATGAAAAAGCCAGAAGGGCTGGGATAAAGAGGAT
>CAZQSC010000126.1:0-7328 GCA_964595705.1 uncultured bacterium | reverse complement strand
TGGGGTCTTTTCTTACCGGAAAGTGGCCGTCAACACTGTCTTGGTTTTTCCTTCGCCCCAATATACACTACATTTGTACAAAAGTCAAGGAAAAATCTGCAAGCCCCAGCAGATTCAGTTCAGTTATCTCCACAAATTACTCCATTTTGTGCGACTTGTAAAATCAAAAACCGACCCCAGAGATGCAAAGGCCGGATAGAAAACAGGGTATACGATTAATCCTTTGCGCTCTCTGTGTTCTTTGTGGTGAAATCAGCCCTTATGGCCTTTTGCAAATGGGTCAATTTTCAGTTGACACAAAGCATATCTCTTGATATATTATTGAAAAGACAGCAATATTTAGAGATATGCAAGGGAGACAGGTCCAATGGACATCCGCTCACTGCCCTCAATAATAGCATTTACCCTCAATGTTCTTCTGGGGTTGATCGTCCTCTCTAACGATCCCCGAAAGGCTTCTAATCGACTCTTCACCCTTTTCGTTTTCTCTCTGGCCATCTGGAATATCGGTGAATTTGTCACTATCAACAGCTCCAGTCCAGCTGTAGTTGTGCTGGGGCTCAGGGTATTCTTAGTGGGCTTTTTCATAGCCCCTGTTTTTTTCCTTCAGTTCACCTGTGTATTTCCCCGCAAGTGTTCGGTCTTCTTCGACAAGGTCAAAAACAGGCTGGTTGTCTACTTGATACCCATCGCTTCGTTGAGCCTGCTGCTTCCCCAACTGTCTGGTCTCCGAATAGAAAGTGAACTGCAAAAGAGATGGAATTATGTCTTTTACTACACAGTACATCCTGAGCTATCTCTCTTGTTTCACATTCCATATTTTGTGTTAGTAGGGCTTATCGTTTTTTACACAGCCTGGGGGATACGGAATCTTATTGTCTCTTTAAAAACCAAGACCTTGTTGGCCAGACAGCAGCTTCAGGTAAAATATCTCATCTTCGGGATCATCTCTATGGGGGTAGCTGCTGGGGCCATTGACCTGTCTAACTATCTGTTTCATTGGGGGCTGCCCCTGTTTTCCCTCTCCTCCCTTTACTCCCTGCTGGTGAGTCTGTTTTTTGCCATAGCCATTCTCAAATACAAGCCCCTAGAGATACACACCTTGATAAAAGGCGGCATCCTTTACTCTTCCCTTTCGGCGGTGGTACTGGTGATATATATCTTAGTAGTAAAAAAACTGAGCGACCTAATCGGCGGAGTAGCTGGCACACGTTCACTGTGGACTGAGGCCTTGTCCGTGTTGGCACTGGTTATCCTCTCCCGCCCCCTTAAAGACAGGGTGGAGGGAGTTATTGACAGGTTCTTCTATCGAGGCAAGTATGAACATCAGAAGGAACTTATGGATTTCAGTGAGACCCTTACCGACATCACTGACCCCCAAGAGCTCTTGCAGGCAACAGCGAACTTTATCGCCCAGGCATTTCGCATTCGCCGGGTGGTTGTGTTTCTGCTGGACAGAGAGACCAATCGTTTTATCCCCTGCTGTCCACAAGGCACCGAACCAGAGGTCGAATTCGGCTCAGACTCTCCTTTACCAGAAAAACTGAGGGCATCCAAAACTCCCCTGGAACTCGAGGACTTGAAAGAGGCACTGGGTGCCCACTCTGATGTAGAGAGATTGATCAGAATAAGGGCCTCTATAGTTGTTCCTATGTTGGTTAGGGATGAACTGCTTGCCTTTGCCACCTTGGGTGAGAAGATCTCTAAACAGGGCTGGATGGTAGAAGATCTGGAACTTCTTACCATCTTTTTCAATCAGGCAGCGATGGCTACCTCTCGAGCCCTGATGTACCAGGAAGTGAAAGATAAAGAGAGAGAACTTATGCGGTCGGAGAAATTGGCGGCCTTAGGAGAGCTATCAGCTGGAATTGCTCATGAGATTCGAAACCCCCTGGGGGTTATATCCGGCTCTGCTCAAACACTTGGAAGGATAACAGATGAACAGACCAGAGAAGAACTGATTCAGTTCATCATAGAGGAAACTGAGCGGTTGAACAACTTACTGAGGGATTTCCTGGATTTTGCCCGCCCCAGAGAACCCAATCTCACTGCCTGCGACCTCCGGAAGCTGGCCGACCACTCCTTAGAACTGGTTGCTTCAAAGGCTGCTGACTGTGGTGTCAAGATCGAAAAGGAGTATGCCCCCGATCTGCCTCTCATAGTCGTTGACCCCGGACAAATAGAGCAGATATTCGTTAATCTGGAGCTGAATGCAATAGAAGCTATGCCCCAGGGTGGTACCCTTAAAATCAGTATTAAAAAGAGCGATTCTAAGAGGATTGCCATAAAGATATCAGATGCCGGTTGTGGCATCCCTGCTCAAATACGCTCCCGGATCTACGACCCCTTCTTCACCACTAAAGAGGCCGGCACTGGGCTGGGCCTTTCTGTGGTCCACCGAATCGTGGAAAACCACGGCGGGGAGATATTTCTGTCCACTGTTGAGGGCAAAGGGACCACGTTCACTGTGACCTTGCCCATTAATAACAACAGCTAAGACTATGGATAAAAAGAAAATATTAGTTATCGAAGATGAAGAGAAGATGCGCAGACTGCTGGAGATTAACCTGCGGGATAAATACCAGGTGTTATCAGCGGCAGACGGAGAGCAGGCAGCCAGGATACTCAGAGGAGAAGATGTAGATCTGGTTCTGACTGACCTGAAGATGCCCAAGAAGAACGGAATTGACCTGCTCAAAGAGGTCAAATCCCGCAATCCCCATCTGCCGGTTATCCTGATAACCGCTTACGGGACAGTGGAGACAGCGGTGGAGGCGATGAAACAGGGCGCTTACGACTATATACTCAAGCCTCTTAAAATAGAAGAACTGGAACTCACTATCCAGAAGGCCCTGGCCTATAAGGACCTGCTGGTCGAGAACAGGATGCTGAGAAGAGAGCTAAGGAGGGGTTTCGAGGGGGAGGCCATAATTACTGCTGATCCCAAGGTGCAGCGAATACTAGAGTTGGTAGACCAAATTGCCGACACCGATGCCACAGTCTTGATTCAGGGAGAAAGTGGAACCGGCAAGGAGTTGGTGGCCCGGGCCGTTCATTTCAAGAGTCCCAGGGCGGATAATCCGTTGATCTCCATTAACTGCGGGGCTATCCCGGCAACCCTGCTGGAAAGCGAACTATTTGGGTACGAAAAGGGGGCTTTCACTGGCGCCGATAAGACCAAGAAAGGTAGACTGGAGCTGGCAGACTCAGGGACGCTGTTTTTGGACGAAGTAGGCGAGATGCCTCGAGAGCTTCAAGTCACCTTGCTCCGGGCTATTGAGGAACATAAGTTCATGCGAGTGGGAGGCACTCGAGAGGTAGAGGTTGACATAAGGGTGATTGCCTCCAGTAACAAAGACCTACGGCAGGCTGTTAAATCAGGAAATTTCCGGGAAGACCTCTATTACCGTCTTAGTGTGGTTTGTATCACCCTTCCCCCTTTGCGGGAACGGAAAGGAGATATTCCGCTGCTGGTCAAACATTTTATCAACAAACACAGGGCGATCAGCAAGGCAAAGGTGACCGATGTCTCCGAGGAAGCGCTAGGACTTTTGAAAGAATACCACTGGCCAGGAAATATCAGAGAGCTGGAGAACTGTATGATATATGCCATGGCAGTGGCACAGGATGAGGTGATAGAACCTGGCGATCTACCAGAACAGATCAAAGAGCCACATCTGGATACTGTTTTCCAGATACCTGACAGCTGGGAAGAGCTGCTTCAAGCAAAAAAAATAGTCCGTGAGCAGGCGGTGGGGAAGGTAGAGAGAGAGTTTTTGATCCGAGCCCTGGAGCGAAACCAGGGAAATATCTCCCGTTCGGCCTCAGATGTGGGAATGAACAGATGGCAGTTCCAGAGCCTGCTGAAAAAATACGGTATCTCTCCGCAGGATTACAAAATATAACACCTTCTGTGCATTTCGTCTTTATATCCTATGGGGTGGGGGAGGGGAGCTTAAGCTTCTTCTTTTCCTTCCCCTTTGCTGTTGCTCACATCTAAACTATGTTTAGCTGCTTCGAAAAGACCCACCTATTTGCAAATCACCGCTATAAGTGAATATAAGCAGCGGCTAAAGCCGCAATCTCGGCTATTTCTATGCCTGCTCCCATTGTATCCCCTGTGGCCCCACTGATCTTCCGGCGAGTGTATTGGATAAGGAGCAAAGAAAGGAACAGTGCCAAAGCTATGGACCAAAGTCCTCTCAATTGCCGGAGCCCGAGGACGATAAGCAGGGTAAATAGTGTTGAAAGAAAAGCCTCCCTGGAGCCGACATATCTGGTGAAGGTTGTTCCCAACCCCTGAGAAGCTCTGGCATACGGCAACATTGCCGCCTGAAAGACTACTGACCACCGTCCAACCACCGGCATTAGGATCAAAGTAGTTCTTTTGATTTGAGGGGAAAGGCCGGAGAGCAGTTCAAGTTTCAGAAACAGGGCGAATACGATAGCTGCCGCTCCCATCGGTCCAATCTGGCTCTCTCGCATAATCTCCAGCATTCGCTGCCGGCCCTCTCTACTGAAAAAGGCATCTGTCGTATCCGCCAATCCATCCAAATGCAGCCCCCCGGTGAGCAGAACCAGTGCCACCACGCACCCCAGGTCGGCTATCCTTTCGGGGAAGATCAGTACAATAGCCTGACTGAGGCCGTACAGAATCCCTCCCAACAGCAGTCCCACCAGAGGAAAGCAGGCCATTGACCGCCCCAAATCTTCGTCTGTCATCCGAAGGCGGTGAGAAACAGGAATAACTGTCAGGAATTGTACGGCAACAAGAAGGTGTCTCAACTTATCTGCTCCGATACGCCGGCGTCCTGGAATGTTGCCATCTCGGTTAAGATTTTGATACTGGCCTCTATGATGGGCATAGCCAGTGCTGCGCCAGTGCCCTCTCCCAATCGCATATTCAGGTCCAGGAGAGGCTGTAGTCCCATTTTCTCCAACGCTGCCCTATGCCCTGGTTCGACAGACCGGTGAGCTGCAAACATATATTCCTGACTAACCGGCCCGAGTTGGTGAGCGATCAGTGCCCCGGCGGTGGAGATAAAACCATCCACTACCACAGGCACATTATGAGCTGCTGCAGCCAGAACAACCCCGGCGATGCCCCCGATCTCAAATCCACCTACCTTGGCCAGAACATCCACAGGGTCGCTGGGATTGGGCCTGTTTAGCTCAATTGCCTGTTGAACAACTTCAATTTTGCGTTGTAACAGTTCCTCTCCGATGCCTGTCCCTCGCCCGGTAACCTGCTCAGGCCCTCGTCCGGTTAAGACAGCCACAATAGCACTGGAAGGCGTTGTATTGCCGATCCCCATATCCCCCACGCCTACTATATCGATCCCGTTGTTCTGATACTCTTCCTCGAACAACTCAATCCCGGCCTCAATTGCCCGATTGGCTTGTTGTCGGGACATAGCGGGTCCTTTTGCCATATTCTTTGTCCCATAGTCCACTTTCTTGACCCTCAGCAGTGGATGTGGCTTTAAATCCTCAACCACGCCCAGATCTGCCACGATCACCTTGGCCCCAATGTATCTTGCCAAAACATTGATCGCTGCTCCCCCTCTGAGGAAATTGTAGACCATCTGGACCGTCACCTCCCGGGGATATGCGCTCACCCCTTCTTCGGCCACACCGTGATCTCCGGCTATGGTGAAAATCACCTTCTTTGTCGTTGATGGATGGATGTTTTTCCGGATAGCCACTATCCTCTGGGCTATTTCTTCCAGTCGTCCCAGGCTGCCCTGGGGTTTGGTTAAACTGTCCAGCCTCTGCTGTGCCTTCTGCTGCCAGTCCTGTTCCAGGGGTAGAATAGCTGAGATTGTTCTTTTAAGCCTTTCCATTTCCCTTCCTTTCTGATAAGTTCTCATGCCCTATTTTTCTCTTCTCACCGCCTGCCTCAGGCCAGATTCCGAAACTTGCCATCGGCTTTAATTTTTGTGGGAATCCCCGCTATCATTAGAATTACCTCATCGGCCGTCTGGGCCACTCGCTGATTCATCAGACCAGCCCAATCTCTGAAAGCTCTTGCCAGCTTGTTTTCGGGCACAATGCCCATTCCTACCTCATTAGAAACCAGAATTACATGGCATCCTTTGATTTGGCCCAATACCCTGGTGAAATCCTCCAGGAGTTGTCCTACCTTTTTCTCTTCATATTTTAGGATTAGATTAGATAACCACAGGGTGAGGCAATCGATCAAAATCACCTGGTAGCCTTTGGCCTTTTGTTCCAGCAGTTGGGCAATGTGGAGGGGTTCCTCAGCCGTTTCCCAATTTGGTCCTCTGTGAGTCCGGTGTTCAGCGATTCTATCTTTCATCTCCTGATCGCGTGCTTCGGCAGTAGCCACAAAAAGGTTCTTGCTGCCCAACCGATTTGCCAAATCCAGGGCGTAGGCGCTCTTCCCACTTCGTACTCCCCCTAATATCAGGTAAAGTTTACCGTTTTCCATCAGCACAATTCCTTTATGACATCCAATGATTGGAGAAGATCTTTCTCCGAAAACACCTCTAAGGTAACCACTCCGCAGTAATGATTCTGTTCCAGATAGTTGAATAATCCCCTCAACAGGGGGATCATTTCCTGGTTCAGACCCTGGTGGTCTTTCCCGTTCTTCACTCCGTGAAGATGGATGATCCGTAGCTTTTTAAAGCAGCGCCGGAGGTATGGTATCACCTCCAGGTCGAATTGAAGCAAATGGCCG
Source organism: uncultured bacterium (assembly GCA_964595705.1). Taxonomy (GTDB): domain Bacteria; phylum Latescibacterota; class MVCY01; order MVCY01; family MVCY01; genus MVCY01. The sequence continues at coordinate 625 of CAZQSC010000126.1, read as the reverse complement.
ATGTCCAGGCAAATACCGAACGGAGATTCCAGAAGAGAAGAAAGCAGATAATCGAACAGGAAATTCGTATTCTCTATGCACAAGGTGGAAGGCTGGGCAACGAAAGATTTGAGAGTGTTAAGTCCCTCTAATACTCTATCTGTCCAGTATCTAACTTGCCCTTTGTCCCCATCATTTAACTGTTCATAAGGAAAACGGTTATTCTTCAGATGTTGAAGAGGAAAAGTTTTGTCCTCAGCGTCGGGCGTCCATTGATCCGGATGAATGATGTACCCCCAGGGGTTCAAAGGCCTGGTAAGCTCAATAAGTTTTTTAGCTTTGTCTAAACTTTGATTTCTTGCGGAAATATCCCAATCTCCTATGGACAAATCCAGTGGTAGATGAACTGTGAAAGTGAGATTCTTTTTTTCTGCCAACTGTTTCATCTGGTTGACATCTTCTGGAGTGGGCAAATTAGAGACGACTTTATATTCGAAAAGGACTATTTCTATATCCCTCACCTTTCCGGCCAATCTTTTCACATTGGGCAGGACAGCAGCGGGGTAGATGTAGGAAGTTGTCCCCAGACAGTATTGCCTGAGCTGCTTTTCAGAGGTCAATTTTAGCATTTAGCACATCTGTTGAG
>CAZQSC010000125.1:0-7328 GCA_964595705.1 uncultured bacterium | reverse complement strand
CGAGGTTCGGCGACAGCGGCTTCGTATGTCCGTAACAGCCGAGATGATCCTGCCTCAAGGTATCAAAGGAGATGAGGATTACATTAAGAGCCTCAGTTCTCTTTGAAGATGACATGGTATCCTCCTCGTTTTGGTGATTGGTTAATTAGTCAATTGGTCAACTTGCAGATTCTACTCACCAATTAACATTTAACCAGTTAACCAATTAACCACTCACCAATCTCACCTCAATAGCGCAGGCACGTGCCCCTGAATGCATGGGCAGAGAACGGCCCACAAACCTGATCTCAAGTTTCCCTTCGGTGACTTTCGCTTTGAATCTCTTCACCAAAGCGACGTCGTGTCCTGCCTGGTCGAAGATGTTAAAAGCTCTAAGTACTCTCTTTGCTTGAATGTAGACGTCCTGCTGCTCTGCGGAGCCTGTCTCCCAGTATATCTCTGCAAAGAAAATACTCACCTCGTAGTCCCCGTTTGGGACGTCGAAGCGATATATCACCTCCTCTCCCATCCGGACGGTTTGAAAGAGCTCCATATCCTGTGTGTTGGAGATGAGATCGGTGGTAGTCAACACATCAGTCTGGGGGAGGTTCAGGCATCCCCAGGAGCCAGGGGTGTATGCCTTATCCGCATGCCATACCTCCCCTTTAGAGTCCCTGTATCCCTCGCCTCCCAGATTGACCCTTATGTGGGGGAGACGTACAGATGTGTCCATCTTAGCTGTCATTACTTCCTCCTTAGCTCTTCCTTCTCCGAATTCTTTCATATCCTGATCGGATACGTTCCGATCTCCCGCCATCTCTCTATTATCGTCAGGACATTGCTCCATGGCGTGTCCTCAAATAGGACATCGACAGCGGATAGGATAAATCCTCCCCCTGGGGCGAGGGTAGAGATCGCGAAGGTAACCGCATCCCTTATCTCGTCCCTGCTCCCTCTGCCGAGCGTTATAGCAGAGTTCACCCCTCCCCAGAAGCAGATCCTTTCTCCGGTTTCCCTTTTGAGCCGGGGCAGCTCAGCCTTGCCTTGAGGGTCTACGTTGATCAGAAGGTTGATACCAAGCTCAAGGAATACATCCAGAAGCGGCTTCCACCCGAACGGCCTCAATACAAGAGGGACATAGTCAGCCTCTTTATGATCGATGGCCATGAGCATCCGTTCCCTGGAAGGCAAAATATCCTTCATCCTTGCCCTTCCTCCCTTTTAGGTTGACCGACTCCAAGGGTTATGTGGACTCTGCTTCAAATCGGGCGATCAATTGGGAGAGCGCAGCCTTGGTCTCGAAATAGCGCTGAGGTCCCATGCTCCCCTTGTGCAGCTCCCTGCGCACCCTCCGCAGCGTCCGAAGCACCTGAAGGGGCTCCGCCCGCTCGCCCTCCGCTTCTACACCTCTGTAGGCCAACTCCGCCAGATGTTGGGTCACAAGGCTACACTCCTGGGGAGGGGGATCGAAGCCCTCCTTCTGAAGCCGGCATCGGAGTACCCAATCTACCCCCCTGGCAATGATCTCGCTGTAATCGACTCCCCCGTAACGCTGCAGGTACCAGGCTGCAGCACAAACCATGGCGGTGGACTCCCAGATGTGGTCCCATCCCCAGTGGGTTGGGGTGTAGATGCTCCCGTCTCCGCGCAGACAACTTCTTATGGTTGCGTCTATCGACCGTTTTAAAGGCTCCAAGAGAACATCCATCCACTCCGAGTAGACCAGAAGTCTAGAGGTCAAAAGCACTGAATAAGCGGAATAAAGATACTCCAGTCGCTCGGTGCCGTATACTCCCTCATAATCGTAGTCCCAGAAACCGTCCGGCCTCTGGTTGGCTAAGAAGAAACCCTCCACCACCTTCCTCCCTCTCTCCATCAGGACTTCGTCCCCCAGCTTTCTCCCCACGATCCAGGCCGGTACCGCAGCCTCCAGTTCCATATTGTAAGGATGGTTATGGGCGTGTTCCTTCAAAGTAACCGGCGAGAAGTGTACGTAGAACAGCCCCCGATCTTCGAAGTACGGCCATAACCCGATGGCCTTCTGCAGCCAGCGTAGGGTCTCTTCGTCCTCCAGGCACTCTGCTGCAAAGAGCATATTGGTCCAGTGCCGGCCGTGGTCGCAGGTGGAGGGGGTGGGTAGGTTCCACACCCAGGTCCCGTGGGCGCATACGGCGCTACGCTTCAAATGCTCCAGGCAGGCCCTGGCGAACTCCCCGTCCCTGGGGTCCCCACCCAGCTTGTGCAGCACCGAGAAGACCCGCAGAAACCCTGATGTCAACCGGGGGTCCAACCAGTGCACTCCCCTCCCCTCCGGCTTGCGCACCACCCCCTCTCGGTCTACAATGTAAGTTTCGTAGACTCTACGCTTAAAGGATTCCAGCTCTGCTACTATGCTTCCTGGATGGACCCGGACTCGCTCTGCCATTGTCTCCTCTTCGCTCAGTTTGAATAGGCAAATATCTTTGCCTGAATTGAGTTAACAAGAGAGTTTAGGGGCTCCAGAAAGTACCGGAGTGAAGCATGGAGTTTTTTTAACGCTATCCAAGTCATTTCCGGATGTGGGACGGTTCCACTTGGACGGGGGCGAGCAGGAGCGCAACCCCCCATATATTTTATATCCTGATTTCACCTACATTTAATATACTACCTCTGGATGCTGATTTTGCACTTACTCCACCGCTGCCGATGCCATCTCATATTCGCCCTGCACACCCTTAATAACACGAGGGACTTCCTGACGAAAGATATTGCCAAACTGTGCTGCCAGTCGCCTGGCCTCTGTCGGATGCTCATCGATCAAGTTATGCTGCTCATGGGGATCGTCGCTCAGATTATAGAGCTCGTCGGGTTCATCTAATGGGGTCTGAACATAACTCCAATTCTGGTTGCGAATGCATCGGTGAAATCCCCGATAGTAACCAGCGATTACTGCCTGGCGATGGGTTTCAGTCTCATTCTTAAGCACCAGGACAAAGCTACGACCTTGCATAGCGATACTGTTATTTCCAAAACCCAGAAGCTCCAAAATCGTAGGCAGCACATCGGGAAATTGGGCTAGGGCTTTGGTTCGATATCCACCGTTTTCGCCATCGGGCAGCCGCACTAAGAAAGGTACCTTAAGCAATTCGCTATACATCCTATCTGTTCCTTTCAAAAACTTGCCGTGGTCAGCCAGAGGGTGACCATGGTCCGCAGTGAGGATGATGAGCGAATCCTCATAATAGCCTAAATCCCTTAAGGCGTTAAACAACCAACCCAGGCAATGGTCCACAAATGCAGCCTCACCGGCGTACAGCCCACGGATAAATCGCACCTGCTCCGGAGCTGCCCAACCATTAGCCCAACCTCCCATAGGCATAATCAAGCGGGGCCCTTTGTAGTTGGGATCTGTATAAGTATCAAACCCCTTAGGTGGATCCCAGGGCTCATGCGGGTCGAATGAATCGATCCAAAGGAAGATGTGCTTATGCTCACGGTTCTTTTTAAGCCAGTCAACAGCCCGTTCCATAACCTGGGCTGAGAACCAATGTTTTTCCTCTGAAAAATCATCTGTATTTGCCAGGAATTGTCCAACCCTGGAGCGCCACTCTGGTGTATAATGCTCATTAACGTAGTTATTAATGTCACGACGAGGAGATGAAGAAATCCAAGGGTCGAACTCCTGCCCTCGTACCCATTGATAGGAGTGAAATCCTCTGTGGTAGTTCATCCCGGGGGCACGAAAGTGGTAGGTGTCGGCTATTAATCCACAAATATATCCCTCCCGGCATAATATCTCGGCAATCGAAACATCTTCCGAGGTAAGAGGCATCCAGCCTCTAAAGGGTAAGGAGAACTGCCCCGTCATAAGTTCATAACGGACAGGCATAGTAGGGAGTCCACAGGGGTAGATGTTCTCAAAAATTATGCAGTCTTTAGCAAAGTTATCTATGTTAGGTGTTTGGCAGAAGGGCACCCCTGTAAAGACGGCTTCCCCACGGTTATAGATACTCACGTGATCCTGTCGGAAACTATCAAGCATAATAAAAATGAGATTTCGTGCAGAGATCATTTTCAACCTCCTCCTGGTTGCTAAAACTCATAGTTGAATAAGAAGAGGACACCCTTACAGGTGTGACTTTTCTCTGTGTTCTCCACTCCGGTCTTGCGTTGAAAAAAGGGGGGCGACTCACAGAGTCGCCCCTATAATGTCCCTGTGACCTGTAACAAGGCTAACAGATTAGAAGCGTCTTTCAGCGAAAAACCCTAACCTGTGAGACAGAGTTAACCGGCCCGATATTCCAGATATTTTAAAGAGGCGGAGATATCCACTAAATATAAATGGCCAGTCGAAAATGGCAAGGGAAATCTGAAATTTTTAGGTAAGACCATTTTCGCTGGCTAAAATCTCCCTGAACTGACAGGCTGTTGATTGGCAGCAGAGCGAGAAAGAGGTTCAGATACAAGAGACTGCTTGTCCTTTTGTGATCTCTAGCACCTCAATAATGTAAATTATACTGATCGGCTAAAAAAATTTAAAAATATCACCTTTTTTTCTTGACTTTTTTCCAAAAGGTAATTATGATAAATAGTGGGTCAATGTGGGGCGAAGTGGGTTAAAATGGCCGCAAGTCACAAGCATCTATTTTCTTTATTATTAGCAAGGGGACCTCTATGCCCAGCTTCAAAGGAGAGTACGAGTATACTATAGACGTCAAGGGCAGGATGAACATCCCGGCCAGTTTCAGGGATATTCTCCCGCCTGAGGCAAAAAAGACATTCGTAGTAACTCGTGGTTTGGATAGATGTTTAGCAATATACACCTTAGATGTCTGGGAAAAATTTGAGAAGAGACTCCTCCAGCTTCCCACGCAGGCGCGCCACTATGTGAGGATAATAGCCTCCCAGGCCTGGGAGACAAAGATGGACGAACAGGGGCGGATACTTATCCCAAAGAATCTCCTACAATGGGCGGAGATTGACAGCAAGGTCACCGTGGCCGGCGCTCTAGACCGAATAGAACTCTGGAACCCTGAGCGTTTTGAACAATATAAACAGCAGAACCAGGGGGCCTTAGAAAAAATCAGCGAAGAGTTCCAAGTCTGAGACTATGCCTGCCCAACAGGATTTTCACCTCCCAGTGCTTCTGAAGCAGACGGTGGAGTATCTTCTCACCAATCCAGACGGGATATATGTCGATGGCACAGTGGGAGGGGGCGGCCACGCCCACCAAATTCTCTCTCGCTTAGGAGAAGGTGGACATCTAATTGCCATAGACCAGGATCCGGAGGCAATTCAGGCAGCCAAGGAGAAACTTTCTCCCTTCGGTGAAAAGGTAAGTCTCTATCTGGCAGGATTTCAAAACCTACCGACAATCCTGCGGCAACAAGGCATCAAGGCTGTAGATGGAATATTACTCGATTTAGGAGTTTCTTCCCATCAGCTTGACTCTCCCAGGCGGGGTTTCAGCTACAGATTCTGCGGTCCGCTGGATATGAGAATGAACCCCCAGGCCCAAAAGACGGCCTGGCAGGTGGTTAACACCTATCCAGAGGAAGAGCTGGTGAGCGTTCTCCGCCGCTATAGTGAGGAGAAAATGGCAGCCAAGATAGCCCGCAGAATATGCCAGCAGAGGGAAAAAGAGAAGATAGACGACACTTTTCAGCTAAGAAGAATAATTGAATCAGTCATTTATACCTCCAGACCCCAAAAGACACTCTCCCGAATATTTCAAGCCATAAGGATAGAAGTAAATGGAGAACTTGAAATCCTGAAGCCTTCTGTTGAGCAGTGTATCAACCTGTTAAAGGCTGGAGGAAGGCTCTGTATTATCTCTTATCATTCCTTAGAGGATCGCATAGTTAAATCGATATTCACTCACTACTCTAAAGGCTGTACCTGTCCTCCCCGCCTTCCCATTTGTGTCTGCGGCGGAAAAAAGATACTGAAGCTGATCACCAGGGGGGCCATCTTACCCAGTGAAGAGGAGAAAAAGGCCAACCGACGGGCAAGAAGTGCTAAGCTTAGAGTAGCAGAAAAGATAGAAGATTCAAGATGAAACGGCAGACATTTATGAGGTTTGTTTTGCTGTTCGCTATTTTAGTCGCGGGGATGTTAGGATATGTGTGGGAACAGGTGACAGTGACCAGCCTGAAAAGACAGATCGATACTCTATATCTCCAGAAACAAAGAGTAATCGAGGAAAACAGACGCCTAGAGACCCAAATAGCCCGTTTGTCCAGTGCCTCCAGAATTAAAAAGATAGCTTCAGAAAAACTGGGGATGCTTCCCCCTGACACTCCACCAGAGGAACTTCTCGTAGAACTAAGAGAATAACGATGAGAGAACGAGTTTATGTAGTTAAGCTTTATCTCATAGGTCTCGTTATCGTTATTGTCTGGTTATTTTTAACAAATCGTCTGATCCATATTCAATTGCTCAACGGCAAGACCTATTCCCGGAAGAGCAAAAGGCAGAGTGAGCAGAGAATTAGTCTGCAAGGCAAGCGGGGCAACATCCTGGACCGAAATGGTGTCAGTCTGGCCGTCGACCTTTCTACCCGTTCTTTGGCAGCCAACCCAATGGAGATAGAACATCCGGCTAAAGTGGCTGTTCGTCTTTCCACTCTAACTGGGAAACCACAGAGTCTGTTCCTCCGGCGGCTAAAACATAAGGGCTCCTTTGTATGGTTAGCCAGAAAGCTGGACTGGGAGGTAGCAAAAAGGCTTGATTCTCTGAATCTGATAGGAGTGAGAGAAATAGAAGAGGCGAAGCGAAATTATCCTCTGGGTTCTGTGGCGGGACAACTCATAGGAGGTACCGATGTGGACAACCGGGGGATTGAAGGGGTAGAGTTCGCCTTTGACAAGTATTTACAAAGCAGTACCGGATGGACCATCTCGGGAGTCGATGCTTGGGGAAGAAAACTCTCTGTCTTTGGAAATATCCAAAAAGGGGCCCGCGATGGCCTTGATGTTGTCCTGACAATAGACTCTAGATACCAGGCCATTGCCGAAGAGGAGTTAGAGGCCACTGTCTCCCGTTTTAACGCAGAGGCAGGAATAGCTCTCATTATGAACCCTAAAACAGGTGAAGTCTTAGCAATGGCCTCCGTTCCCTCCTATGATCCCAACCATCCTGCTTCCTATAATCCAGCGAACAGAAGGAACAGGGCGGTTACGGATTGTTTCGAGCCTGGCTCTATTTTTAAAGTGGTTGCTGTTTCAGCCGCTTTAGAGGAGGGGTTAAAGAGCCCCACCGATCTTATCTTCTGTGAAAACGGCAAGATGAAAGTGGCCGGCGGGACTATCCGTGACTGGCACAGCTATGGATGGCTCACCCTTAAGGATGTGATTAAACACTCCAGCAAT
>CAZQSC010000124.1:0-7336 GCA_964595705.1 uncultured bacterium | reverse complement strand
ATTGCGGTTGGAGACTGAAGAACAAACGGTAGTCAGTGACGGAGACACCGTATGGACATATGTTCCAGAGAACAAGCAACTGATCGTCTCCTCCGGAGAGCAGTGGGAGAATCCCCTGAACGAACTTCTCCGGTACGCCGAAAGCTATAAACCCACCTATTTAGGAACGGAAAAGATTCTGAAAAACAGGTGCTATCTGGTTCAACTTCTCCCCAAGCAGGAGGGAGAGGAGATTGTCCAGATAAAACTCTGGGTGGATAAGAAAAGGTGGTTGCCCCTGAAGTTGGAGTGTCATGATCTCGACGGGAATGTCACCTCTTATCTTCTCTCTGATGTGAAAGTGAATTCGGATTTGAAAGATTCGCTTTTTAAACTGAGCCCCCCAAAGGGGGTGGAGACAGTAGATATATTTAAGCTCAGTCCTGGCACTCCTGAGAAAAGATGAGACTTAGAGCGCAGCGAAAATGTTTTGCCTTTCATCAATTCTGGGTTTTCCTGTTTTCGGCTGTTTTCCTGGCGGTTTTTCCCACCGGGAGTAGAGCTTATGGAGGGAGGCTTTTCTGTGCTCCCCAAAACCCAAAGATTGAACCCAAGATAGCAAAGCAGATCGCAGAGGGCGAGGGACAACTACATTTAGTCTGGGTTTTCTTCACCGACAAAGGGTTCATCCAGCCGGAGCAGTACCGCAAGAGAGCAGAGCAGTGGGAGGCAGAACTTTCTCCCCGTGTGCGAAGCCGAAGAGCTAAGTGCTTACCGCCGGGCAGGATCGTAGACCTTCACGACTTGCCTCTGTGTCAACGGTACATCGATAAACTGGAGAGTCTGGGAGTCAAGATAAGGCACTGTTCTCGCTGGCTCAATGGGGTAAGCCTTTGGGCTGTGGGGGTTCAAATACGACAGTTAGCGGAGCTCCCTTTTGTCCGCTGGGTAGAAGAGGTGAAAAGAAGCCGTGGGATTCAGCCTCTGCAGCCCAGCCGGGAGTTGCCTCCCTCTCCGAAGTCTTCCTCCGGTTGGTTTATCCAGTACGGTCCCTCTTTTTGGCAGTTGGATCAGATCGGTGTCCTCGAGCTTCACCAGCAGGGTTACGATGGCCAGGGGGTCAGGATATGTCTGCTCGACTCTGGATTTGATAATCTTGGGCATAGGGCCTTTTCCCAGATGAGGATTGAAGGGAGGATTGTGGGGACGTGGGATTTTTTAGATGGGGATGAAGATGTGTCAGGCGATGGTCACGGCACCTGTACTCTTTCGGTAGTTGGAGGTTTCAGGCCCGGCCATTTAGTGGGACCAGCCTTTGGAGCCGAGTTCCTTCTGGCCAGGACAGAAGATATAGGCAACGAAACCCCAGTGGAAGAGGATACCTGGATTGCTGGGCTGGAGTGGGCCGAAAGTCAAGGGGCAGATGTGGTGAACAGCTCCTTGGGCTATTTAGACTGGGACCCTGGCACAGGGAAAGGCTATACCTGGGAGGACCTGGATGGAAGTCATGGCAAAACCACCATCGCCGCCGATATAGCCGTACAGAAAGGGGTAGTGGTTGTAAACTCCGCCGGAAACAACGGACCTGACGGGTCGGTGAACACCCCTGCTGACGGTAAAAGGGTAATAGCGGTGGGGGCGGTTGGGCCTTCAGGATTATTAGCAGATTTCAGCTCTCGGGGCCCTACTTATGATGGCCGGATTAAACCAGATGTGGTAGCCGGGGGCGTTGGTGTTATTTCCGCCAGTGCCAGCGATTCTGATGGTTATCGACCAGTGCAGGGCACCTCGTTTTCTGCCCCGTTGGTTGCTGGAGTATGCGCCCTGCTTCTGCAGATTCACCCTGACTGGACCCCAAAGGAGGTGGCAGAGGCCCTTCGGCAGACGGCTACTGACCTGGGTCCTCCTGGTCCAGATAACCTTTACGGTTGGGGCCTGGTGAACGCCGCTGCCGCAGCCAGGTTCGACCCGGACGTGATCGTACCCCCTACACTGGCCAATAGGATTTACAGTTGTCCCAATCCCTGCCGAGACACCGGGACCAAGATCTACACGCTGTTGCCACCTGAAGGGGAGGCTGTGCTGCAGATATTCACGGCCACTGGCCTTCTGGTCCGCTCGCTCACCGGTTTTATGCTCGATGGTGACAAAAAGTTCGTCTTCTGGGACGGCAAGAATCAAGAGGGCAGAGCTGTGGCCAGCGGGGTCTATTTCTGCCAAGTCCGATCTGGCCACTTCAAGGCTGCGGGCAAGATAGCCCTGGTCAAATGAACGTTAATTGGTTAACTGGCCAGTGACGGACCCCAATGTCCCGTCCTGAAAAAAGTTGACAGATTTAACTAATGACCGATGAGCAATGACTAATGACTCTTAAGGGGGAAAAAATGAAGAGACTTTGGGCGCCCTGGAGAATGGAATATATCGCTGGGCTGGACCAGGATGACAACGAATGCATCTTCTGTCAAACCCCCCGGCAGAACCAGGATGAGAAAAACCTAATCCTGTGGCGAGGGGAGAGCTGTTTTGTGATGCTCAACCTTTTTCCCTACAACACCGGACATTTACTGATCGCTCCCTACCAGCACACTGCCCAACTGGGAGAGCTATCGGAGAAAGAGAGGCTTCAATTCTGGGAGCTGGTCCAAGAGGCACTTAGGGCGCTTCGGGTTACTATGAATCCCGATGGTTTCAATCTGGGGATGAACCTGGGGCGTGCCGCTGGAGCCGGAATTGATGCCCACCTTCACCTCCACATCGTTCCCCGCTGGAACGGCGACACCAATTTTATGCCCGTTCTCGATGACACCAAAGTGATCTCCGAGAGCCTGGAGGAGACCTACCGGAAGTTGAAGCCAGAGTTTTTTAAAGAATCTCAGTCGAAGGGATAAGTCCGATTTGTTGAGTCGGAGATTTATAAGAGAAAATCCCCAACTGGTTGAAAAGGCAGCGCGCCAGAGGAGCCAACCAGTAGAAATAGAGCAGTTTCTGAGGCTGGACAGCCGAGAAAGAGAGCTTTGCTCCACTGTGGAGCAGCTCAAACGTCAACAGAGGCTGCTTTCCCAACAGATATCCCTTTCCGGTGGTGAAAGAGGGGTGTCTCCCTCACTGAAACAGATAGCCCGACAGATAAGAACGCTAAAAAAGGAAATCAGAGGGCTGCAGGCACAGCTCACCGAGCTTTTGCTTCGTTTCCCTAACATCCCCGACCCCTCTGTGCCTCAGGGCAGAGATAAAAGGGACAGCCTCCAGGTAAGGGAGTGGGGCAGGATACCCCGGTTCGACTTCACTCCTTTGCCTTACTGGGAGTTAGCAGAGCGGTTGGATATCTGGGAGCTCGGAGGCGGTGTCAAGGTAGCCGGCAGAGGATTTGCTCTCTTTAAAGGAGCTGGAAGTCGGCTGGAGAGGGCGCTGGCAGATTTTATGCTGGACCTCTACACCTACCAGCACGACTATCTGGAGCTTTCTCCCCCTTTGTTAGCTGATCAAGAGAGTCTGACCTGTACAGGACATTTCCCCCGGTGGCGGCAGGGGGTATACTGCTGTGAAAGCGAGGGACTGTTTTTGATCCCCTCTGCCGAGGTGCCCCTGACCAGTCTGCACCGGGATCAAATCCTCGATGCCCAGTGTCTGCCTTTCTCCTATGTGGCTTGTACCCCCTGTTTCCGCCGTCCAGAAGGCTCCTGGGGCAGAGAAAACCGCCAGGCGGTGAGATTACATCAGTTCCGTAAGATTGAACTGATCAAGTTAGTTCCCCCTGAGAGTTCTTCATCCCATTTGGACCAGGTAGTGGCCGATGTGGAAGAGGTGCTTCAGCTTTTAGAACTTCCCTACCGAGTAGTGCTGGACTGTGTGGGACAGTTGAGCTTTGCCTCTGCCAAGGCCTATGGTGTTGAAGTGTGGATGGCAGCTTCAGGCAGCTTCTTGCGGGTCTGTTCCTGCCGAAATTACACTGACTTTCAGGCACGCCGAGGCAATATCAGGTTTCGCCCCCCTGGAAAGCAGCGCCCGGAATTTGTCCATACTCTGGGTGCTTCCGGCCCTGCTCTGCCTCGACTTATGGCTGCCATAATAGAAAATTGCCAGACCCCAAGGGGAGAAGTGCTTGTTCCAAAAGTCCTGCAACGATATATGAATGGGATAGAGAGGATAGAGTAAATGTTAAGGAGCAGGAGATATTACGAGACATTTCCTATTTTGAAAAGTTCTCTGTTTGTTGCTGCAGTAGTGTTTGTGTTCGCCTTTCTTATCTACACCCAGGGGGTAGTGCGCAAGCTCCGGGAGGAGGAGAAAAGAGCTACCCGGATATTTGCCAACCTCTATGCAGCGGCCGCCACCTCAGTAGCTGCCACTGGTATTGAGCTGAATCTAATTGTAGAAGATGTAATTAAGAAGACGAATTTTCCGGTTATTATCACCGATACTGAGGGTAACCCTAAGGTATGGAAAGGGGTGGGAATCTCTTCTGCTGACAGCTCAGCAGATATACAGGCGTTTCTGAAACAGATGGCCGCCCAGATGGATCGTCAGAACAGTCCTATTCCTCTGGTCTCCAACAGGCTAGGTGGGGTTTTCGGTTACCTTCACTACGGCGATTCCACCGCCCTTCATCGCCTCACCTGGCTGCCTTTTGTGGAAATAGCTGTTATATTGCTCTTCGTCTTTATCGGATTTTTGGGATTCAGATATATTAAGAATAGCGAACAGCGGTATATCTGGATAGGAATGGCAAAGGAAGCCGCCCACCAACTGGGCACCCCTATATCTTCTCTGTTCGGTTGGCTGGAGCTGCTGAAGGCGAGGGTAAAGGATGGAATTTCCCCCATCGTAGAGGAGATGCAAAACGATGTGTCCCGGCTGAACAAGATTGCCTCCAGGTTTAATCAAATAGGTCTGGCTCCCAGGCTCAACAGAGAGAATGTGGTGCCCATAATTACCGAGACCGTTGCCTATTTCCAGAAGAGGCTCCCCCAGCTTGGGGCTGAGGTCAAAATCACAGGCACCTACGAGGAAGTCCCGGATATTCCTGTAAACAAGGAGCTTTTGGGTTGGGCATTTGAAAATCTCCTCCGAAATTCCCTGGATGCGATTGACAAGCAAGGGGGAAGGATAGATATAAATGTCAGGTCTGCTTCTAATGGGAAGGCGATAGTGATCGATTTCTCAGACAACGGGCGGGGTTTGAATTCCAAACAGCAGCGCAAAATATTTCTCCCTGGCTACACCACCAAAAACACTGGGTGGGGACTGGGTTTAAGCTTCGCCAAGCGGGTTATAGAGGAATATCACCAGGGGAAGGTTCTTGTAGCCAAAAGCGCACCCGGCAAGGGAACCACTATCCGGGTTATCTTGTTTCGGTAGCCCCAAGCCGCCTCCATAAGACAGGACCTTAAAATCTATGTCAAGTCTTTTAAAGCGGTCATTAAGTCATTGGTAAATTCGATCCACCACTCACCAATTAACTCTTTTGCCCCGCATGTGGGAGACCTCTCCAGATGCCGATAGAATCACCGTCGGTTTGAGACCGGAGGGCTTGCCAGAATGGGAGAGGATGTTCAATGGCAGAACGGAAGATTCTCTGGGTCGATGATGAAATAGAGCTTTTACGCCCCCATATAATATTCCTTCAGGAGAGGGGATATTCAGTCACCCCGGTTACCAACGGTGAGGATGCTATCTGTCTGATTAAACAACAGCCTTTTGATGTGGTTCTGTTAGATGAGATGATGCCTGGCTCTGATGGTTTGGCGGTGCTTTCTCGAATCAGGGAAATAGACGCCAATCTGCCTGTGGTGATGGTCACCAAGAAAGAAGAAGAAGAGCTGATGGAAGAGGCCATTGTTAAGAAGGCCACCGATTTTTTGACTAAGCCGGTCAACCCCAGTCAGATCCTCTCGGTCTGCAAGCGGATATTGGATGCTAAGCAGATCCGAGAGGAAAGGGTAGCGCAGGAATATGCCTTTGCGGCCACAAGGATTCGTTCCACCCTGTCTGGACCAATGCACTGGAGGGAGTGGATAGAGATTTATGTAACAATTTCTCGATGGGATATTGAGATAGAAGCTCTCCGAGATCCTGGACTTAGACAGCTACACAATGATCTGAAGAGGGAGTGCAATGTCCGGTTTGCTAAATATATTGAACAGAACTACCCTCTATGGTTAGCTGGCAGAGACGCCCCCCCCCTGTCAGTAGATGTTGTCCCCCGATTTCTGGACCCGGTCCTGAAAGATAATCAGAGGGTGTTTTTCATTGTGATCGACTGTATGCGGTTAGACCATTGGTTTTCTTTAGAGCCTCTGCTGTCGGAGTTTTTTACTATCAACCGCAACTATTACTATTCGATCTTGCCTACTGCCACCCCTTACTCTCGCAACGCCATTTTCAGTGGGCTTTTCCCCCAGGAGCTTGCCCGAAGGTATCCTGATGTCTGGGGCATGGATAAAGATGATGAGCAGAGTCTAAACCGCTATGAACACCAATTGTTGGATGATCAACTAAAGAAGTTGGGATTTTCTCTCCGAAGAACCAGATATGTTAAGGTATTTGACGCGATAAAAGCGGGAGATCTGACTAGGAGGCTTCCCTCCTTTGGTTCAGTACCCCTTGTCTCTATGGTGTTCAATTTTGTTGACCTGCTGGTCCACGGGAGGTCTAAGTCGGAGATTCTTTACCAGATTGCCCCTGATGAAGCTGCCTTCCGTTCTCTCACTAAATCCTGGTTCACTCACTCTTCCCTGTTGGAGATGTTGAGGAGCCTTGCTCGGACCGATGCTGTGGTTGTCCTTACTTCAGACCACGGCAGTGTCCTCAGCCGAAGGGCAAACGTGGTCTATGGCGACCGACATACATCTGTGAGCCTGAGATACAAATATGGGAACAGCTTGAACTGTGATTCCAGGGGAGCCATTTTAATCAAAGACCCTGAAGAGTTCAGACTCCCACAGTTTAGCCCTGCCACCAATTTTATCTTTGCGAAGGAAGACTATTTCCTCGTCTATCCTACTGGTTTCCATGAATATGAGAGAAAATATCGGGAGAGCTTTCAGCACGGAGGCATCTCCTTAGAGGAGATGATCCTGCCAGTGGTGGTGATGAAGGGCAAATAGATGTGACAATGGAATATAGATGGATAACAGAGGGTCCTGAACAGACTCAAAGGTTGGGGCAGAAGCTGGCTGACTTTCTTCATCCTGGTGCGGTGGTCGCCTTGACCGGCGACCTGGGCAGCGGCAAGACCTGTTTGATTCAAGGCATTTGTAAGGGACTAGGGGTCACGGACCCGGTTACCAGTCCTGCTTTTGTGATTATCAACGAATATCAGGGCCGCCTACCGGTGTACCATTTTGATCTATACCGT
>CAZQSC010000123.1:0-7342 GCA_964595705.1 uncultured bacterium | reverse complement strand
AAGCTCGTCGATATCGAGTGGCTGAGGTGAATTGGCATCTGTCTTGGTGGTGACGCTGGGCGTCCTGGGTTGGTCGGGGACTCCGTGCAGATTGCTGGCGAACGAGCCTATGATCATATATGCGATATCGCCCTTCTCTAATTCGTTTAGAACGTGGCTGAGGGATTCTTCGGGGGTCATGGTCGGACCTCCTTAGCTTCAGGAAATGCTTTGTTGAACAGCTCTTCTGGCAGTAGGATCCAGATGACGACCAATCGAACTTGGTCTTCGGTGTATTCTGGGTGTCGTTGTCGGACCCCTTGGGCAAGGAGCGTTCCTGAAATTTTGGTAAGTTCTATTGCGTGTTGCAGTCTTTTTTCCGGGCACATACGGCGGAGGATCTCGAGCTGGAGCCTTTGGGCTCAGAGTTATCCCCGCACCTATTCCTCATCTCCTCCCTCAATCACTTCGGCCTCATTACCGGCGCATAGGAACCAGCAGCTCAAGATCCATCACATTATCTTCATTCTTGAATCTCTTTGAAATCCCGTTAGCAAAGTTTTTCAATACATGCGCGTCGTTATTCCCCCTATAGCTCTGGTGGTCTCTATCCAGGGGACTGCTGGTGTTCACCTATACCCAAGCTTACCTCCGCCTCCGCCGTATCCATCGCGCACGGCCCGGAGGTTCAAACATCACTTTGCCCGGGATTTTTGTTGATAATCACAAACCAGCAGGAGCCGAACGGGTTGACTCAAAGTTGCTGCTTTGAAAACATTGGCACCGAATAATCAACCACATTCAACCATCTGTTATAAGCCCCGGAAGGGACCTCAACAATTAGGAACCGGTTAAGTGTAACTAAAGGGTGATAGGCAGAAACTTGGGTCAATTGGGAAGGAGTGACCTGAACCGGCAGGATAATCCCCGACGGGGTAACCGTGGGGCCGACCTTCTCCACCTTCTTCACGGACGTGAGCACGCAACTTCCCCTCTTTTTCCCTAGGAAGAAAGTCATGCCCACGGTCAAGTCCGGTAAATCATCACCCCATAGCATTGCTCGGAATAATGATCCGGGTTGGATCACTTCCTGTTTTCCGAATTTTAATAACCTTAAGTCCTTACCTCCAGGCTCTCTTGGTCCATCCCCTACATTATAAATAAGCTCGTCAATCTTTACTGCCCCGTTCACCGGGATGGCAGGCGTACAGTCGAAGGGAAATTCCATCTCCTCCCATTCGTCCCTCTTGTCTCTTAAGAGCATCTCGGAATAAGTGAGTCCATTCGCCAGGGCCTCCTTAGAAAAATAAAGAAGAGTCCCCATCCGACTGGCGTAAAACTCCCTGACATAAGATGTCATAGACTCGGTCATAAATTCAATGCCGACTACATCCATTCTCTACCTCCCTTGAGGGACTCCGAGCTTCACTCCGTGCTTCTCCACAAACCAGGAGATAAGACCCTCCTCAATGGTTTTACAATCCTTACCGGAGATTATCTCTCTAACTATACCTTTCGGAGAGGAGACAAAATCCTTCACCCACACATCTGGCTCGGTTCCCAAATCAAGCTGAGAGAGAAAATCGAACACCGAAATGAAGGCCATGCCATCAGCAATGAACTTCCACTCTGTACTTACATCCCCCCGAAGTTTGGTATAGCTGCCATAGCCAAGAGCATCAGCAATCTTATTGGCATATAGAAAGGCAGCGAGGTCGAATCTGGTAGGTTTAAAAATGCGGACAATAAAGGGGAATCTGGTTCCTGGAGGAACAATCACTTCCTGGAAAGGCACAGTCCCTTCGCCTGCAGTGAGAACCTTTTCGTTAAGTCTAACCCTAAACTTCTCATCATATTCATAGGGTTCCACCGAAATCAGGTCCTGTAGTTTGACTCGCGCGAAGACAGCCTGGTTCTTACCTCGCTCAGCACTGAGTCCCCCAAGCATCAGACAAACAGGACATTCTATGCAAGGATTATCCACACTACAGTTGGAGGGATTTAGGGCGTCGAGCAGAACTCTTCGAATAACCCCGTTTACTTTCCTTGCTAGAAGCCAATACCTTTCCTTCCCTGCAAAGACCACCTTGGATGTCTCCCTCAGGGTACCAATTCCCTCACTGGAGACAAAGAGGGCCTCGCTCTCGAGTCGTTTGATTCCAAAAAGCGTGATAACCCCTTCCTTTAAAAGATTGATCCTGCCCGGTGGTATCTCGTCAAGTCTCCAGGGCCCTTCTTTAAGACCGTCGATAAAAGTCATTGTTAACACCTCCTTGATTAGTAGCAACGGCTACGGCAGAAAATAAGTCGGTCCATGGGGTTTCTGGATAAGCTGTTCACCGTTCATGACGCTGCCTCTACTTCCTCTTCCGCCTCTCTTGGCGGACGAACCTTATGGGTGTAGTAAAAGAGTAAATAGAGGTCCATATTGGCAATCCGACGGGAAAAGTCTGAAAGGGAGAGCTTCCGGTGATTGCACTGGCTGATAGCCTCCTCGATCAGAGTCATCAGTTCATCCACCGTCTCTTTATTGGGCGGCCTTTTTTCGCCATCCACTGTATTGCCAGCGTTAAGCGCTGTTAGTACCCGCTTGGCCCACTCTCGAGCCGTATTTTCATCCCGGACCATCTTGAAGTTCTGGAGCCATTTTGAGAGGTCCACGCTACTCCAAGTTCCGCCTCCGGGTTTGTGGAAACTTCTGGCCCCGCGAATTAGCCTGTTATTTACCAAAAAATCAGTGAGTTTTAAGCCCCACTGAAATACCCAGTCTTTCTTGTTAACGATCGGTTCGGCCATCTCTATTACCTCCTCAATTTTCTCAGCCCTTGGGCGATAGCTTTCACTGCGGCGGGTAAAGGCCCTCAGGATCCCGTTCATCGCTTCGTGCGGATTGAAGAAGAATAATTCAAAGATCCCAGGGTTAAAACGGAAATCCTCTCGGTTGCGATCGCAGATCCTGTAGATCCGATTAGCCAACTTCGCCTCTTCCGGTTTAACTTCCTTCCCAAGAACTGACAATGTCCCTCTGCCAATGCGTCCATAGTGAACCTGACCTTTTGTATATTCCCATAGGTCATAAAGCATGGCAGCGGTGAGCTTTTCCTTGACGAATCCCGACACTTTCTCCCCGAGAGCCACTAGTTGTTCAGGGGATAAGCTGATTCCAACTGTTTGGGTGAATTCCTGACCGAACGGGAGGACAAATCCCTCGACTCGCACCAACCCCTGTCGAGTGCCAAGGACAGGAAAATCTTGAATGCGATGTTTCTCCCCATCGGTGAGGTCTCTTATAAGAGGATCTTCTTCATCGAGGAACTGAGTGGAATCTTCTTCTTCGGATGACTTCGGGGATCTTCCTTTAACCTTCTGGATGAGTTCTTTAAGGGTCTGTCGGGATAAAGGTGAACTGAGGTAAAGGTATTGCTTCACCTTGGTAATCGCCTGCCCTTCCTTGCGAATAGTGGCCAGTGGTAGATCAACATAGCCAGCTAAGAAACACCAGGGACAGACCCGGATTTGAGAACGTGCCTCCCGATAAAGCTGATAGACACTATCAGTCTTAGGTTCACCAGTGATAAGGGCTTGGGCTTTAAAGGCCTGGGTGTACCTTCGGCAAATCGGACAGAGTTTTCTGTTCTCTACCTCCTTAAATGTCTTGAGAGGCCGTCCATCGAAGGTTATAAACTCTGCCACGCGAAGATCAAAACGGCCTTCCTCCAACAGTTTTTTCATCCTCTTGTATTCAAGATAGACATTGGTCACTGAACGATAGTAGTTACCGGACGCATCGAATAGCTTTAAGATCTCCGCGGTATGCTGGGCTTCATCCTTGGACAGCTTAGAAAGATCAGCCGCTTTAACCAGTGCGAGACTCTTCCTGGAGCTTTTACCAGAGATAACGGAGTCCACTCGATTTGAGAGCCTTTTGGGTATCACCTTCATGTCTAACTTACTGGCCAACTTCTCCCTGACATATCTCCATAGAGAATCTATAATCTCCGAGAGTCCCCCCTCTTGGTGAGCGGTCTCAGCAAACGATTTTTCCAGTTGGTCAGCCTCTTCAAAATCTTCTGGCCGTACCAAACGGTAGATACTTCTCCGCCGATCAAGGGATGAAGTGCCCCAATCTTTCAGGAGCGCACCAGCATTCTCCAATTCATATGTAAGTTTGTCGATATAACCCCGCTCGAGAGACGGGTCATTTTCTCTGAGAGCCGAAAGCGCTTCCTGCCGTGAGAACTCCCTCTCACCAAACTTAACCCACAGAAACTTATAGGTTTTCAGTAGAGAATCATTTAACCGGATCATAAAATTTTCTCCTGATACAGTCCTCTCTCAAGCTCCCTCAAAGCAGTTTTTATTCTCTCTTTCTCCCGTTTCAGGAACTTCCGCTGTTGATAATCTTCCCAAATGCGGTCCAGGTCTCCATGATCTAACCACTGAGCGAGTTTAGTTATCTGACTCCGGATATCCCAGTTGAACTTTATTTCAAATGCCGTTGCCCTAAACGACCTTAGATCAAGGTCCTCAAACCTTTCGAGTAATAAATTGATGACGTCAACAATGTCCTGTTCCCTGTCAAGTCCCAGAGACATCAGCTTCATTAATAAAAGAGCTTCTAAAGACGGTACCCTAACGCTCAGTTGTTTCCCCTCCAATGTTATCAAGGCTGCCTTCCGGAATGGCCGTCTGTCAGTGCTGAGAATAATACCAACCAGATGAGTTTCAGATTTAGGTTCTCCCCTTATGATATGGATGGCGAATTCTCTCCCCTCCGTTGCCTTAACTGCTCTGAACATAGGTTCGTCTGATTCTATTTCATAGCCCAATTCCTCCAGAACAGCCTTTGCATATTCAATTGCATTGTGCTCCAGCCACATGTCTATATCGAGGGTAGGGCGATCTCTTCGCGCATAAATTTTTACAGCGTAAGCGCCTAATATAATGGGTTCAATGCCCTCTCCCCGACACCGTTCAATAAACAGAATGAAGTCGTGAAATGTCTGCTCCTCTTCCTCACTGAGAATATACCGATCTTCCATCTATCTTCCTAAATCATCAATGATCTTCCTACATATCGTACTTAAGGTGGGTACAGGTCTAACTTTCCCAGCTTTATCAAAGATCCCTTGCGGCAGAGCCCGGGAAAATATGTAAGCTGTTGCATCATCCAGACTGCTCAGGATGTTAAGAAGTTGTTCCTGCGCCTGCCTCTGTTTTGACAGCTCCAATATCAAATCCCAATTGAGGGCTCCGTGTTGCTTGTAAATAATGGCAGCCGCCTCTGCAATCTGATCTGGGCTTCCGCCCGACAATAACTCAGAGATCAAATCCTCCGCAGAAATATGATAAAGCCCATCGGAGACAATACGCCGATCAAATTGTGGATCTGTAAGGTTGGGGTTCAGAATAACCGTATAGCTATAGATACTTGTATCTTTCCGGCCCGGCAGCTTGTCTGAGACATAGACCTGTTTATTCCGAAGGTAGGCATACCACCTGTTAATCTCCTCGGTTCTCACCTTCAAGACAAGAGCATCAGGAGGAGGTAATCTCCATTGATGGTAGTGATAAGCAGCTGTAGGCCCCGTGATCAGGTAACTTAGCCCCCTTTCACCTGCAAAGCGGACCTTGTCCACCACCTTTGGGGCCTGTTTCATAAAAAACTCTTCAACTCGGTCTGTGGAGACACCCGCTTTTTCCAGAATCATCCTTCCTGAGTCACGTAGCACAATCTGCCGGGCCAGTTTCTTTGTCAGATTCTCATCTATCAGAAGAAAGCGAAGTTGATCCGCCTGTAACCCGCCAGCGCCTGTGGTTTTGAGAACGTTGTCCAGAATGGTAGAATAAATTTCCGCGTCGAAATTTGACTGATACAACGTCTGAGGATTTACCTGGAAGGTCTTAACGACATCAATAATGGCCTGTTCCGAACCTACCACCCAAAGGCTGGATTTTCTTTGAAGGATTGGATATACATCGCATTCAAGTAATAACCCACTTAGGGCTTGGTAGATCATGGTTGCCAGAAATACATCTTCAACAAAGGTCCCAGGGAGGTCTAACCTGTGAATCTCTGTATCTAACCCCTCGGTGAAACCAAAAGCCTTCACTTCAGCCAGGGTGACCCGGGAATAAGGATAGCCTCTTAAGAGATTTTCCACATTACCGGTAATTCCTGCCTCCATCATCGAAGCGATGGCATCTGCCACCGTTAGCAGGATTGCTTCAGGATGGTCTCTCAAAAGTGGAGCATCCGGCGCATGATGCTTTTCACACATCGCTATAAGGGGACCGATCTCAGAAGGAACGTTGAGACCGTTATCAGTGAGGACACGCTGGAAGCTCCTCTCTTGAAGAAGGGGAAGTAAGAATTCCTGGGTATGCTTTGGATGTACCCAGAGCTTTCTCTCTCCTTTAGTTTGAAAATCCCTCTTGAGTTTCCCGACATCGTGAACCAGAGCAGCAAGTTTTACCAAATTCTCATCCCTTATCATACCAGGGTTTTTCTGGGCGAGATATTTGACTACATGGTAGGTATCCACCCCATGCTCAAAGATCGAGATGAAGTACTCAGTTTTTGCTGGTTCTGTTAAAAGCCGCTGAAAAATCATTCCCAAGATCCTCCTTTAGGCATCCACTTCGAAAAACCGCACCCTCCCGGGCGCGTCTCCGCCTACTCGGTATTCCTCAGATAGCTGAAGGGTGATATTGTCATCGCCTTTTGACGATTCCTCATCTGTGTCCAGCAGATCTATATCTAATACCGTCCAGAATGACTTTCTAAAGAGGTCAAATTTTACTTTACAAAGGGAGACCCTTCTCTTTCCCTTCTCATCCTCGGCCAAAACCTCGGGTGGTAGCGGCGTGCCCTGATAGACTGCGTAAATCGGAGATCTCCTGTCTGCAAAGAAATATCGTTCAGGCGAAGGGACCCCTTTTACCTTTCCATTCGGAAGTACAGACAAATCCTTCTTGAACAAAGACTTAAAACTTATCTTTTGCCCTCCTATCTCATACTCAGTATAAGGGACAAAGCCCCTGAAGGGTGAGTAATCAACCCCCTTTTGGTCTAATTTTTCCATAATTTCGAGATCCTCAGGATCGAAGATCCTTTGTTCCTTCCTCCAGAACTTATAATATGCATAGGCAGCAAGGCTGTTGAAGATAGTTGTAGGCTGTTTCTGTTGACAGTGGGTCTCTATAAGTCTCAGGAAATCCTGTCTGGAATAATGGGATTGCAACATTCCATCCTCTGCCAGTCGATAAAGGGTGTTACTAAAGACCAAGACCTTGCAAGGCCTTCCGGCTCGGCCGGCTCTTCCAAAACGCTGAGCAAAACTGTCGGCATAAGACTCTTCAA
>CAZQSC010000122.1:0-7495 GCA_964595705.1 uncultured bacterium | reverse complement strand
TCTTGCACTACAATATAACTTAACTCCCTGTCTCCTGCAAGGGGTTCACCCCCGGTGCTCTCCTTTTAGGGGTGCACTCCAGTCAGATACAGTATGCATGCCAAACTTTCTCACACATTCCGTACTTTTCGCTACGGTCAACAACAGTTGGAGAATCCTTCGGCCATATCCCTGCCCCCTGAGGGTTAGGAACAACCGCTATAAAGCTGAGCCACAAACAGTGGCTCTTCAAAGGGATAAAGAAGCCTCAAATAGGCAACAGGAGTTGCTAATTGTTTGTCTTCGACTATGAAGTGGAAGCCCCTCAAACCTTCTGCCCAAAGACTTCTAAGTGTCGCTTCAGCCGATTCGGGCGTATCGTTCAGGGATTGGATTGTGCTTGGATGGCACACTAATCCCTGAACAAATGGGAAATCTGAATCTGTGGCAAAGCGCAATAATAAATCATCGTGTGTAAAATTATCGAATCTTGTCCAATCCCAATGTAGAGATTCCTGTGTCATGCTATTCCCCTCTTGAGTTCACGTGATACTTGAAGCCTAACGTCTGGTGATCACTTGCCAAAGGGCTTATATGCACAGAACGTTATTATGAAAATTTTATTTATACACTGATTATTGGCAATTTGAGACACCGCCCTTTGGTCAGGTGAATTGCCTTGTCGTATGTTATGTTGTCCAAGTCACTTTACAATAAACCGTCCGTCATATCTCTCTAAATCTTCCAGTGTTTCTTTATAGAGGCTCGGAAGCTTTGGAAGATTATCCAATGGGAAGAAACAGGCTTCGAGTGTTTCGTCAGTGTATGTCATAAGGGTTCCATCCCATTTGTCAACCCGGAACACGATACAAAAGAGTTGCATATAGTCTCCATACACATTTTTAAATGAAAATCTCGGTTCCGAATAGATAGCTATTGGAGTTGCTGAAATCACATTGAGGCCTGTTTCTTCTTTGACTTCACGTTTCAGACAATCGAATACTGATTCATTCAGCTCCATATGACCTGCGGGCATCCCCCATAAACCGTTATCTTTGCGACGTACCAAAAGGATGCGTCCCTGTTCATCCTGAATGATGGCTCGTACACCTGGCGTGATAAGCTTTCTATGACCGACCAACTTTCGGAGCTGGCCGATATAACTGTCCTCAAAAGTTCCTATGATCTTTCCCCTGCTTGTTACCAATATCTCATTTCTGTTAGTCATACTCCGGGTATTTTTGCAACATAACGTTTGAGTTCACCCGCATTTTGGAGCGAAGCGGAAAAATGTCAGGTGCAGCGATTCGTTCGGCATCCCGGGAATCTTCCTTACAATCCCTTTGCCCGCCACATATTGTGGAATTTGCAGGACGCCATAAAGAATGCCAGTGTAAATAGAACTAGCATAAGCAGGCTCAGCCACACCGGAAAGAACGCGGAACCGCCAAAAGAAGAACGAATCAAATCGCTTGCGTATGATAACGGTGACAACGGTGCAATCCACTGCACCCAGACGGGCATTTGTCCAATCGGCATGAATATCCCACTCACGAAAAGCAGCGGTAGCCGGACCAAGTTCGACAACAGCATAATGTTAGAGGGACTGCTTGCCGGAGGTGCGGCGAGAAGCACGCCCAGAGAAGCAAAGCTCAGCGCGCCCATCACGATTCCGGCAATGAGCAGTGGCGCGTTCACGACACACGCATCTGTCAGAACGAGCCCCAGCAGAACCGGAATAACTGAAAGACAGGTTCCAAAGACGAACCCACTGATCACATCTCCCGCCAAGATCGCGGGCAGCGACACAGGAGTGGAAATCAGACGTTCATAGGTCTTGGCGCGCCGTTCCCAAGGGGTTACCAAAGGCCCGACTGCGCTCGCCGTGAACCAAAGTGCCATAGCAATCATGCCTGGGACGACGTTTTCAGCCGCGATAGGACGCCCCATCTTGAACGCAAGGAAGAAAAACACCGGGAAAAGAACCCCGAAGATCAGCACCGGCGGTTTCAGGTAGTACAAGCGTGCGTTCTTCTTCAGAATAACCAGCGAACCATGCAACTGCCGGCGCCAAGCCCGAGCCGTTTCCTTCTGAACCGTCATTGCAAACCCCTCTGCTTGCGCCCGCGCGTGAAGTAAAGAAACACGTCCTCCAGACTGGGCTTGCGGTTGCCAAGATCCGTGATCTCCAATCCCCTGCTGTCCGCCAATCGAACGACCTCGGTCACCACTTGGCCGGGCAACTTGGTGTACAAGCGGAAAGTGCGATTGTCCGCTTCAATCTGTGAGACGCCGGGCAGCGACTCGAGCTCATTTTGCTGCGGTGCGGCACCCGCAAAACGCACTTCGACGTATTGACGGGAACTTATGGCGGCGCGCAGCTTTTCTGGGGTGTCTATGGCAGCAATGCATCCTTTGTCGATTATCGCTACACGTGAGCACATCTCGCCAGCCTCGCTCATGTTGTGGGTGGTCAAGAACACAGTGAGGCCGCTCCGGTTCAGATCGCTCACTATCTGGCGTATCAGCCTTGCGCTCTGGACGTCCAGCCCACTGGTGGGTTCGTCGAGAAATAACACTTCTGGACTCGTTACCAATGCAGCGCACAGCATAAGCCTTTGCCGGAGCCCCTTGGAGAGCGTGCGGGCCTTCTGTTTCTTTCTCTCTGCCAGTCCGAGTGCATCAAGCAGGCGCTCTGCTTCCTGGAGGCGTCGATCTCGCGCGACACCGTGCAACTCTGCCATAAGCATAAGATTTTGCCAGACAGAGAGATCGAGGTATATATTTGCCTCTTCGGGGACGACGGCGATGTGTGCTCTCGAAAGCAACGGCTCCTTGCGGATGTCGTGACCTTGTATTGTTGCAGTACCCTCCGTGGGATCGATCACGCCAGTGAGCATGCGGACGGTCGTCGTCTTGCCAGCTCCGTTCGGGCCCAAAAACCCGAAGATCTCGCCTTGGTAAACCTCGAACTCCACGCGGTTCACCGCTACCAAAGAACCAAACTTACGTGTCAGACCTTTAACTTCTATAACGGTTTCCATTTGCAATCAGTTTCCTTGCCGAACGCCCGGGCTCAGCCGCGCCGCGTTGTGGCGTCGGCCGCAGTCCGATGTTAGGCCCTTATTCATATAGCATCCCTTAGATGAAACCGAATCATTTTGGGACCGTCTTTAAAAATCTAAAGGAGACACCCTTCAAAGGAGGTGTCCTATGCTCAAAGTTGATCCGAAGTGGGAAAAGACCCCCGAATCGCTTCTTCAAAGGAGCATCCAGGCGGAGAACAAACGCCTGCGAGAACGGTTTCTCGCCCTGTCCTTGGTGGCCTTAGCTCGCCCGGCCCGACAGGTAGCCAAGCACCTCGGGCGCAGACCCCAGACGGTGTGTGAGGGGATCCATCGCTTCAACCAGGCCGGTCCCGAGGGGCTGATTCCGAACTTCCAGAGTCCTTCGGCTCCCCGCCTGACCCCAGAGAGATTGGAGTTGCTGCGCCAAGCCTTCCAGAAACCTCCCCGCCAAAGCAGCCTGAAGGTGGCACGATGGAGTAGCAAGCGTGTGGCGGCTTAGAGGAAGAAGAACTTCGGCAAGACCGTCCATCTGGATACCGCACGCCGCTCATATCCACAAGTTAATCCGCTCCTTCAACGGCTTTGTGGTCTCTATGGCGCACAGATCCCCGGAGGTCCTCCAGCGATGTGTTCCCGAACTGTTCGCATTAAGTTGTGTTTAGCTACAACCGGAGTCGCATCTTCTTTCGTTCGTTCCTCTCCTCATCTCTTCAATGCATCTCTCACGGCTCTGAGCATGGTGGACAGTGAATACGGCTTCTGGAGGTAAGGATACCCCCCCTCTCGAATGGCACTCCAATCCGACTTTTCGTCACTATACCCGCTGGTGAACAGAACGCTCATTCCGGGCTTGCGTTTAAGAAGCCTTTCCGCCAACTCGGGGCCTCTGCCGTCTGGCAGAATCACGTCGCTGAAAAGGAGATCGAAGTCCCCCGCTTCCCTCTCGAAGATATCCAGCGCCTCCCCGCTATTCGCCGCAGCCAGGACGATATATCCGTTCTCGGAGAGTCCCTTTGTGATTAACCCCCTCACAGATTCCTCATCCTCCACCAGCAGAATCCGCTCCCCGCTGCCCCTGAACGCCTCTAAGGAGACGGGGGCTTTCGGTTCTTCCTCCGGCTTGATGGAGACGGCCGGCAGATACACCTCGAAGGTCGATCCACACCCCGGGGAGCTTTCCACGGTGATCCATCCTTCGTGCTGCTTGACGATACCATACACCACCGAAAGCCCCATACCCGTTCCTCTCCCAGGCTCCTTTGTGGTGAAGAAAGGCTCGAAAATGCGGTCTATGATGGCCTGGTCTATGCCCTCTCCTGTATCCGTGACAGACAGACACACGAACCTCCCGGGGCGTGCGTAGCTATGCGTTTTGCAATATTCCTGATCCAGCTGCACATTTTGGGTCCTGATGGTGATCTCTCCCCCCTCCGGCATGGCATCCCGGGCATTGACCACCAGATTCATGATCACCTGCTCGATGGTTCCGGCATCTCCCTGAACCGTCCAGAGGTCAGTCCCCAGGTCTGTGGTCAGAGAGATCTCCTCGCCGATAATATCGCTCAGCATTTTGGTCAGCTCCTGAATCACTCTGTTGAGATCAAAGGGGACCCTCTCCATCGGCTGTCGGCGGCTGAACAGGAGGAGTTGTCGGGTCAGGTTGGCGGCACGCATCGTCACTTTTCGAACCTCGTTCAGGTATCGGTACGACGGATCATCCTCCCCGAGGGTCATCAACGCAAGCTCGGTGTTTCCCTGAACCGCCGTGAGCATGTTGTTGAAATCGTGGGCCACCCCTCCGGCCAGCGCCCCGATAGCCTCCATCTTCTGAACATGGAGCAGTTGGTTTTGCGTCTTCTGAAGTTCTTCGTAGGCACGCTGGGTTTCTCTGAATAGCCTGACATTTTGGAGAGCGCTGGAGACATAGGCTGCAAACGTGTCGGCCAGGGCACGCTGTTCCGTGGAGAAGCCATGCACCTTTCGTGACAGGAAAGCGTACACGCCAAAGAGGTGTTCGCGGTGAACCAGAGGCACGATGTAGGCCGAGCCGCTTCTCAGCGACTCTATCCTCCACCTGGGTTCTTTGCTCACATCCGGCACATAGATGGATTTCCTGGTGAAAGCCGCCAGTGCGGAGAGGCTCGCCTTTGGATCAACAGGGGAGGAGAGTTGCTCTTTTGCCTGGCTCAGTTTCTCCTCGGGGATACCCACCCCGGCGATTAGCTGAAGGGTGTTTGTATCTTCATTGTACCAGAACAAGCCCCCTATTTCTATGTCGGTGACCCTGCAGGCGGAGGCCAGCATCTGTGTGGCCAATTCCCCTTCATAGCTAAATTGGGTGAAATTGAAGGTCACTTCAGCGAGGGTTTCCATGTTCTCAGCACGCCGCTTTGCTTCTTCGTACAGGCGGGCGTTCTGCACGGAGATGGCCGCTTGCCCTGCCATAGTTGCAAAGAAATTCAGGTCCTCCTGACTAAACTGATGAGGCTCGACGGTAAACAGGTGGAGCACCCCGATGGTTTTGTCCTGAACCACCAGAGGCATCCCCACGTAGGAACTGAGGTTGTACTTGCGCACGATATCACGGTGATTCTGCAGCCGGGGGTCAGACTTGACATCGTAGATGATGACGGGTCTTTTCTCAACCCCCAGTTGGGCCAGCAGGCTGTCGGACAGACCGAAAGCCTCCCCTTCTATGTTCACGTCACCGGGCAGATGCAGCCGCGTCAGCATGGTGCGTTTTCGCTCCCAATCAGTTAGGCTTATCCCCACAGCGTCAACCCAGATGTGCGGACTGACCTTTTGCAGCACCACTTCGATGATACCCTCCATAGAGAGGTTGGCGGAGATGGCTTGGTCAATCTCCCGCAGGGTGGTCAAGCGGGCCAGCCGCTCCTGTGCCGTGCGGTAAAGGCTGGCCTGCTGCAGCATCAGGGTCAGGCTGTTTGCCAATGCCGAGAGGATGTCAATCTGTTCCCGGGGAAAAGCCTGAGGCCTGTGGGAGGCAAGAGTGAAGATGCCGAGAAAGTCTTGTTCCGATTTAAGCGGGACGGTCACCCAGCTTTTCAGTCTTTCCTTTTTGAACGCTACCTCCAGACGGGAGGAAGGGTCAGGGATGTCGTTCCAGCCTATGGTGATCTCCTCGCACGAGGGCACATCCTCAACGGCTAAATCGCCCGCCCAGGCCAGGTAAGTCTTTGAGAAACCAAACTGCTTGCGTATGACTAAGCGGTTACCTTCTACCAGACTCACCCCGGCCTTTTCTGCGCCGGTCAGGTTCATGATCTCCTTAAGGCCGATCTCCAGTCTTTCGTCCAGATCGAGGGTGCGGAGCATGGAATCCACAATGCGCTCGTGAGCAGCCAATTCCCTTATCCGTCTTTCGAGCATAGATTCGATAACTTGTCCATGGGCCTCCAGCTCGTCCACTCGTAGATTGAGAGCCTCTTCGGCCTGCTTCCTCAGGGTGATGTCCTGGCCCTGGGCAATGGTGGCAATCAGGGTTTTGCCATCCGGCGCATAGATGTTGGCGGAGTTCCACAAAAGAATCCGCTCCTCCCCATCCTTGCAGCGGATGGGGATTTCCACCGCCTCCCAGTGCTGACCTTTCAAAGTTTGCTCGATCTTTTGCAGCGATTCCTCTTTGGACGCCCCGTCGAAAATGGTTGTGAGCGGCTTGCCGATCACTTCATCGGCC
Source organism: uncultured bacterium (assembly GCA_964595705.1). GTDB lineage: Bacteria > Latescibacterota > MVCY01 > MVCY01 > MVCY01 > MVCY01. The sequence continues at coordinate 751 of CAZQSC010000122.1, read as the reverse complement.
CGGTAGCCGGTGAGACGCTCGAAAGCATTGTTGAACAGGGTGATCTTTCCCTCTTTGTCCCAGACAATGATGGGAGCGTTGGCACAACGGATCAGACTGTCTAAGTAGTCCCGTGTCTCCCGCAGGTTCCACTCGGTCTTCAGAGTTTGTGCCCGCAATGTGCCGACCACAAGACCGATAAGAATGAACATTCCCAATCGCAGCAGGTCCGCTGTATACGGAGTATTCAAACCTGAAAGGGCATGAGAAGCTATTAAACATCCGCCCAGCAAAATGGCTACCCAGATAGTTCGTCTCCCCCACCAGAAGGCGGCTAAAATTATGGGCACGTAGAAAAAATGGGTGAATAAAACATCGATGCCCAGTATATCATTACAATAGTAAGTCATCCCAATACAAAGCAAGATAAGTAACATCAGAACGGTCACCTTAAGGGTAATCTTGCGCAAAAGATGCTGGCTGTGCTTCTTAAAGCTGCTGATTAAGAACATAACTACCCTCCCTGCAATTACAATCACCTATTCTTGCTGATTGATTTCCGCCGATTCAAAATGGCCTATTTTTACGCTTGCATCGTTGAGCGTCGGATTTTCCCTCATTGCTTCCTTGAGGAATGCACATCCCTTTTCCAATAGTTACTCACGTAGAACTCTCGTAGCAGCATCCTCATTGTCAGTAAGAGCCACATACCTCTGAATCCAATAGTCTGCCCATTCCGGTCGTGCAACGCCATCATGCCATCTTGTAAAGG
>CAZQSC010000121.1:0-7517 GCA_964595705.1 uncultured bacterium | reverse complement strand
TATGAACTCTGGCTCCCACCTGGATAGCAACCTGGTAGAGTATTTCTCGCAGGGAAGGGCAGAGGGGCTCAGCAAAGGAGATATGTGCCACGATGCCGTCTCCAAAGAAGGTGCTTTTCCGGGCCTGATTGGTGCGGTCAAAAAACTGGTCGATGATCACAATGTCCAGGGGCCTTATCTCCTCTTTGAAACTTCCCACAGTGGAGACAGCGATAATCCACTCCACGCCCAATTTTTTGAAGCCGTAGATATTAGCCCGGTAATTGAGTTCTGTGGGCAGCAGCCTGTGTCCCCTGCCGTGGCGGGGCAGGAAAACCACCTCCTTGCCTTCTAAGGTTCCCAACTGGTATTGGTCTGAGGGGTCCCCAAAGGGGGTTTCCACTCTTATACTTCTTAACTCTCCTATGCCTTCGATGTCGTAAAGTCCACTACCACCGATAATTCCTATCCTCGCTTCACTCATGCCTTTTCTCCTTTTGAGCCTCTGAACACTATGTCTCCAAAGTCGATCCAGAAGGAATAGTCTATATTTCCACTCTGCACTGAGTCTCATTAGCTACAGGGATTTTTCTTTCAGTAAATCTGCAACTGCCCCGGTAATCCCTCTGATTTCGACCAATTTATCTCGACCTTTTTCACCGGAGAGGATAGAAATCTGGGATTTAGCTATCCTCAGCCGTTTAGCCAGCAGTTTGACCAGCTGCTTATTGGCTGCTCCTTTGACCGGAGGGACACAGACCCTGACCCTCAGTCTTCTCCTCTCATCGAAACCAAGGATCTCGTCTTTTGAAGCGTTCGGGTAGAGCCTGACTGAAATCTGAGACATTCTAACCTACCGGGGAGATCCGGTTAACCGGGGTGGAACTAAGACTCGGTAGCTTCGTCCGGAGGCTCTTCGCCTTCCTTAGAGCCAGGTTTTTCTTCCAATTCCATTGTCTCTAAAAGATACATCTGATAGTTGAGCAGCGACCTCAACCGAGCCAGAAAAGAGTCTTTCTGAGTTTTCAGGTTTGCTATCTCTTGTTTTATTTCGCTTACCTGTGCTCGTGCCTGGTCGACTATTTTTTCGGCTCTGATCTGGGCGTCTCTGACAATGAGCTCAGCTTCTCGCTGGGCATTTGCTCTGGCCTCTTCAGTAGTCCTCTGAGCAGCCAAAAGGGTGTCCTGTAGTGTCTTTTCCAAGTTTCTGTATTCGGCAAGGGCAGTTTCCAGGGACTCAACCCTCTCTTTCAGGGAGGCGTCCTCTTTGGTGATCTGTTCAAATTCGGCAGCGACTATCTCTAAGAAGGCATCTACCTCCTCTGTGTCATAGCCCCGGAAAGCTTTTTTAAACTCCTGTTTTCTGAGGTCAAGGGGTGTTATTCTCATAAAAATTCCCTCCCTTTAGCGTAAACGAAGCCCAAGCTCCAGGAGACTTCTGACCAGAAACTGCTGCAGAAATACAATAATCAAAATGACTACCAGGGGAGAAAAATCTATTCCCGTGCGCCATAGACTGCCAGGCAGGACCCTTCTGGCCCACAACAGGGCGGGCTCGGTGATAGTATAAAGGAATTGGATGACCGAACTGTAAGGATTAGGGGCAAACCAAGAAAGCACTGCTCGGATAACTATCAACCACATATAAATCGTTAACACAACGCCCAGAATTCTGGCCAGGGCCACTAAGAAATTTCCGATAATAAACAAAATCCGTCCCCCACAGATAAGTATAGATTAAGATGAAACTTGGTCTGGTTACCTCTTCGAAGTTTGCTGAATTTTATTGAACATACAATATACATACTATTTTTCCGATACGCAACAAAAAATCCGCTCGTACTGTAAGGATAAAGAAAGCTGAAGGTTACGAGGAACTACGGCTAAATGTTCAAAGCGGTCTTTATTCAGTCTGTCTACAATTTAGCAGGGCTTATCTATATAGATGACAGGCTCTACGCCCTATACTACGGAGTTACCCTATTTATGCACTGGGATTTCGAATGTCATTAGGTCTTTAGCCACAGTGCTGGAGGGGAAGATGCTCATCGCCTCCTCCTGCAAAAGTGCATCTTGGTTACGATAGCGGGGACTTATGTGGGTGAGCAGAAGTCTTTCCACCTTAGCCTTCTGGGCAATTTCTGCTGCCTGAACGACGGTAGAGTGTCCTTTCAGACGAGCTTCTTCCCGCAGCTGATCTGAGAACATCCCATCGTGAACCAGGAGGTCTGCGCCAGTGGAGATTTCCGCCACCTGCTGGCAGGGACGGGTGTCAACGGCATAGACCACCTTTCTTCCCTTTCTGGGCTTTCCCAACACCTCCTCTGCCCGTACTATTCTGCCGTCGCTGAGAGTGACGTCTTCTCCGGACTGAAGCTTGCCGTACAAAGGTCCCTCAGGTACACCGAGCTGTTGAACTCGCTCCAAAAGGAATTTTCCCGGGCGTTCCTTCTCCTCAAAGAGATAGGCTAAGGTGAACACGGTGTGGTCGACTGGCACCGCCTCTACCCGGTAGTTAGGATCAATATAAACCTGCCCTCCGCTTGATTCTTTGACTATAAGCTCATATTCAGGAGTAAATTGGAGACATCTACAAGTCAGTTGGATGAAGTCTGAAACCCTGGGAGGTCCAAACAGAAAGAGAGGGGTCTTTCGGGACAGATGGGCCAGAGTCATAAGCAACCCTGGAAGTCCCACTATGTGGTCTCCGTGCAGATGGGATATGAAAACGGCCTTTAACTTCCCTGGGCTTAGACCCGCTTTTAAGAACTGCAGCTGAGTGCCTTCGCCGCAGTCAAAGAGGAATATCTCTGCCTCTCTCTGCAAGGCGGTTGCGGGCAGATTTCGGCTCGGGGTAGGAATAGCTCCGCCCGTCCCTAAGGTTACTATTTTCATTGCTAACTGAGTCTCCGACCTTGAACTGATGAGTTTTGATCTTTGGTCAATTAGTCAACTGGTGATTAGTGGCTGGTGATCAGTAACTAATGACCAATGACTAATGACCAGTAACTGATGACTATTTTTGATGGTGTGATTTGAATTCCCGCTGTATTCTGCCTATTATAGTGGGATCGCTCAGTAGATCTACGACAGTCATCGCCAGGGATTTGGCAGCGGCTAGCAGTGCTCTATCTGCCCGAGCAGAGATGGCAGCCTGGGCGAATTCCGGTGAGTGTCCCACCACCTCTTTGGGACAGATAGCAATGTAGGGGTGAATGGCTGGCACTGCCTGGCTCACATTCCCCATATCGGTGGAACCCATTGCTCCAGCCTGGGACAGTTCGTCCAGTTCCTCACCAAGCTGGCGAAGGTTGGCGGCGAAAAGTTCAGCCAGGGTGTGATTGGGTCTTATAGCCTGGTAGTAGCTGTTGTTCAGCACAAATTCTAATCTGGCTCCCGTGGCCAGAGCCGCTGCCCGGGCGCAGTTTTCCACCTTCTGCAGCAACTGATTTAGGTATTCGTCGTCGGCTGCCCTCACCTGGAAGCGGGCAGCAGCAAAGTTGGGAACAATGTTGGTCCTGGTTCCCCCATGGGTGATAATACCGTGGATACGGGCGTCGCCCCGCAGGTGCTGGCGCAGGGCGTTGATGTTATTAAAAGTCTCGATGACCCCGTCTAGGGCGTTAATTCCTCTCTCTGGATAAGCAGCAGCGTGAGCGGCCTTGCCGTGAAATTTCACCTCCACCAGCCGGGAAGCCAGCGAACCTCGTGCCACTAAGGTGTGATTGGAAGGGTGAACCATCATGGCTGCGTCCACCCCCCTAAACACCCCCCTCTCTACCAGGATTTTCTTCCCACAACCGCTCTCCTCAGCAGGGGTGCCTATGACCTGAATAGTTCCTCGAAGCCGAGTTATTACTTCGGTTAAACCAATTGCAGCCCCTATGGAAGCAGCCGCTATTATGTTATGTCCACAGGCATGACCCAGCTCTGGCAGGGCATCGTATTCTGCCAACAGGGCCACCACCGGCTTCTGGCCAGCTCTCTGGGGCAATACCGCCCGGAAGGCCGTTTTCAATTCGCCCAATCCTCTTTCCACTTGAAATCCATTAGCCTCCAGCTTTTCTGCCAGCCAGGCTGCCGCCTTCCTTTCCTCAAAGGATGGCTCCGGGTTGCGATGGATTAAGTGGCTAAGCTCCACAAGTTCGTCCTTGATAGACTCTATCTTCTCTGCTGCCTGCTGCTTAAATCTGTTTTTTCCCACTTCCATCTCCTTAAAATTTTTTGGCGCTCCTCTGGTGACGATGGCAGACTTAATATCTCTGGGTCAGTATCGGTGACAGCTATGGTATGTTCAAAATGTGCAGATAGGCTGCCATCGGCAGTAACCACCGTCCATTTGTCCGGGAGGAGCTTTACCTGCCATCCTCCTTGATTAACCATAGGTTCTATAGCCAGCACCATTCCCTTTTTGAGCCGGGGGCCGTGACCAGGGCGTCCGAAATTAGGTATCTGGGGCTCTTCATGCAAATCCCTACCGATACCGTGTCCGACAAAGTCCCTCACTACAGAGAACCCATTAGACTCTATAAAGGATTGAATGGCATAGGAGATGTCGTAAAGTCGGTTGCCCACCCGGGCCATTTTTATGCCTTCGTAGAGAGCCATTTCGGTCACCCGAAGCAGCCTTTCGGTCTCTTTGGCCACCTCTCCCACTGGCACCGTGATTGTGGCATCACCGTAGTAGCCGTTGAGCTTCACCCCTAAGTCCAAGCTCACTATATCTCCCGGTTTGAGCCGGCGAGGCCCTGGTACTCCGTGAATCACCTCTTCGTTGACTGAGGTGCAGAGCGCTGCCGGATAACCCCTATATCCCTTAAAAGCGGGGACAGCTCCTTTCTTCAATATCAGATCCGCTGCTATTTGGTCCAATTCTTTGGTAGTTATCCCCGGCTGTATCAGATCTCTCAAGGTGGCAAGGACATCGGCGACAATTCGATTGCTCTGCCGGAGCAGCTCTATCTCCTGGAGTGTTTTCAGGATAATCATCTAATGCCCGTGGTTTTCTGTGGTGCTGAAGAAGCAAATGGAGGGAGGGAAATGCTTCGTCCAGAATCCCTCGCCGAAGCAGTGCAAAAGGTAATTATACCACAGGCATTGAGTTTTGTCAAGGGAAACTTCGAATCTGCTCGTAGAAAGTTCCTAAAGCCGATTTTTACCGCAAAGACAGAAAGGAGGCAAAAGGGGAAGATATTTCTTGAATAATCAATCGATCGATCGAAAGAGACAACTTTGACTGCCGGAAAAGAAAGGCGCTGCCGAGGTTTAAGTCGACAGCGCCTTTTAGGTTTATCTTCAACTCAGTTACTCTGCGTTTGGGTTTAGTTCAATGGCATCGTTCTTCCCACCTGTGAGGATTCTCCGGCGGTGAGGGGATAGAAATAGATTCTGCTTGCCAGCAGTCCATCGCCTTGGGTCAGGCTTAGAGTCTGCCAAGGCGTTGGCAATCCACACCCGTCATTTTTAAAGCTGAAGCCTGACCTTGAACGAAGTGAAGGGGAAGCAGCGGCGAAGCCTCGTTAGTAAGAACCTATACCTGATGCAACATTTCTGTTAATCTCGAGTTTCTTAATCAGTCACCAAGCACTTGGGTATTGGGATGAAGCTCAAAGCAGGTACCTTTATTGGCTCTTCCTGGTCTAAGTGAGGTTGCAGCGAAACAGCAGTTAGTAGGCGTATATTCTTCCATACGGCCTATGAGAATAAGGAATTAGTTTAATAAATTTCTCATTCAGCACCTCTCCCAGGTTGATTCCGAAGTCCTGACAATATTCAGCCAGATACTGCTGGAGTCGTTCCTGGTCATCTGCTTCTAATTTGGCCAGGGCTACTTCTCTGCCCAGTTGATGTTGCTTAATCTCTCCTCGGATGTAGATTGTCCCCCCGTGCATCCCTGTACCCAGGTAATTACCTACAATAGCCCGTTCTTTATCATCAAGTCCTAACAGTATCAAAATGCCGCCGGCCATATATTCCCCGAAGAAATCGCCGGCTGTGCCCCCGATGATAATTACCGGAAATTTCTCCTGGTAAGATTTCATATGAATACCCACCCGATAACCTGCATTGCCTCTGATGTAGAGTTTACCACCACGCATAGAATAGCCTAATACATCACCGGCGTTTCCATGGACCACTATTTTACCCGAGCTCATCGTGTTGCCTATGGTGTCCTGAGCGTTGCCGTGGACTAGTATAGTTGGCCCATCCATAAAAGCAGCCAGATCGTTACCCGGCACACCGTTGACCACCAGTTGTACCGGCTGCTTAAGGCCACAGCCGATATATCTCTGGCCGTTAACATTATCTAAAATAATTTGCTGCTCTCCTGCCTTTATAAGCGACTGAATCTTATCATTTAACACCTTGTAACTTAATCGATGAGCATCTATCCTCATACTTCGATCCCTGGCCCTTCTACTACATGTTTTCTATAATCTTGGGGAAGCCAGAGCAATCCGAAGTCTTCTGATATCAGATGGTGTTTGAATTGTCTGACATCAATTCCAGCCTTAATTAGCCCTGTAACTATCCCGGCACGTTCGATATTACCTACAAAGATTGCCCCCACTATGCGATTATCTTGAAGGACAATCTTTCTGTAATGCCTTTCACTGGGGCGATAGTCCTGAAGTATCTCATAACCTTCCTGAGGAGGATCTGTAATGCCAGCAGATATAGTGGGAAGACCACAAAGCTCCACTGAATTCATAGGAAATCCCCCAGGGTATTTCTTTGAGCGGCCGGCCATATTGTGTCCGGCGATACTCCCCTGCCTGTAAGCTACAGGCCAGATAGGCAGGGGGCGTCGGGTGCCGGTAAGGGCATCCCATCCTTCAGCTACATCACCAGCAGCGTATATGTCTGGCACTGAAGTCTCCATTCGTTCGTTGACTACCACCCCTCGATTCACCTCAATCCCAGCTTCCTTGGCTAAAGCGACATTTGGTCTGACCCCGATAGCAAATATAACCAGTTGAGTGTCAATTTCCGTTCCATCACGCAGAGTTACCTCACAGACAGCGGAGTCTTTACCTTTGATCTCCATTATTGTGTTGTTAATCAGGGTATTTATGCTGAATTCTTTGATATAATTTTTAACCAGTTCTGAGGCCTTTTTATCGAAGGTTGCTCCCAGAATACGGTCGGCCAACTCTACCACAGTTACCTCTACTCTTAACTTCACTAAGGCTTCGGTTACCTTTAACCCGATCAGTCCTCCTCCCACCACCACTGCCTTTCTGACCTTCTGGACCTGAATGAAATCCCTGACCTGCCGGGCGTCATTCCAGCGGGTGAAGGTGAACACACCTCTCAGCTCCCCTCCTTCTATTTGGGGAACTATGGGGGTGCCGCCAGTGGAAAGGAGCAGGCGGTCAAAATAGAGTTCTCGGCCCCCCTCCAGCACCACCTTCTTCTCCTGTGTATAAAGAGCCATCACCCTTTTGCCGAGTACGGCTACCACCTTATTCCGTTGATAGAAATCCCCATCCCGATAAGACATCCTCTCCTCATCTATTTTACCCGAAAGGAAATAA
>CAZQSC010000120.1:0-7524 GCA_964595705.1 uncultured bacterium | reverse complement strand
CTGTCCGAAGGAACAAAAAAATTGGCCCGAAAATATGTCACGCTCGCAGGCGACGGGAGAGAACAACAGGTGAGATTCCAACTGCCAGTGAAAAAGCCCGGCCTACACCGATACCAGGCAAGTATCACCGTGGCGGAGGGAGAGCTCTCCTCCCAGAACAACCGTCAGAGATTTGAGGTCAAAGTCCTGGAGAGCCGAATCCGGGTGCTTCTGGTGGCAGGCGGGCCAAGCCCAGATCTTTCTTTCCTTAAAAGGGCATTGGAGAGGGGAAAAGACGTGGAGGTTCACCCCCTGGTGGTCAAAAAAGGGAATGAGTTCTACCAGGGCAGATTTCCCACATCTGAAAAAGAGCTGAGAAAATTCAACTTAGTCATCCTATTGGATCTGCCCCGTTCGGTGCTGATGGGCCAGCCGGAGCGGTTGATCGCCGATTTCGTCGGCCAGGGCGGAGGGCTTCTGATCCTCGGCGGCGAAAATACCTTCCGCGGTTACACAAAATCTCCTCTAACAGATGTCTTACCGGTGAAACTGATGCCGGGGGTATTCTTTCGGTCCGGAGAGTTTCAGCTGGAGCTTTCTGCTCAGGGAGAAAGACACCCCGTCACCTTGCTCTCCGAAAATCCCCTGGAGAGCCAGAGGATGTGGGCCCAGCTGCCACCGCTTCCCGGGATAAACAGGCTGGGAGCTGTTCGCCCCGGGGCAACCCTGCTGGCCTATTGTAAAGACCCAACCGGCACCTCTCTTCCCCTTGTGATAGTGGGCAGCTACGGCAGGGGCAGAGTCGTAGTGGCCCCCTTCTGCGGCTTCTGGCGTTGGGACCTGGTGATGTGGGGGACAGGCAAGACCAACCGGGCCTCAGACAGATTCTGGCAGAACACCACAGCCTGGCTGACCGCTCCCAGAGATCTCTCGCCAGTTCAGGTGAGGGCCGACAAGAAAGTCTACCGGAGCGGAGAGAAGGTGAACCTACAGGTACAGCTCTACGACCCCCTGGGTCAGCCCCTGCCAGCAGCCACCGTCATCGTCACCCTCACCGAACAGGGAAAGCAGCAGAGGCAAGTTCAACTGAAAGACTGGGGAGGCGGTATCTACCGGGCCCAGCTCTCCCAACTTTTCCCCGGCACCTACCAGGTTAAAGCAATAGCCTGGAAGGACGAGGACAAAGTAGGAGAAGGCAAGGGAGAGTTCACCGTAGAGGAATACAGCCTGGAGCTGCAACAAACCCGGGCAGATTACGAGCTTCTAAGAAGGATAGCCCACCAGAGCGGAGGCAGATTCTGTCGGGCAGAGGAGTTTCCCCGGCTGCTGGAGGAGTTGGACCTGAAGAAGCAAAAGCGGCCCCAGAGCCGTTCAGTCAGGCTATATAACTATCCCTGGATTCTGGCACTGGTTCTGGGCTTGATCGCCACCGAGTGGACAGTGCGGAGGAGACGGAGGTTGTTATGAACAGACCTAAAGTGGCTCTGATCACCTTAGGGTGTTCCAAAAATCTGGTTGACTCGGAGAAGATGCTGGGACTTCTGGAGGCAAACGGCTACGAGCTCAGCTCTGAGCAAGAGGCCGACCTGATTGTTATCAACACCTGCAGCTTCATCCAGCCGGCAAAGGAGGAGTCCATCCAGATGATCCTGGAGGCTGCCCGGCTGAAAGAAGACGGCCGAGGGAAGAAGCTGATTGTAACCGGTTGCCTTGCCCAGCGCTACCGGAGGCAATTGGAACAGCAGTTGCCAGAGGCCGACCTGGTGCTCGGAATTGCCGATGAATCCCAAATCGTCCGCCACTGCGACCGGCTTCTGGGGCTGAAGAGGACAGAACTACACCAGGCAGCCAGATGCCTCCTCACTCCCTCCCACTACGCCTACCTCAGAATAGCCGATGGCTGCGACAACTGGTGCAGCTACTGCACCATTCCCCTTATTCGTGGCAGACAACGAAGCAGACCCATAGAAGAGTTAGCCGCCGAGGCACGCCACTTAGTCCGGCAGGGCGCCCGGGAGCTTATTCTGATAGCCCAGGACACCACCCAGTACGGCGTGGATCTCTACGGCAACAGACGCCTGGATGAGCTGATCCGGAAGCTGGCAAAGATAGAAGGCATCCAGTGGCTTCGACTGCTTTACACCCACCCTGCTCACTGGTGGGACAGCCTGATAGATGTACTGGCAGAGACCCCAAAGGTCTGCCGCTATCTGGATATCCCCATCCAACACATCTCCGACAGGATTCTGGCCGAGATGAACCGCCGGATCACCCGGACCCAGACCGCCCAGCTTATTCAGAAGCTGAGAGAAAGGCTTCCCGGAGTGGTCCTGCGCACCTCGGTGATGGTGGGATTCCCAGGTGAGACCGACCGAGAGTTCCAGGAGCTGCTCGATTTCCTCGGGCAAGTGAGATTCGAGCGGCTGGGGGCTTTCACTTACTGGAGGGAAGAGGGAACCCAAGCGGCAGGATTTGCTCGCCAGGTGCCCCAAAAGGTGAAAGAGGAACGGTTCCATCAGGTGATGTCACTTCAACAGAAGATTTCTTTTGAGTTTAATCGCTCGCTAGTGGGCAAAGTGCTTCCCGTGCTTGTCGATCGGCAGGTTGACACTCCTGCTGTGCGGCTGATAGGACGCACCCAGATGGACGCCCCTGAAGTAGATGGACAGGTGCTGATCAGCGAAGGCCAGGTCCAAGTGGGTCAATTTTGCAAGGTAAAAATAACAAAAGCATATGAATATGATATCGTAGGGAAAATTGTCTCTGCCTGCTGAGAACTTGTGCTTGACTTTTCTCCGGCCGCTGATTATATTTATCCCTTGAATTTTAGCGAAATTTGTCGATCTTATACTAAGAAGGTAATTTGCAAGAAGCTGAGGAATATTTTTCCAGGGACCTACTGGTTTATTTAAAACCTTCTGTTTCTGATGTCAACCAAAGTCAAGTATATTTCAATTTTCATCGTTCCTGATGATGGGTCAAAGGCCACCAGGCTGAGATTAAGGCGACCCATCTATCGCTTGATTACAGTTCTTTTCCCCGCCTTATTAGTCTTTACAGTAGTGAGCCTGTTTTTCTGGGGAAGATCTGTACAACTTCTCCGAGAGAACGCTGTGCTGCGAACAGAGAATGCCAAGGTTAGGCAGTTGGCCTTGGAGTTAAAGCAGCTGGAGGCAATTGACCGTCAACTGCGTCTGATGACCGGAGCAGATCTTAAACTCTCCCCTGCTACCACCCGCTCCGCCTATGTATTGACAGACAGCCTGAAAGAGGCCTCCCCTACCCAACAGAGGGATATTCCCTCCATATGGCCAACGGAGGGCAGGGTCTCCTCCGAATTTGGAGAATACCGAGGGCTGATGGGCAAAAGGCACGAGGGGATCGATATTGCTGCTGCCTCCGGCACTCCAGTGAGGGCTACCGCTGACGGGAAGGTGCTTTTCACCGGCTGGACAGATGACTTGGGAAATCTGGTGATCATTAAGCATGGCGACCGATATTTCACCCGCTATGGACACAATGACAAAATGTTTGTCAAAGAAGGCCAATTGGTTAAAAAAGGCCAAGTGATAGCCACCGTGGGAAGCTCCGGCCACAGCACAGCACCCCATCTGCACTACGAAGTCTGGGAAGATGCTAAACCAGTGAACCCCAGGAGATTTCTGCCGAGAAAGGAGTAGAGAGGATGGCCAAATTGAACGGAGGACAGATAAACACAATTATTGGAAAGGGCTCGACCCTGGAAGGTACATTTAATATTAATAATAGCTTGCGTGTGGATGGAAGCATAAAAGGTAAGCTCACTGTGGGGGACAGTCTCACAGTGGGCAAGGAAGGCGTGATAGAGGCGGATATTAAGACCAAAAAGGCGACGGTGGCGGGAAGGATCACCGGAACCTTAGAGGCATCTGAACGGGTTGTCTTGGAGTCCAGTTCCACACTGCAAGGGGACCTTAAGACAAAGTTGTTGATTATCGAAGAAGGTGCTGTATTTATAGGAAATTGCCAGTCGGGGAAAGAATTCAAAGACCTCTCCTCCATCCCGAGACCACCGGAGAGAGAACAGAAAAAGACAGGATAATAGTTTGATTTTGGTTTAATTGGCTCTTAACCTTTAGCAATTAAGGGGTAGGGTGTAACTTTTGGACAGATCAATTCTTGCCCGCCAGAGAAATGTGGAAAACCTGTTGATAACCCCTCTTTATTTTTGCGTTATAATCATAAGTAAAATATGCTGTTGTGGCGAAGAGGCGGTAGTATAAGCAGTTAGTTATCCACAATTATCCCGTGAATTTTAGCCTATTCAGGAGGTGTCCGATTGGCCCTTGAGGTTCTCAATCAGATTAAAGAGGCTGAGACTCGAGCAGAACAGATAGTGAAAGAGGCTCAGAGACAGGCAAGCAGAATGATTGCTGAGGCTAAGTCTCAGGCTCAATCTAATATAGAGGCCGCCCGTTTGGCTGCCAACAGGCAGATGGAGGAGGAGATAGAAGAGGCCCGACAACAGGCAGAGAGGCAGATCGAACAGTTAAAGGCCCAAGCCGAAGCAGAGAGAACTAAACTGCGCAATCAGGCAGAGGCCAATATTGAAAAAGCAGTCCTGTTCATTATTCAACACTCCTTTCCCTCAAGTTAACTGACTCCAAAATCAAAACGTAAAATTATTTTTGCCTTCAAGCGTTAGGATGGCTGATGTAAAGATATTAGCAATCTCCTTCAGTTCCTGTTTGAGTTTCAGAGTAATTTGCTTAAAACCCCTCTTTCAATTTTGATCTGTCATAAAAAGTCCGACAGACTCCCTCCCCCTTGGAGGGAGAGGGGCTTGCCCCGTGAAATAGGTGGAAGCTGCACGGTATTTTTGCTTTGATCGGTTAAGCACCGTATAATGGAGGAAGTCTTATCAGATGTGATTATTTCACGGGGCTTGCCCCGTGAAATACCAAAGAACTATACTATAGATCTTTCCTTAATCTGCCCGAGAGAGTGCAGGGAGAGTCAACACTATGAAAGACGATTATTTCACGGGGTGAAGGCGAGGGTGAAAGTCTCAATATTTCAAATATTTCTTTTACCCCTTCACCCTTCCCTCTCCCCGATGGGGAGAGGGAAATACCGCTTTTTACGAGCGAATCAATTTGGGTCCGTCATTTCGATATTTGTTTGGAACGGGAGGAACTGATGGCCGTATCCCCAATGCTGAAAGTGCAAATATATTCTCACCTTTCAGAAAAAGATCGTCTGATCGAAAGGCTTCAGGATATGGGAGCCTTTCATGCGGTAAATTTTCATGAAAACTACGCCGAGGCTGATTTTGTCAGCCCCCTCAGCGATCAGGAGGTGCCTGCCCGTCAGTTAGAGGATACACTTGCCTCTGTCCAGTCTGCCAGCAGCTATTTGGCCGAGTTTGAAGAGTCCAAAGGACTACTCTCCAAGCTGTCGGACACAAAGATATTGCTAAGCCCTGAGGAATATGATCAGGTAACCCGTCAGTTCGACTATCACCAGGTGGTGGAGAAGTGCGAGAACCTCAGCGCCACCAGGGCTCACCTTGCCGCCGAACACAACCGGCTTTTGTCCTTACAGAAACAACTCCTCCCTTGGACGCCTTTAGATATCCCCTTAGAACAGATAAGGTCAACTCGCAGTGCCGAGCTTTTTCTGGGCAGTCTTCCGGCCGGGAAGTTCAGCCAGTTGGAAAGCGAACTCTCTGAGCTGACAGACCAGTTTGAGCTCATCAGAGTCAACCAGGACGAAAGGCGAGACTACATCCTGCTTTTCTGCTCCAAAGAGTTCTCACCTCAGGTGAAGGAGTCTCTTGCCCAGTTCGATTTCTCCGAGTTCTCCCCGGTTGAACTCAAAGGCACTCCCCGGCAGATACTGAAGGAATTGGAGCTGGAGCTTAAAAATAACCTTCTGGCTCAACAAAAAGTTATCGAAGAAAGCAGGGAGTTGGTAGCCTTTCGGCCCCAGTTGCTGGTGTTGATAGATCACTATTCTAATCTACTTCAGCAGAAGTTGATTCAGGCGAATTTCGCTCGCACTGCCCGGACATTTGTGGCAGAGGGGTGGATCAGAAAAAGAGATCTCCCCAGTTTCAAAAAGAGCATAGAGACTGAATTTGAGGCAGTACGAGTTCTGCCCGCCGAACCTTTACCAGGGGAAGAGCCTCCGGTTCTGTTGGAGAACACCAGGGTGGTAGAGCCTTTCCAGATGATCACCAACCTTTATGGGACTCCCCGGTATTTCGATGTAGACCCCAGTCTCCCCTTAGCGCCCTTCTTTGTCATCTCCCTGGGGGCGTGTTTAACCGACGCTGGCTACGGAGTAGTAGTGGCCCTGCTCAGTTTTCTTGCCCTTCGACTCTTCCGGCTTGGCCAGGGCACCAGAAGACTGCTTCAGGTCTGCCTCTGGGGTGGTTTGAGCACAATAGTGATCGGCATTTTGACCGGGGGATACTTTGGCGTCAACTTTGACTCCCTTCCTTCTGCATTCCAGGCTCTTAAGGCACTGCGGAGCAGGTTTATGCTCTTTGATCCCCTTAAAAATCCATTGATATTTCTGGAGATCTCCTTAGCTTTCGGGTTCATTCAGATCTGTGTGGGGCTGTTGATCCGGTTTTACCGTAACCTGCGAGACGGTATGCTCTGGGATGGCATCCTGGATCAGGTCTCCTGGCTGGTTATTTTAAACGGGGTGGTTATCTTTGCCCTGAGCAAGGCGGGAGTTATCAGCCCCGGGGCAGGGGTTTTAGGCAAATGGATGATATTGCTGGGTATGGCGACTGTGGTGCTGTTTGCCGGCAGGGCCAACAAAAGCATCATCGCCAGGTTGGGGGCCGGATTGTTCTCCCTCTATGGCATCACCGGCTACTTAGGGGATGTGCTCTCTTACTCCAGGCTTCTGGCCCTGGGGATGGCCACCAGTGTCATCGCCTTAGTGGTCAACACCATAGCCTCGATGGTCTCTCATATCCCAGTGCTGGGAATCGTGGCGATGTTGCTGATTCTGATAGGAGGACATCTGTTTAATATAGCCATAAATCTGCTCAGCGGCTTTATCCATACTATGAGGCTTCAGTTTGTTGAATTCTTCAGTAAATTTTTAGAAGCGGGAGGCAAAGAGTTCAAACCCTTCAGAAAACAATACCAGTTTCTGTTGGTCACGCACAAGGAATGAGCCAGTGGGCTCAGATTTGGCCTGATTCGTGCTTTTTCGTAAGACCAGGATGATTGACTCGTAAGAATCCCAAAATACTCCCTATTAAACCAAAACTTCACAAAGGAGGTGCTTGATGGGTGGTTTAGAGTTAGCCTTGTTCGGAGTGGCCCTGGCGGTGTTTTTAGCCGGGATAGGTTCGGCTATTGGCGTAGGGCTTACTGCCCAGGTGGCCAATGGGGTGTTAAGCGAGCAGCCAGACCTATTTGGTAAGGCACTTCTGCTCACTGCCCTGCCGGGAACCCAGGGGATCTACGGCTTTCTGATCGGTTTTCTGGTGATAATGAAACTGGGGCTGATCGGTGCCCCAACTGGTGTTCCCTTTTATAA
>CAZQSC010000119.1:0-7804 GCA_964595705.1 uncultured bacterium | reverse complement strand
CTTTCCCTCTCCCTCAAGGGAGAGGGAATACTCTGGACTTTTTACGAGAGGATCAGTCATCAGTAACCAATTCAAGAGGGAGGATCAGATGAGATTCATTAAAAATCTCTGGGTAAGGATCCTTTTGCTTTACTTAGGGAGTCTCACAATTGGGACGCCCTCGGCTTCCTGCCAGACAGTAGCCAGCGGATTTTTAGATGAGGCGGTGGATAAGGTCTTACACTCTAACAGCCTATCCCAACCTTTCTCGCCTTATGAGTGTTATACCCCATATTTGATTGAGATAAGAGAAAATTGGGACCTTCTGTCTCTGGAACAAAGGGAGAGGCTGAGCCCTTTCTTCTTGCGCCCCGACAACCCTAAGAGTCCTTACTATCGTGAGGGAGGATTACCCATTGTTTATGACACACGACACTTTCGCTGTCATTACACTGTTACCGGGCCTTACAGTGTGCCTCTTGAGGACATCTCTCCTGCTGACGGGGTGCCTGATTACGTGCAAATAGCTGCTGATGCCTATGAAAACGCATATTATGTGGTGGTAGAGCAGATGAGTTACAACTGTCCCCCTGATGACAGGTGGCTGGCCGATAATGGCGGGGATGAAAAGTGGGATATCTATTTTTTCACCGGCCCCTGGGGTGGGTTCACTATGCCTGAGTATATGGTAGACTTACAGAGCAGCACCTGCGCCACCTTCTCTGTTTATTTTGCTGCCAATACCCGCTATTTTCAATGGTTAGGCAAGTTTAAAGGAAATCAGGCCATGCAATGCACCTCTGCCCACGAGTTCTTCCATGCGGTGCAGATGACCTACAACGCCTATATGTACCGATGGCTTATGGAGGCCTGTGCTATGTGGATTGAGACCAGGGTGTTCAGGGCAGAAGAACCGGACGAACCCGATGGAGAGGAATTCTGTCTGCGTCCGATGATCTCCTGGTTTCTCCACCCAGAGAAGTCGCTTGAGCTTCTCAACGGGAAGCATGAGTACGGCGATGTGATATTTATGCTCTATCTTTCCCAGAAATATGGTGACCAGATTATCAGAGAGATCTACCAGGCGATGGTCCCCCGAGTCTATTCCTATCTGATGAACTTCAGAGAGGTCTTCGCCCGGAGAGGCTCCAGCTTGCCCAGTGAATTTAAGGAGTTCACCCTGTGGAATGCCCTTACCGGAGACAGATACGGCCTAAAGATAAGGGAACCCTCTGGAGAGTTATCTGAAAGATTCCATTATTCTCATGGAGCAAGATACCCTTCTGTGGCGATATTGCAAGACAATATTCACTCTCAATACCCGATGAGGTTAGTGTTGGACAGCCGGAGAAGCCCAGACCACCTGGGGGCTCGATACATCCGCTTCCTTCCCCAGGAGCCAGGACAGAAGAGACGGCTTTCGATTAAGATAGACGGTGACGATGTCGGCTGGGAAGAGCTAGGGTTGCTCCACGGGTTCGGCTTCTGTGGCTGGGGCGCCAAGGTATTGGAAATTGACTGGGACGACAGCACGGCGGTGGCCGAGGAGATTATTCCCTTTCCCATCTCTCAAGAGGGACAGATTAACATCGATGGGTTTGGGGACCCCATCGATGAGGTGATACTGGTGCTTTCCAACTTAGACCCCGAACACGACGGTGGAACCGTCAGTTATGCGGCCGATCTCAGCCCCCAGATAAAGATCTCTGAGCTTTCGGCTACCTCAGATGGCAATGGGTTTGTCACATTGAGGTGGGCCTTAGAGGCTTCTGCTGGGGTGGCTGGGCTCAGGGTTATGCGGAAGAATGCGGTGCTTGGCCCTCTCCAGCCCCAGGAGCTCTATCGTCCTGAGGTAGAGGATAATCGGGGGGATGCCTACCTGTTTTACGGGGCTTTTCCCCTGGCCGATCTTGCTTCAGACCGCACCAGCTTCACAGACAGCACCGCACTGTTAGGCCCTTTAAGAGATGAGTCCATCTACTACTATGGGGTGGTGCCTTTTACCGAGGAAGGCATACTGGGCACTCCGGCGGTGACCCCTGGCTTCATCGCCCCTGTCGATTCAATCCCCCCCACCGGGCGGCTTGCGGTGAAGAGGGCCTCCTCTTCTGCCTTGGCCATTGAGTTAGTGGCCTCGGAGTATCTGCCTCTGAACCGGCCCCCTGTTCTCTCTTGCACCCTCCCGGACGGCACTGGCCAGGAAATCCAACTGGAGTCTTCTGGAAAGGGATCTTTCCCCTACGGCAGTCGTCTATGGAGGGGTACTCTGGCCGTTCCCGCCCGGATGCCCTCCGGGGAGATCGCCTTGCAGTGCCTGCTTATCGACAAGGGGGGAAACTCCGGCCTGGTCAGCCAGACCTATCCCTGGGAAGCACTCTCGCTGCCCACTGTCTTTGTCTACCCTAATCCCTTCCGCAGTGACGATGGGAGTGTGACTTTCGATATCAGTGTCCAAGCAGGAGAACAAGCTAAGGTGAGGATCTTCACCCCGGCAGGGGAACTGGTGCGGAGCTTACAGGGAGGGATGGTGCTTAAATGGGACGGGAAAAACCGGCAGGGGAAACGAGTGGCAGAGGGGGTCTACTTTTACTCTGTCGAGACAGCGGTGGGGAACACGCTGGGAAAGATTGTGGTGATTCACTGATCTGGTAGTGTGGAAAATCCTTGACAATGTCAGGCAAATGTGGTAAAATATGTAAAATTACAGGGCAGGAAGAACGGTTATACGCCTGCAAGGGGCTACACTACAGAGCATAATATACGAGCCAGGTGAGGATACTCAAGGAGGAGGCGGATTGAGTGTTTACATTTCACGTCGGGATTTTGTCAAGGCAACTGCGGGACTAGGGCTTTCCTCATTTCTACTTGCCCCACAGTTTATTGCCGAGACAGGTGCTTCCGAAGATTCATCAGCCAGCCAGACCTCTGGAGCTCGACAACGGCTCTCCCTGCCAGTGGTGATATCCACTTGGCCCTTCGGCAAGAAGGCAGGCGATGCGGCCCAGGGTATACTGGCCAGAGGTGGAAGCTGTCTGGATGCAGTGGAGAAGGGCATAAATGTGGTTGAGGCCGACCCTCAGGTCACCACGGTAGGATATGGGGGGTTTCCGAACCGGGAAGGAGTGGTAGAGTTGGATGCGGCTATTATGTGGGGCCCAGGACATCAGGCAGGCAGTGTAGCTGCCCTGCAAGGGATAATGCACCCCATCTCGGTGGCCAGAAAGGTGATGGAAAAGACCCATCATGTGATGCTGGTGGGAGAAGGAGCGTTGAAATTTGCTTTGGCTAATGGGTTCAAAAAGGTGAATCTGCTCACCGAAAAATCCCAAAAGATGTGGCTTGATTGGAAAGAGCAGCACCCTGAGCACGATACTGTGGGAATGGTGGCCTTGGATTTGAAGGGCAACCTTGCAGTGGGGTGCTCCACCAGTGGATTGCGAGCCAAGTTGCCTGGCCGAGTGGGGGATTCTCCCATCCTTGGTGCTGGCCTCTATGTGGACAACGATGTGGGAGGAGCCTCAGCCACAGGGATAGGCGAGGAGATAATGAAACACTGTGCCTGCTTCGCTGTGGTGGAGAAGATGAGTGCAGGCCTCTCACCCCAGCAGGCCTGTGAGGCAGTGCTCCACAGAATAGTGGAGAAAAACCCCGCCGACCGAGAGATATTGATCGGTTTGATAGCGCTGAACAAAAGGGGAGAATATGGAGCTGCCTCTATAAAAAAGGGCTTCTCGTATGCCATCTGCTCCCCTGAGGGCAGTTTCGTCAAAGAGGCAGATTTTATTGTAAAGTAGCCAATCGAGTAAAATGATTATCAGTCAGCAGTCAACAGTGGACTCTACCCTACCACTCATCAATTAACCAGTCAACCAATTCCCACACTTCACTTTGGAAGGGGGGTGCTGG
This sequence comes from uncultured bacterium, assembly GCA_964595705.1. Taxonomy (GTDB): domain Bacteria; phylum Latescibacterota; class MVCY01; order MVCY01; family MVCY01; genus MVCY01. The sequence continues at coordinate 3,919 of CAZQSC010000119.1, read as the reverse complement.
GAGCGTCTGCAGAGGCCTCCAGAATCGGCACTGCAAATTCAGGGGGATATCTATGAAGAAAAGGACTGTATCATTGTGTATCATTAGTGGGTTGTTAGTTGCCCTGACATCGACAGAGGGGTGTTTCAGGGGTGAACAGGGGCCTATGGGGCCTCCAGGACTGCTAACCCCGGGCACGGTGGAAGGTAAAGTCAAACTATGGAAAGATTATTATCACTCAGAGGCAGAGGCCGGAGGGGTGGAGGTCTGCTTAGAGGATCTGGAAGAGTTGCCCGAATGCAGGGATACGACAGAGGTGGATGGAACATATAGTTTCGAAGACGTTCCCGCTGGAGTCTACACTATAGTGGCCCGAAAGGAAGGCTATGGGACAATGAAGCAGTACAACTTCTCTGTTGGCGGTGGGATATCCTATTTTTCGCCAAATCTCTACCGCGTAGCTCAACCCCCGCGGAGTGTAACTGCTGAACAAGATACTATTGAGATCTACGGTAAGCTCACTCCAGCTATTAAAGTCTCCTGGGTTCCTGCCGACACCACTCTTTGGAATATGTACTGGGTATATTACTCCCCAGAGGTCTCTTTTGACGAGGCAACTCTCCTGGGGCGAGTTCTGACCTCCAGACCCAGCGGTATATTTGTCTATAACCTACCGGCTGGAGATTACTACTTCGGTGTTTGCGCGGATAATGGCATATACTATGTGGATGAAACTTCAGGGGAGATAGTCTTTCCTACTATGAGCAAGCTGGTGCACACCACAGAGAGCATCCCGGTAACGGGAGCTGGTGGAGAGGAGAAAAAGGCAAAGGTGCTCATCCCGCCTTTGGCCAGAAGATGAGCCAACTTCTCCGCACGAGAACAAATTCCCATCGCTACACTTGCCACCCCCTGTGAACAGGGCATAGGGGAGAAAAAGCCGATGGGAGAAAGATGCTCAGGCTAGAAACCAGGCTGTTTTCTGAATCTGGGTTAAAGAGACAATGGAGGTTTTGATGCACGTAGCAATTGGAGCAGACCACGCCGGATTTGAGCTTAAGGAGAGCATAAAAAGATATTTCGACTCAATCGGACAGTCTTACAAGGATTTCGGGGCCTATGAGTTTGACCCACAGGATGATTACCCTGACTATGGATTTAAGGTGGCCGAAGCTGTGGCCAGAGGTGAGTTCGACCGGGGAATCCTGATCTGCGGCACCGGTATCGGGATGTCAGTGGTGGCTAACAAAGTGAAAGGTGTTATTGCTGCTCTGTGTACTACCCCCTTTATGGCCCGAATAAGTCGAACTCATAACAATGCTAATATTCTGGTCTTGGGAGGAAGAATCACCCAGACAGACCAGGCCCTGCAGATAGTGAAGTTCTGGAGAGAGGCCGAATTCGAAGGGGGAAGGCATCAGAGAAGGTGGAATAAGATATTAGACTATGAGGATCAGAAATGTAAGGAGAAGAAAGGTGACAGCTCTTGAGAAGACAGACCAGCTTTTGGCTCAATTAGTCAAAGAGGAACAGGCAAGGCAGGAGGATGAGCTTAATCTGATTGCTTCGGAGAATTTTGTGAGTGCCGCGGTGCGAGAAGCTACAGGGTCGGTACTCACCAACAAGTACGCCGAGGGCTATCCAGACGACAGGTTTTATCAGGGCTGTCTGGTGATCGATAAGGTAGAAAAACTTGCCTGTGAACGGGCCGAGAAGCTGTTCGGGGCCGAGCATGCCAATGTGCAACCCCACTCCGGTTCCCAGGCCAATATGGCTGTCTATCTGGCCCTGTTAGACCCCGGAGATACCATCTTAGGGATGTCTCTCTCCAGTGGCGGGCATCTGACCCATGGCCTGGCAGTCAATTTCTCCGGCCGCCTATTTAATGTGGTCTCCTATGGCGTAGAGGAGAAGACCCAATTGATCGATTATGGCCGTGTAGCTGAGTTAGCGCGAGAATACAAGCCCAAACTCATTATCACCGGCGCCAGTGCCTATCCCCGAGTCATCGACTTCGCTGAATTTGGCGCTATTGCAAAACAGGTAGGGGCCTATTTAATGGCGGATATAGCCCACATTGCTGGGTTGGTGGCCACGGATCTTCACCCCGACCCGATACCTTACGCCGATGCAGTGACTACTACCACGCACAAGACCCTGCGGGGCCCCAGAGGGGGAATGATCCTTTGCCCCGGCAGATATGCCGCCCAAATCGACAGGGCTGTCTTCCCCGGCACCCAAGGAGGTCCTTTAATGCACATCATTGCCGCTAAGGCCGTTGCCCTTGGCGAAGCTCTCAAGCCGGAGTTTAAAACCTATTGCAGTCAGATTGTCGCCAATGCCAAGGCATTAGCGGAGGAACTGCTCAGCTTAGATTTTGATCTGGTTACGAGAGGAACAGATACTCATCTGATCTTGATAGACTTAACCAGGGCTAACATCACCGGCAAGGCGGCTGCCGAGGCGCTGGAACGAGCCGGGATCGTCGTTAATAAAAACCCCGTTCCCTTTGATAAACGAAGCCCTTGGGTGACCAGCGGCATCCGACTGGGCACACCGGCGCTGACCACCAGAGGGATGAAACAGGAGCAGATGCGAACCGTGGCCAGGTTGATCAAACGGGTGCTTGCACATATCGAGGATGAGTTAGTATTAGATAATGTAAAACGGGAGGTTAGGGAATTGTGTGACCAGTTCCCTATTCCCTGTTGAAAGGAGAAAGATGCCCCGTCCCTCCTGGGATGAGTATTTTATTGAGATTACCAAGCTGGTGGCCACCCGCTCTACATGCCTCAGACGGAAGGTTGGAGCGATATTTGTCCGAGATAAAAGGATTCTGACCACCGGATACAACGGAGCACCCGAGGGTCTGAGACATTGTGAGGAGGTAGGATGTTTACGGGAGAAACTCAAGATACCCTCTGGAGAGCGCCATGAGCTGTGCCGGGGAGTACACGCCGAACAGAACGCCATTGTCCAGGCTGCCATCTCCGGCGTGAACCTCGAAGGGGCAACTCTTTACTCCACCGCTTATCCCTGTATACTATGTTCCAAGATGATCATTAACGCCAGGATAAAAAGGGTGGTCTACTTAGAGGGTTACCCTGACCGACTGGCAAAAGAAATGCTCGATGAGGCAGGCATTGTGGTGGAGAGATTTGATGGCGGGCGAAAGCAAAAGGGTGGAAAGACCGACGAAAATTGTAATTCCTGAGGGAACTGAAGGATGAGGTGTCCTTACTGTGGATCAACCGATGACAGGGTGGTGGACTCTCGTCTAATTAAGGAAGGACGGGCCATAAGACGAAGACGGGAGTGTCTGGGGTGTGCCAAAAGGTTTACCACCTACGAGTATGTCGAGGATATGCCCCTGATGATAATAAAACGAGACGGCAGAAGGGAGCCCTTCGACCGGCAGAAGCTATTTAACAAAATCAGCATTGCCTGCCATAAGAGACCCATTCCCACCAGCAGGATCGATCAGTTGGTAGATGAGATAGAGTCCGAGATCTCCAGCTTGGACAACAAAGAGGTGCCCAGCAAACAGGTCGGTGACCTGGTGATGAAACACCTGCAACAGTTGGATGAGGTTGCTTATGTGAGATTTGCCTCGGTTTACAAGAACTTCAAGGATAAAAATGAGTTTATGGATGAGTTGAAACAGCTGTTAAGATAGAACTGGGCGACTGAAATGAGAAAGAATTGTTGACTCCATCCTCAGGGACACAAAGCCTGAACTCCCACCCATCTGTTCTGCGTACGACACTGCTTGCGAACAAGAGTGATACCTGGCCAACCAGAACCCGATTTCAATCGGGTTTTTCAACCCGGATTCGGAAAACTCTGCTAAAGATTTTCTATCTTTTGCAATTTGTGTCCAATAAAGCTTGGGTTTGACTCCATAAGTTTAAAAATTACATATCGTCCCTAACGGGACTAA
>CAZQSC010000118.1:0-7820 GCA_964595705.1 uncultured bacterium | reverse complement strand
CGCTCAATGGTGAGAGGACCTCTTCTCTCCACGATGCGGGCGATACTGCGAATGGGGATCTGTTTGCCCATAGGGGAGGTGACAAAGACGTTCTTCAGATCGGCTATGCTCTGACGATCCGAGCCCTTGAGCCGGACAAAGGTGTCGTATTCCTCCCCGGCCTCCCGGTACTGGGTGGCTACCTTTCCGTAGAATTGCGTGCGTAAGCTGCTGGCAATTTGGAACATATTAAGCCCCAATGCTGCTGCCTTCTTGCGATCCACCTCCACCCAGAGTTCAGGTTTACCCTTTTCCCGAGAGATGGTCACATCTGTCAGGCCCGGGATATGTTGCATCATCTGTTTAACCTGAAGGGCGAAGGCATCGGTCTTAGCGATGTCGTGTCCGTAGATCTCTACGGTCACTGGCTTCATACCTCCGGCCATCATCTGTGTTACATCCTGTCGAGCAAAATCGATGGTTTCGACCCCTGGGATGCGGGAGATTTCGCGGCTCAGAGCCTGAGCGATGTCCCGGTCTGAGCGTCTCCGTTCCTTTTTAGGCACTAACCGTGCGTAGGCCCCAATTATATGGGAGCCGCTCTGCTCTCCCATTGCCAGTTCTATACCCATTCGGCTCTCCCCACAACGGGCATACATAAGTGTCTTTTCCGGGACTTGCTCCTCGATCAGTCTTTCAACCCTCTCCATCACCTGATCGGTGGCCTCTACCCGAGTGCCTACGGCCAGCTTCACCGTGCCGTACACCTCACCCTGGTCCGTAGCTGGCATAAACTCGGTGCCCACCACCTTAAACAGGGAAAGACTGCCGACAAAAATCCCCAACCCCAGGGCAATGACTGTCTTGCGGTGGCTCAGGGCCCAGTTCAGCAACCTCCTGTAAACAGCCTCCAGACCGGTAAACCATCCTTCGCTGAAATCATGAACCCTCCGCAGAAACCCTCTCCGCTTCTCCGTCGGAGAGGGCAAGTGCATAAATTGTGAGGAGAGCATAGGGGTGAGTGTCAGGGCGGTGAATAAAGAAGCTGCCAGAACAATCATTAAGACCAGTCCCATCTCCCGAAACAGGATGCCGGTCAGTCCCTTAACGAAGATGATGGGAAAAACAATGGCGATGGTAGTGAATGTGGAGGCCATCACCGCCGTCCCCACTTCCCGGGCACCAAAGATAGCAGCTTCCTTTCTGGATTCGCCTTGGGTGCGGTGGCGGTATGCATTCTCGTAGATCACGATGGCATTGTCCACCACCATCCCCAGGGCGATGGCGATGGCCGAAAGAGACATGATGTTTATGGTGTATCCACCGGCATAGAGGAAGAGAAAGGCGAAGATCAGAGCCACCGGAATAGTCACCCCGATGATCAGACTGCCCCAGAACTCCCGCAGGAAGAAGAAGACCACCAGCACAACGGATAGCAGCGCCCAGCCTATCGTACCCTTCAGATTATTAATGGAGCGTTCGATGAACTCAGAAGAGTCCATAACCAGCGTAACTTTGACATCAGGTGGAAGGCCTTTCTGCAGTTTGGGCAGCACCTTTTTGATGCGGTGGGCTACGGTGACTGTGTTGGCCCCGGATTGTTTCTTTAGTATTACAATCAATCCACGTTCTTGATTTATGCGGACTCGCTGCTCTATGTCCTTAAAAGAGTCGTTTACCTCTGCCACATCTTTCAGATAGATAGGCCTTCCCTGGAAACCTCCCACCACCACATCGTTAATCTCCTCCACATTTTGGAATTCCCCTGGCATCCGGACGATATAGTCGGTTCTGCCGATCTTCAGATCACCGGCAGGCAGGGCGAAATTCTCCGCTGCCAGCGTCTGGGTCACCTGCTCTACCGAGAGGTGATAGGCCTGCAACCTTTGGCGGTCTAAATTCACTTGAATCTCTCGCTCCAGACCTCCAATGACAGCGGTCATAGCTACCCCCGGTATCCGCTTCAGAGGATCGCAAAAATGGTCTTCTATGAGGTCGCGCAGATTGGAATAGCTCTGCTTGGCTGTCACCCCAAATACCACGATGGGCATCATAGAAACATCCATCCTGAACACCATCGGCCTTTCGGCGCCATCGGGCAGGAAGCGGTTGACAAGATCAAGTCTCTGTCTCACATCGTTGGCCGCCTCGTTCAGGTCAGTTCCCCACTCGAACTCTAAGGATACCACTGAGAAATTCTCCTGTGAGGTGGAGGTCACCTTTTTTACATTAGATACTGTACTTACTTGGCCCTCGATAATCTTGGTCACTTTAGCCTCGACATCCTCAGCACCAGCTCCGGGATAGGAAGTTATCACCGCCATCGTAGGAATCTCGATGTTCGGCAAAAGATCAATAGGCAACTGACTTAAGGCTACCAACCCCAAGACTACGATGCCCAAAAAGACCATCGTTGTGAAGACAGGGCGTCGGACTCCAAGTTCCGGCAACCTCATCTGGCCTCACCCCCTTCCACAGTGACAGTCGCACCGTCCTGGAGCATCTCCTTGCCAACAGTCACGACCTTCTCCCCCTCTCGTAGGCCATTCACCACTTCCACCGTGAGGCCCTGCTTCAGGCCCAGTTGGACAGGACGCCTTCGGACTTTGCCCCCCTCGAGCACAAAAACACAGGTGCCTGTCTTCTCGGCTACTACCGCATCTGTCGGAATCAACAGTACCTCTTCCCGTCGGGCGGTGAAAATCTCCACCCGGGCGAACATTCCCGCTCTCAGCTTCATCTGAGGGTTAGCAACGGTGATCTCTACCGCAAAGCTCCTAGTCATTGGGTCAGCAACAGGGCCAACATTGGATACTTCTCCGATGAACACCTCCTCCGGATAGGCATCTACTGTAATGCGGGCCTTCTGCCCTATCCGCACGCTCGCCATATCCTTCTCGGAGACATTGACCTTGATCTTCACTCGGGAGAGATCCATCAGTGTCACCACCGAGGAAGCACCGGGGCCCATTCCGGACATCGCCGGATTGATATATTCACCCTCGTTAATATTCTTTCCCGCTATCACCCCGGCGAAGGGGGCCTTCATCACCGAGACCTCAAGCTGATGTCTTGTCATCTTCAGCGCGGCCTCTGCCTGTTGAAGCTGCGCCCGGGCCGCCTCATAGGCCAGTTGAGCCTTCTCATACTGCTGAGGAGAGACAGTGCGTTTCTGGTGAAGATCCTGCATTCGCTTCCAGTCCTTGGAGGCACTGTGGAAATTTGCCTGGGCCACGGCTAAACCTGCCTCTGCCTGCTGGAGCTGTAATCTTGCTGTGCGGGTGTCCAATTCCGCCAGAAGCTGGCCCTGTCTTACCCTATCACCCTCTTTTACATAGATTTTAGCCACCTTTCCTGGCAGATCGGGGACGATATTGACTTGCCTCCAGGGCTCGATGTCTCCGGTTAAAGAGACCACTTTGCTGATGTCTCCTCTGGCAACCTCGGCCACCGCTACTGGAACGGCTGTAACTGCTTCCATCTGCTCGGTCCTCTTATCCTTACTACAGCCCATACTCCCCAGAGCCACAAGAGAACATATCACAACTGCAATTTTCAAAGTTCGTTGCATTTTCTCAAGCCTCCTTTACCTTATAATGGTTTCCAAAAAACTCACCCTCTCCTGTTCCCGAAACAACTAACGGTCTGAAGACAAGAAACAACACCACAGAAACTATGGCCAGCACGCTTCCGTAGATAAAAGTCGCCTCTGGAGAGATCCTCTGCCAAAGCAGTCCAGCCACCAAACTGGCAGGGAGGGCAGCCAAACCGGTAGCGGTATGGAAAGTCCCCAGGGCCGTTGCTCTTAGCTGTTCAGAGGAAAGATCAGATACATATGCCCGCTGGTTCCCATCAACGATAGCATAAGTCAGACCATAAAGGGCAAACAGGGCCACGAAGGCAGGCAGGGAGTTGAAGAGGGCAAACCCCAGAGAAGTAAGAGAAAACAGCAGATATCCCAGCACAATCACCCTTCTTCTCCCCATTCGGTCAGAAAGCGTGCCAAAAGGGATGGCAAAGGCCGCGTAGAAGATGTTAAACAGGACATACAAGAGAATAGGAACCCCTACCGAAAGTTTTCCTGTAAAATACTCCTTAGCTCTGAGGATAAAAAACATATAGCTGAAGTTGGCCAAGGAAAACAGGCTGGAGACAGCGATGAATGACTTGAGGGACCCAGGCAGGGTTTTCAACCCTACCCTAAGACTTATCTGCTGAGGTCCTTTTTCCCTCTCCTTCACAAAATGTAAAGGGATAAGAGAGAGAAAGGCCAGAAGCGCTGCTGTGAGTATAATAGTTTTGAATCCAAGGTCCAGAAACCAGAACAGCAGAAAGACCACCACTGAGCCAAGAATCGCCCCTGAGGTGTCAAGTGCCCGGTGCACCCCAAATCCCTTGCCCCTCTTTTGAGGCATAGAGTCGGCGATGATGGCGTCCCTGGGGGCTGTCCTCAACCCCTTTCCCACCCTCTCCAGTCCAGAGAAGACCAACACCTGGGGCCATACCTGGGAGAAGGAGAGCAGAAGCTTAAAAGCCGAAGAGGTCAGGTAACCGGAGAAGACGAAGACCTTCCTTTTCCCTGTTTTGTCTGACCAGTATCCACAGAATACCTTCAGGAGGCTGGAAAGGCTATCCCTTATGCCTCCAATCAAGCCTACTGCCAGACCTGTCCCGCCCAGGGCGGTGATGAACATAGGCAAAATAGGCATTATCATCTCGCTGCTTAAGTCGTTAAGGAAACTCACCACACCTAACAGAAGCACATTGGCACTTATACCCTTTAGATATCTTGTTTGCATAAGTCGTCTTCCTTTAGTTTTTCTCTAACCGCAAAGAGCCCAAAGAAGGCGCAAGGGTCGCTGGGCTCTCACAATCAGCCCTCCGCTTCTCAGACTTTGCGTTCTTTGCACATCCTCCGCGGAGTTCGCGGTTAAAATTTTAAATTTGCTCAAGTTCAGTTATTCTTCAATATCCCTATTGCCTTTTTCAGCCTTGCCTGGGCGATGTTGTAATCTGCCAGGGCCTGGATGTGGTCCATTTTCGCCTGGGTAAGCAAGGTGTTGGCATCTAGCACATCGGTGTTGGTAGCCATCCCCTGCTTGAATCTCTCCTCGGTCACCCGATAGTTCTCCTGGGCCTGGGCTACGTTCTGCTCAGTAACCGTCACTTTCTCTGCTGCTTCGTGCAGGGCCAGGTAACTCTGTGTCACTTCTAAGGTAATTCCGTCCTTAAGCTGTTCAAACCCTTCTTCGGCCTGTCTTAGTCGATGCTGAGCTTGCGATGTCTGGTAGTGGATGCTGCCCCAGTCCCAGATATTCATCTGCAGGGCGAGAGTTACATCCCAACTTCGGTACCACTTTTTCTCGTTCTCCCGGTTGGGTCTTTTGTAGTTGTAGTTACCGATCAATACCAGGTTTGGCAACCATTGGGAACGGGACAGCGCTACTGCCTTCTGAGCTATTTTCAGATTATACTGCATAGCCTTCAGTTCAGGGCGTTCTCTCAAGGCCATCTGTTTTGCCTCCTCTAAGGTAATCTCAGACATCGGCCTGTATTTTAATTGAGCATCTAACACAAAGTCTGTATTTAACGCGATTCCCAAGGCGTTACAAAAGGCGGCCTTGGCCATCTGTATGGCATTGGCCGCTTTTATTCGCATCAGTTTGGTGTTGGAAAGCTGGACCTTTGCGCGCAGAAGGTCGTTCTGGGCCACCATACCTACCTGATACATATTCTCCAGGTCCTTCACATGGGCCTCCATCTGTTTGACTGCCTGTTCGCTTACTGCCTCGAATTGCTGGGCCTTAACCACTCCCCAGTAGGCGTTTTCCACATTGAAGATAACCTCTGCTCTGGTCTTTTGGAGGTCGAACCTCTGGGCCTGGACACCATATTGGGCAATTTCATAGCTATTTAAAAGTCTAAACCCCGTGAACAGGGGCTGCTGCACAGAGGTAACCACACTGTAGATGTTCCTGTCTCCCATCGGAACACGGGAGGGCGTGCCCGGAGGCATTGGAAAGGGGAACTTCGACAAGGACATGTAAGGAGCCACATCCAGGCGAGTATAGGTGCTACTGTTGCTTATTTGAGGCAAAAATCCTGCTCGGACCTCTCCCCTCCTCGCCTCTGCCTCTTTAAGCCTCTCCTGTGCCACTGCCAGAACCTTACTTTTCCGCAGGGCAATCTGGATACTCTCTTGTAAAGTGAGCCTCAACTGTGACTGAGCACCGCTGGGACTAGCGAAGATAACTGCGGCGAGGAAAATCGCTGCTGCTGACTTAAAGTGGGACATCTTTTTCTCCTTTCAAGATTAAAGTAAGAAGTGAGATAAATGTCCTTTGAAACTTCGCATGATTCTGGATCTCTATGACTCACAACACTTCATACTTCACACTTTTCCCATTATGACTTTGCCCCTTGCAAGAACAGATCGACAATCAACGGCTCCCTTTGGGAAAGGGGGTCTTTCCTGCCCAGAAGAAGCCATTGAGCGGTAAAGGAGTGGATTATCCCCAATAAGGTTATGCCCAGAAATCGAGGTTCTGTCTGTCTCAATCGTCCCTGCTGGATTCCCTCTTGCATCATCTCATCAACTAACTGTAGAGTTTTAAGATATCTTCCTCTTAATCTCAGTCGTAATCGATCCTGAGTCTCTGCTGTCAATCGGGGGTGCTCGACGGCTATAATCTGGAAAAACTCTCTGTCCTGGTCAAAGGAGTCGAGATAGGCCTTGACAAATTTTCTAAGCTTGGTTTCCAGGTCGTCAGGGCCGTGGATAATCTCTTCCAGTCTCTCCCCCAACTTATCCGTCTTCTCCCGGATCAGAGAGAAAAACAGGTCTTCTTTATTGGCAAAATGGACATACACGGCCCCTTTGCTGAAATCCGCTTCCTGGGCGATTTCATCTACGGTGGCGGCATGAAAACCTTTTTTGGCAAATACCCTTTTAGCCGCCTCCAGTATCTCCTGCCGATGTGCAATCTTCTCTCGCAGGCGGCGAGAGAGGTTTCTTTCGTATTCCATTACTGCCTAACCTCCATAGTCATTGACTAACTGTTTAGTCAAAAATAATGAGGTCACCTCTTCTTTGTCAAGGGAAAAATGAGGGGTTGATGAAAAGAATCGGTTTTTAAAGGAAACAGGCTATGAGGAGGAGGTCAGGGGTTATCTGTTGCTCTGGCGTTTTATTCCTCCGACTGAAAGTAATGTGCGAAAGGGGAGATGTTACAAAAAGAGTCTTATTTAACAATATAATGGTTAACAAGCTCCTTTTGACACAAGAGGAACTGCACCCCATTGGGGATGTGCCGGAGGACCCTTCCTACCAAGACTGCCTGAGAGGTGTCGCCAGCACGTCTGGCTGAATAGGAGCCAAGGTGGTGCCATCTTTGCCGCTGGGAGCAGAGATAAAGCGATGTCTCATCGGGGGGTCTGGAGATGCCTCTCAGGCTTTTTTCCAAGATATAACGGGGAACAGGTTAATTGGTGAGCGGTCGATTGAGTCCACTAATGACCAATGACTGGCTGACTTAATGACCACTAGAAAACCTGGCATGAACTTTAGAATCTTACGGCACCAGCATAAGGCGGGCGAAGTTATCTGCATTCTCCCAGGCGTCGGTGGGTCTCAAGGTGCATCCGATGGGGGCCTCTTCTTCGTTGTCTCTATCCTTGACTGTAACCTTCCAGCCTATCACCTGGCCAGCTTTCAGCCTATGGAGGCGGCTCTGCTGGGGGAAGCCTCCCCCATCGGGCCAGTATGTAATTCCTCATTTTTGCACCCTATAATCCCAACCTCTCCATCACCTCCAGTCTGAACCGGGCCTCTGCCGCCTCCG
>CAZQSC010000117.1:0-7841 GCA_964595705.1 uncultured bacterium | reverse complement strand
TCTTTTCCGCCGCCGGGAAAAGGACATTGTTCAGAATCAACCGATATCCGGGGGAGTGTTTGTGGAGGGTAAGATCCGTAGGCGGGTCGCCCACCAGATGCATATAGTCCTCAGGGTCATGCCCTCCCAAGAAAGTAAAAGTCCCCTTGCCTAGATTCCCGTGGATGTATTTCACCTCATCTGTTCCCTTCACCTCTGCCAGAATAGTGACGGACTTTTTTATCAGATTGCGCCTGAAACCGGTGGTTTGACCAAGGAAACCTTTGATCACCCTGACGTGATCCTGGGTCAACATTGTGGGCACGGGGTCGTATTTGGCAGAGAAGTCGAAAAGGGTGAAGGCATCAGCCTCTGGCCCCCTGAGACCTCTGAGATCCTGGGGTGTGGTGTCGATATCAGAGAAACTGTAAATCAAAGGGTTAAGCTCTAAACGAAAGTCCTGGAAAGCGAATGTCTTGGAGAAGTCGAGCCTCGTCTGACAGTTGGGATCGGGGGGATCACCGTCAAAGACAGCAGGAACAATATCTGCCGTCTCTGCTGCTAAGGCGATATCCAGGGTCTCGGTGGCAGAGCACATAGCGAACAGAAATCCTCCTTCCAGCACATACTCCTTAATCTTTCTGGCGACGGCCTTTTTCTCCTCTGATACCTTCACAAACCCTAAGCTTCGGGCCATCTGTTCACATTCCCTCACCTGCTGTTTGTACCAGGGCTGGTTGCGGTAGCTAGCGTAGAACTTACCGTACTGCCCGGTGAAGTCCTCGTGATGCAAATGCAACCAGTCGTAGTCCCCAAGTTTGCCCTCCAGCACCTCTCGGTCCCATAGTGTTTCGTAGGGGATCTGGGCATAGCCGAGGGCTAATCTAACTGCATCGTCCCAGGGGTCTCTGGTAGGAGGCACATACACAGCGATCCGGGGGGCCTTCTCCAGAAGCACCACCTCCATATTGCTCAGCTCTATCTGGCTGTAAATATGTGAGATTTGGGCCTCATCAACAACAGCGAAGCAGACTCCCTGAATACGAGCCTCCTGAGCTACAGGCTCCGAATATTGTAACATAAAAGAGCCGCCCTGATAGTTCAGCAGCCACTCTACACTAGTTCCCCGCGTCAGTGCCCAATAGACAAGTCCATAGGCCCTCAGGTGGTCTGTCTGACCAGAATCCATATAGATTAGCATCCTTTGGGCCCCGACACACAAGGGGAAAAGAAGGAATATAAGCAGGAATAAAAAAAGAAAGACCTTCCGCATCTTTCCCTCGAAAAGGAGAAACCGACCTTAAGTGCCAGCATTTTAATTGATTTGGCACAAAACCTGCAGAGACTTCAACTTTCGGTACTCCTCGGTGTGATATCTCCAGAAAGCTTCCAATAGAGCTTCACTCTCTTTTTCTAAAGATGAGCTGATCTTCACGTTCCTTACCTTTTCTATTTCTATTTTTTGGAGCATCCTCAGGAATTTAATTGTGCCCGGGTGCACCTGTCTTGCCGTAGCATCTTTGCACTTGCACTCCTCACAGAGCAGACCGCCCCAGGGCAAACTGAAACTGACCGGGAAGCTCTCAGGAGAGGCCCCACAAGAGACACACTTAGATAGCTGGGGACGGTAGCCTGCCACAGCGAACATCCTCAGCTCAAAATGCCAGAACAGTTTTTTAAAATCTTCTAAGGGAGACGTTTCCATCTTGTTCAATGTCTGGTAAAGAGTATAATAAGCAGATGGACTGGGCTGGCCATCGGTGGTCAGATATTCTGTCAATTCACACAGAGCGCTGGCGTAGGCAAGCTTTTCCAGCTCTCGCTTTAGGTTGGGAAAATAGTTGATGCTGGAAGCCTCTTTCAGAATGTGCAGTCCACCAGAGTTCCGGGAGTAAAAGAGAATTTGGCTTTGCGTGATAGGGCTCAAGCAATTGTCGAATCTACTGTTAGGTCTTCTGGCCCCCTTAGCCACGGCCTTAAGCTTACCGAAATCTCGGGAGCAGAGGGTAACGATACTGCTGGTCTCGCTCCATTTGTGATTTCTCAGCACGATCGCTTCTGTCTTCAGAATGGCCATTTTAGAGTTGTTTTTTGGGTGGATAAATTTGAACAGTATGCGGATCTATCTCATCCAGTGGAGCAATGCTGTAGCCAGCCCTAAGTATATAAGAAGCCCACTCCAGTCATTGATGGTGGTAACCACCGGTCCGGTAGCCACTGCTGGATCTATTCCCAGTTTTTTGAGTATCATAGGCATCAACACCCCTGTCATTGAAGCGGCCAGAATAGCGCCGAACATAGCTATTGCTACTACCACTCCCAGTATGGGATTGCCTTGCCACAGGAAGGCGAACAGCCCCACTGCTCCTCCACAGGCAAGGCCCATAATCAGACTGGTTCTTATCTCTCGGTGGAGGCGTTCCCACATCTCTGAAGTATCAATCTCCCCTAAGGCCAGGCTTCTGACCACCAGGGTGGCTGATTGAACCCCCACATTTCCTCCCATATCCATAAGCACTGGCACAAAGAAAGCTAATGTGAGCACGGTACCCAGGACATCTTCGAAGTGGCTCACTATGGTGGCCGAGCCCATACCACCAAAAAGGCAGATGACCAGCCAGGGAAGCCTTATCCCCGCCACTCTGACAGGGGAGTGCTCGGTCATCTCCTCTCTGCTGGTACCCACCATCTTTGCTATATCCTCGGAATCCTCCTCTTCGATCACATCTACAATATCGTCGACGGTAATTCTACCCACAAGACGGCCTTTCTCGTCCACCACGGGCAACACTACCAGGTCATATTTTCTGAAGATATTGGCAACCTCCTCCTGGTCGGTTCCCTGCATCACGCTCATTACATCGCGGTCCATAATCTCGGAGACTCTCTGCTCTGGTCGGGCCAAGATCAAGTCTCGAAGGGAAAGGGCCCCTACCAAGTTCTGTTTTTTATCCACCACATAGACATAGTAGATCTCCTCGTTCTTGCTAGCGGCCTTTCGCACCACCTCAATAGCCTCTTTCACTGTGGCGTTTTGGCCGACAGTGGCGAACTCCGCTGCCATAAGACCGCCAGCAGTGTCTTCTTCATATTTGAGAAGTTCTCTTATTTTCTGGGAAAGTCCGGCATCTATAGAGATCAGCACTCTCCTGGCTACATCCTCTGGCAAGCGGGCTACTAAATCGGCAGCATCATCTGACTCCATCTCTCCCACCAGCCTGGTCAGCCGCTTCTCATTTATGCTTTCAATGAGCTCCTCTTGAATGTGCTCGTTCACCTTGGTGATCACCTGTGAGGCGATAGAATCGTCTAATAGATTGAAGACAAACTTCGCCTCCTCTGGATCGAGGTGATCCATCAGGCTGGCTATGTCCGGAGCAGATAAGTCAGCCAGCAGAGTAGAGATATCCCGCTGTGTCTCTTTCTCGATCAACCCCCGGGCATCGTCTAATCCGGCAATTAGCTCACGTATGTTCTCTTGTAGCCTCTGTTGGTGGTTCTGTCCCATATTCGGGTTTCTCCAATCGTCCTTCGCTCAGCCGACTGGGGGGTACTACGCTGCCCCCCGAGATAATCAGTTTCAGTGCATCTTCCACGCTTATCTGAAGCGGAATTAAATCCTCTTTGGGTATCAGAAGCAGATAGCCAGAAGTGGGATTAGGAGTGGTGGGCAGAAAGACACTGACCGCCTGTTTCCCAATCTTTCTCCTGGCCTCTATCCAGGATTCAGAAGTAACGAAGCCAATAGAATACATACCCTTGCGTGGATATTCAAAGAGAACCGCCTGCCTGAGTACTGCTTTCTCCCCCGAGAGAAAGGCCTGACTGATCCTCTGGATGGTACTGTAAATGCTGCTTACTAAAGGCACTCTGGTAAGCAGGCGGTCGCCTATCTGAAGGATTTTTTTCCCCACATAATTACTAGCAAAAATCCCCACCAGGAGAATAATCAATATGATGGTTAAAAAACCCAATCCCGGGAAAGGCTGTAACCCTATAGAACTCCCCCACTTGTAGAAAACGCCCTTCAGCAGCCCATCTAACTTGCTGAAGAGTAACCACAAGATATAAACAGTGGCAACAATAGGCGTTAACACAATCATCCCACTGAAAAACCATATTTTCAGTTTTCTCCACATCGATGCTCGGAAACTTCTGCTCAATTTCCCTCACGCTCCTTGGTTCTAATAAATCTCACCGTATAAACCTTTTCTCCCCTTTTTAGCATCCCGTACTCTTCACGAGCTTTCTTCTCTATATAATCTAAGTCATTTAACAATAAATCCTTCTCTCTTTCAAGCTCCCCCTTTTTGCTTTCGAGGATTTCAATCTCTGTCTTCAAGCCTTTGACTTTGCCTCTCAATTGGTGTATCTGAAAAAGGCCGTTCTCGTTGGTAACCAGCAGATAGAGAACAAGCAACAAGAGCGCCAGGAAAAACCAAACGACCTTTTTCCCTTTAGGAAGATTTCTGCCCTGGGGGTGCTGTTGGTTCATTCGGAATTCTCCCGCTCCCACTTGATAGGTTATCAAAACCAGTACTTAAAGATACAACACTATGACAGAATTGTCAATTAAAAATCCGACAGGAAAATAGAGAGATTTTTCGCAATAATTGGAGTATTACGACAATAACATTAGCTTGATCTGGGATTCAGGCCGTAAGTAGGTTGAATGTCTTATTAGAGCTACATAGAAGGTTTGCTTTGCAGATAAACCTTTGTATCTACTATAGCTCTTTTCTGAAACCCTCGCTGGGATCAGAATAAGCTCCTTAAAACTCAGAAAATAGGTCCAATTCTATCTTTCTAATGAAGGAGGACATCCTCTGGAACATTTTGCAATTTGGGTTTTCCCCTGTAAGAGAATTTTATTGCCCCATAAATGAGGTGAAACTAAGATATGAAAAAGCAAAAAGACAGCCTCAGGAAACTTCTGTATTTTACACGACCTTATCGTAAAAGAATATTGATAGCGGTGAGCCTCACCGGTGTGCTGACCTTGACCGGTTTAGTGCCTCCTTTGTTAATCAAGCGTTTGATCGACGATGTAGTGGGGGCCTCCAAGTGGAATATGCTCACCGGGGTGATGTTGATGTTGATAGCGATCCCTATCGTTACAACGGGGGTCTCTTTTCTGAACAATTATATCATCGCCTATATAGGGCAAAGACTGGTATTCGACGTTCGTCTGAAGATGTATCGTCAGCTACAACGGCTTTCTATACGCTTCTACGAGACTATGAAGACCGGCAAAATCGTCTCCCGGATGATGAGTGATGTGGCTATGGTACAAAACATGATAACCGGCAACACCATAACTATGGTGACAGATATTATCTCGTTCTGCTTGGCCACAGTAATTATATTTTCCCTGAGTTGGAAACTATCTGTTGTACTGCTGGGGATTCTGCCCCTTTACTTACTTAATTACAAGTTCTTTATGAGAAAAATCCGGCAGACTAATATCTCTTACCGTTTCCAGATGGATCAGATTACCAATACACTTCAGGAGAGGATAAGCGGAACCCAGTTGGTCAGAACTTTTGTGAAAGAACGAGCAGAAACGCAGCAGTTTCTGACTGATACCCGCAGGAGTCTGAACTATGCGATGCGAGGGGTGATTTACAGCGCATCCTTCTCCACGGCTTCCAGGGTTATCAACGGCATAGGTTCCAGTGTGCTTTTCTGTCTGGGGTGCTACCTGGTCATCCGAGGGGAGATAACCTACGGGGCAGTGACAGCATTTATGGCTTATGCCCAGAGGTTACTTGGCCCTGCCTTAAGATTCACCGAGATCTCCAACCTAATTCAGCAGACCCTTGTCTCTGCCGACAGAGTATTTGAGGTGTTAGACGCTGAGCCGGAAATAAGGGAAGTTAAGGGAGCCAAGGAGCTTCCCCCCGTCAAAGGCCATGTAAAATTTGAAAAGGTGACTTTTGCCTACACTCCCGGTGAGCCGGTGTTGAAGGAGATCAACTTCGAGGCCCAGCCGGGGACCACTGTGGCCCTGGTAGGACACACCGGGTGTGGTAAAACGACCATAGGCAACCTACTTCTGCGCCTATATGACCCCCAATCGGGACGGATACTGATCGATGGCCACAACATCGCAGAGGTCACTCTAAAATCCCTGCGCGGTCAGATCGGGGTTGTCCTTCAGGACACTGTGTTGTTCAACACCACTATAAAAGAGAACATCAAGTATGGCAAGAGGAATGCCACAGATCAAGAGGTTATAGAAGCAGCCAAGATCGCAGAAATACACGACTTCATTATGAGCAAACCAGATGGGTATGAGACCCTCATCGGCGAAGGGGGAACAAAGCTTTCGGTAGGGCAGAAACAGCGTATCGCTATTGCCAGAGCAATAATCACCAACCCTGGGATATTGATTATGGACGAGGCCACATCCTCTCTGGACTCTGAGTCTGAAGCCCTTATTCAGAAGGCCCTGAAAAAGGTCTTAGCTAACCGGACCTCCTTTGTTATTGCTCACAGGCTGTCCACCATTGTCAATGCCGATTTAATCATTGTTATGGACAAAGGCAGGATAATTGAGATGGGCACCCACAGAGAGTTGCTAAAGAAAAAGGACGGGTTTTATCGCCAGCTTTACAAACAACAATATGCAATACTTAAAGCGGCTTAACCTCCAGAAATAAAGGTTTGGTGCACCTTTTGATATATATGTAAGGTTCTCTGATGGCAGGGATGATAGTCACATGGCTTTATGCCTGCGTAGGGGAGGCGAATCCGCTCCAATGCACCCACCCATAAAGGAATGCGACTGCAACTCCGTACGAATTTGTGAGCCGAAACGTTAAGATGAGAAAGACACACAGGCAGAGACCATGAAAAAGAGAGAAGAATCTTCTTATAGCAACATAAAGAGGCTTATCCAGTATTATTTAAGGCCTTATTGGTTTAGGATGCTCATAGTAGCAATAGTCACTTCGATGAGTGCTATGGCTCCCTATGCCTTTGGCTACCTGGGCAAGGTTATGGTGGACGATGTGCTCCAGCTATCTCGTCACGGAGAGATGGTAAAGAAGACTGTGCCTGAACAGCTACATCTCTTGCTGTGGGTCTTTTTTGCTTATGTAGCTGTGCATCTGTTCAGCATAGGGTTCACCTGGCTTTATTCCTATAACCTTGCTTACGTAAGCCAACAGATAGTTTATACCTTAAGACGGCAACTGCACGAAAAACTTCAACGGCTCCAGATGACCTTTTTTGATCAGCGGCAGACGGGGAAGATAGTGGCCAGGGTCATCGATGATGTGAATGTGATTCAAGGCAACGCCACCTATACTTTAATTAATATCATCTCTCAGGTAGCTCTATTGTTAGTGGGCGTGGTAATTTTAATTAAGTTAAACTCTAAACTCGCCTTTATTGCCCTGGCTACCCTTCCCCTCTATGCCGTTAGTTATCAGATCCTTGTTCGAAAAATACGGGAGGTAAACCAGGCGATTCGCAAGAAAAACGCTGAGATATACGGACTGTTGGACGAAAAGATCACTGGGGCTAGAGTAATTAAGTCCTTTGTCCAGGAGCATTTTGAGATAAAACAGTTCTTCCGGAAGGCAGCCACATTCATCCGGCTGATTATGAAAAATGTTCTGTTTAACAACGCTTTGTCTGCTTTTGCCACTCTGATAAGTGGAGTGGGCACAGCAGTGGTACTCTGGTATGGTGCCCTACAGGTCAGGGCTGGCACTATGTCCTTGGGTTCCCTTTTGTACTTCTATTCAAGCGTGGGGGTGCTCTTCTCACCCTTGATCACCTTGACCAATATGAATGTCATTACCCAGCGGTTGCTTACAGTGTTGGGCAGGGTTTTCTCTATTTTGGACGAAGAG
>CAZQSC010000116.1:0-7898 GCA_964595705.1 uncultured bacterium | reverse complement strand
GGTTATAATATGCAAAGCAGGGGGGGAGAAAACCATTGCCTTAAACCAGATAATGGATGTCTCAGAGGCAAAAACAATGCTGCCAGAGAAGATACGGAAGCTTCTTCCCGACTCGGAGGACAGACTGCTAAAGGCCTGTTATGAGCTGACTGTGGCCTTTCTGTCCCCAAATCTCAACTTCAACAAGACAAAAACAGCCCAAAGAAGGGAGCAGGCGGTAGCCTCGGTGCCCCTTTATAAAAGAACTATCTTGGCAAACGAGAGGATACTGGCCAGCCACCAGGTGATCACCCAAGAGAATATGGATGTGCTTAAATCATTAGCCAAGGCTAAAGCAGAGAGGGAGCTACGAAGAAGCTTATGGAGACGATATCTTCTGTGGTTCGGTCGCATATTGGTCAGTATGTTCTCTATCTCGGTACTTGTATTCTATCTTTACTGTTTTAAAAAACAGATATACAACAACAACTCACTCCTGCTGCTGCTTTCTATAATGATTATTTTGCCCACAGCAGTATCCTCTTATGTAGGGAGTAATCCTACATTTATGGGAGAATACCGTTCGGAGTTTCTTGTGCCCATTGCCCTGAGCTCTATGTTGGTGACCGTCCTTTTGGGGGCGGAGATAGGCATAATCTTGACATTTGTTAATCTGCTACTTATGGGTTGTATCCTGGGATATCATTTTCAATCTGCCTTTGTTTCCGGGTTGTGTGGGGTATTAGCGGTTTACTTGGTGAGAAAGGTACGCCATCGTCGCCAATTTTATCGGCCGATGGTTTTTCTACCCCTGGCCTATGCGGTGATAATCACTGCAACAGATTTGCTTCGCTTCACTTCCTTCGGCACCATTTCGAATGGGATTCTGCCCGGGATGTTGAACGGGTTCTTGTCTCCGGTTTTAACTATTGGGCTTCTTCCTGTATTTGAAAGCATCTTCGGCATCACCACCAATATCACCCTGCTGGAGCTCTCAGATTTGAACCACCCTTTATTAAAAGACTTGGCCATCAAGGCCCCTGGCACTTACAATCACAGCATTATTGTGGGCAGTTTAGCTGAAGCGGCGGCAGAGGCAATTGGGGCCAATTCCCTGCTGGCAAGGGTGGGCTCTTACTATCACGATATTGGCAAAATGGAAAAGCCGGAATACTTTGTGGAGAATCAACTGAAGAGTAAAAATCCCCACGATAAACTCTCCCCCTCTATGAGCAGTCTTATTCTGGCCTCCCACATAAAGGAGGGATGTGAGCTGGGCGATCGCTACAACCTCCCCAAAGTGATTAAGGATATCATTCGCCAGCACCATGGAAGGGCAGTAATGAGCTATTTCTATCATCGGGCACTGGAAAAGGCAGATAAGGGGGAGGTGAAAAAGGACCGATTTCGATATCCGGGGCCTCGACCACAAACAAAAGAAGCAGCAATTGTTATGTTGGCTGACTCGGTGGAGGCTGCCACCCGTTCTCTCCCGCAGAAGACTTCCAGTCGCATAAGGGAGACGATCAGAGAGGTGATTCAGTCAAAGCTGACCGAGTCGGAGTTGGATGAATCTGACTTGACACTGAGAGACCTACATAATATCAGTGAAAGTTTCCTCCCTATTCTGTTGGGTATATTTCATGTTCGAGTGGAATATCCAAAGGAACAGACCAATGCAGATTCTTTACCAAAAGGGGGCTGAGAAGCTGGCCAATTTCGATACAGAAAGGCTTTGTTCGGCTTCAGAGCGGTTTCTCAAATATCTGGGGTGTGAAAAAGAGGAGGTGAACATTGTCTTTGTTAACAACAGATTTATCAGAGAGTTAAACCGTAAATACCGCCAGGTGGACCTGCCTACTGATGTGCTCTGCTTTGACTTAAGCGAACCCTCGTCCAAAGAGAGCACAGGTGAGATCTACATCTCTCTGGAGAGGGCTGCCGAGCAGGCTCAACAATATGGAGTATCTTTGCAAAATGAAGTGGCTCGTTTAGTTGTTCACGGCCTTCTCCATCTGGTGGGATACGATGATCAATCCGACGCAGATCGGGAGGTGATGAGACAAAAAACGGAGGAATATCTATATCAGTTCTATGCTGATTTTAAGTAAAACCAAAATTGTGCGTTAAACACTGAACATCATCGAAAACACTGAAATAGTAACAATACATGAGAGTAGGGGTATCACTTAAAAGGGTGAGTCCCAACTTCGGTGCTTTTCGGTGCTGTTAACGCATAAACTGGCCTTTTGTGACTTCTTGGACTCTAAGATGCGAAGTCGAGGCCGCAGATATCAAGGAAGGTGATATTTCTTGGAAGTTGACTCGTTTATTCAGGGAGGAGTATTTTTACTCCTGTTGGGTTTAATAGCGCTTCTAACAGGCGCTGAGTCTGTTGTTGTTTCCCTCTCTCGTTCCTCTTTAGAAAGATCAAAGGAGAAAGGAAATAGAACTGCTGGAAAGATACTGAGAATTTACCAACCTAAGCAGAAATTACATTTAGCAGTGAGCATTGCCAAATCTCTCGCTACCCTGTTGGCCACGCTGATGTTGATCCTTCTGGTCCTGAATCTCTGTCCCGGTGAAGGTCTCTACGAGTCAGTGGGGTTAGCAGTTGCGGTGGTCGTTGCTCTGTTTACTTTCTTCTTCGCGGAAGAGGTCTTTCCTCGAAGGATTGTCCGAGGGGGGAATAACTCGCTGCCCAAAGTTACTTCTCTTATCTACATTTTTTACATGCTGCTGCTTCCTCTCACCAACCTTCTCTACAGGTTCTCGCCCAAGGAGCAGGAGTTAAGAGAGATAAAGGAAGAAGAGTTAAAGAGCATTGTTGAGGCTGAAAGTGAGGAGGGAGTGATTGAAAAGGTAGAAAAAGAGATGATCAGCAAGATCTTTGAGTTCTCCGAGACCAGCGTAAAAGAGGTGATGGTACCCCGGATAGATATGGTCTGTGCAGAAGTCTCTGTCGGGCTTCAGGAGCTGGTTGATCTGATAAGTCAGGCAGGGCACTCCCGCATCCCCGTTTATAAGGAGACAGTTGACAACATCCAGGGGGTCATTTACGCCAAGGACCTGCTTCCCATATTGGGAAAAACAGAACAGTGGGATATAAGGAAGGTGATGCGGGAACCCTATTTTGTGCCTGAGAATAAGAAAATTGACGAGATGCTCAGAGAGTTTAAGGCCAAAAAGATACATATAGCTGTGGTTGTTGATGAATACGGGGGGACAGCTGGTCTAGTCACCTTAGAGGACCTCATTGAGGAGATTGTGGGGGAGATCCAGGATGAATACGACACCGAGGAGCAGCTCTACAGGTGGGTGGACAAAGAGACGCTGTTGGCAGATGCCAAGATCGACATCCACGACCTCAATGAACTGTTAGGGACAGACCTGCCCAGGAATGGGTTTGAGACTCTGGGAGGATTTATCTACAACCACCTGGGAAGCATCCCTCAAGAAGGGGAGACTATAGAAATTAAGAATTTACAGATGTCTATCCAGGAAGTGAATGGTCAGAGGATAGCCAAGGTGAGGATTGTCAAAAAGGGGGCGGGGGCTCAGCAAGGGGATGAGCAATAAAATTGTTTGCTTGTTTCCGGGATTAATAAGGTTCTGAAATTTGGCAAGTTTTGGAGTGCTGGATAAATTTTATATTAAGGAGGGAAAATTCAGCTTGACAAATGGAGGGAAGTTTTTTATTTTGTGACTGGTCGCGGGGTGGAGCAGTCTGGTAGCTCGTCGGGCTCATAACCCGGAGGTCGGCCGTTCGAATCGGCCCCCCGCCACCAAAAACTTAAGCCCATTGGGCCTTTTTTATTACGGCGCCCTAGCTCAGATGGTAGAGCAACGGACTGAAAATCCGTGTGTGCCCAGTTCGATTCTGGGGGGCGCCACTTTTATTTTTGTATGATTTCCGATACTTAGCCATCTCCTTTTTCTCTCTTTTTGGCCCTTCGTGCCAACTTGTGACTAAAATCCTATATCCCATCTTCTCCCCTTTTTGATCTTTTAAAGTCACCATCTGATCTCCGAACAGCCCCTTTTAGGTTACCTCATAGCTAACATTCCCCTGGACCGGCGTAGTTCGCCTGCCCAATCCCCTCCAACCCTGGCCCGAAAGCATCCCTTCTAGGCTCTCAAAAAATGCTTGACAAAATGAGTGTGCTGTATTAAATTGAAAACAAGATCGCAGTTTTGCCTCTACTGACTCGAAATAAGCCGTGCAGAAACAAAGGAATGGATGGGGAATTTTCTGAGTTCTATCGCCTTCCGCTATCTTTATTGGATTATTTTATAAGAACTTATGGCGTAAGCTTTCAGGATAAAAATCTCAATTTGCCATTTAAATTTGCAAAGCACCTTCTTATGGGCGGTTAGGTTTTATTTTTCTGTCCTTTCTGCTGGCTACAGCAGGAGTAGTTGAGGCTCAAATCGCTCCCCCTTTGAGGTAGTCCCTCTCTATGCCAGTGCTGCCCACCGCGGTAGTCACCTTTCACTCTCTTCCTTAAGGTAACCGGTTTAACTGAGGGACAGATTATGAATTCACCGCCAAGTTCCGCCAGGAGGACAAAGACTATGGCTTCTTCACTACGACCGAGTTGGGGTTTTAGCATCGGCTATAAATCGCTAGGCACCGGAGAGCTTCTCCCATAAGCATAATGATAGCGGTGTTCAAATCTGTCGGATGACTGGGAGCAGAAACAGATAGAAAGGAGGTGTCCATGGTAGGATAAGTGCTGTAGTATGGTGGGGCCGAAGGAACCATAATTGCCCTTTGTAGTGTAGGGCTTTATGCCCATAAGTTGTCAGTCCTGTTAGATGAAGCCTATTAACAAGGTCAACCCTCAAACTATACGGAGGTTCGGATGAAAAAGTTGTCTCTCCTTTTGCTGACTGTAGGGGTAGCAACCGCTGGGATAGCCCGGGCTGAGATCACCCCAACCATTGAATTGATGCCACTTTATGCCAGTGCCGCCCATACGCGGCAGACGCCCTTCGCTGTTTTCCTTAGAGTAACCGAGTTGACCGAGGGGACAGCCTATGAATTTACCGTTAAACTCCGTCAGAATAATAAAGACTATGGGTCCTTCACTACGACGGAAGTAGGGAATTTTAGCACCAGCTATAAATCCCTAGGCACCGCTGGAGCCGATGGAACCTTGGCCAAGTGGGTCTTCTTAAGGCCAAGCACATCAAATCCGGCCCCTGGCCCCTGCCAGATCCGAATAAGGGTCAGAGAGGTCGGCAAAACGACATCAATATCTGTGGATTTTCCGGGGCCAACGCTGCTGGACATGTCTGACACCGGCAATGGCGCCTGGGTGGCAGGCGGGGAACAGAGTAATCCCCCCGATGGTTATGTAGTTTTAGCCTACGACAGCGAAGGGGGACTTCTGGGGACTTACGCTGCCGAGGACAACGGCATAAACGAAGGCAATGAGCCAACAAGCGGCCACTGGAAGATAGCTCTGCCCGCCAATACCAGTATTGCCCGCTTTGAGTCAAGAGACGGCAACAACTCGGTCTATGCCACAGACGGTGACCCAGGCTGGGGATCCGGAGCTCCCGGAACCACAACAGTGCTGTCCGATATCTGTCTCTATCCTACTGCCTATTCTCTGACCAAATGGGGACAGATCAAGGCGCTCTTCAAGTGAGACCAGTTCAATGTAGGTACTATATCAGATTGTTGATGCTTTGTTGACCCGGGGGTTAAGACCCCTGGGTCAACAAAAAACCAGCTTTACTGCACTGAACGAAGTCAAAGAGAATGCCGATGTTATCTGTTATGGCTTCCCCGAAGATACTAAAGTTCATCCTGTTAGATAGGTTTGATCTAACAGGGTTGACGGATTGGTTAGAATAAACTCTTCGAGAAACTTTAACCTGCTGGTGAAATTCTCTGAGGGGATTATCGAATTGAAAAGAATTCTCCCTTCCGAAGTCGTTGTAAGTCTTAAACCAGAAAGGAGGCGACGGTGAAAAGGCTGAGCGGTGTGATGATAGCTGGGATGATCGTGTTAGGATTCGTTGCCACTTCATTTGCGGCACTTGGCGTAACGCTTGAGACAGGAAATTATCCGCTATACATTTCAGGAGAAGAAAATGGGACACCTGCTGCAATCTATGCAACTTTCATAGGTCTAATGCAAGATACAACTTACGCCTATAAAGTGAGATTGTATGAACCTGGTGAGCACATATACTATGGTCGCACTTGGAATGCAGAAACTTCGAAGTGGGTGGCTAGTAGTAGCGAATGGGCGAGTCAACCACAATTTACTGCAACGGGTTCATCACAATCAATGTGGGTATATATAAAAAATTCCTCATTAAATCCGTCATTAGTTTCAGGTGATAGGAGGCTGTCGATAAATCTCAGAAAATTGAGCGGAGGAGATGTCAGCGATAATTTAGATAAAGCAGTCACTTTACTTGATATGACTTCCGAAACAGGCAATGGCGCTTGGATAGAATGTACAACCTCGTCTGCTCCTGCCGGAAAACCAGTTATTGCATATGATTCCTCGGGTGATGCTATAAGCACTTACGGAATCAAAGATGATGGAACAGCACCTGCCAATTACTTTAAAGTGGCTGTTCCAACAACCGTTACCATCACCAAGTTCGAGGCAAGGAATGCAGACAATACTGTCTATGCGACTGACACAGGCAGTTGGCAGTCATCTACCCCAGGTGCCATTCTTACTGTTACCGACGTCTCCCTCCCCGTCACCCTCACCTCCTTCACCGCCACCGTTGGGGATGGAGAGGTCATCCTCCGCTGGGTCACCGAATCTGAAGTGGCAACTCTCGGATTCAACATTTACCGGGCCCAGGGAGAAGAGAGGAAAGACGAGAGAGGAGAGCCGGAAGATACTGAATATGTGAAGATCAACTCTGAACTGATCCCTGGCGCCGGGACCTCAACGGTCAGGCATTCCTACTCTTTCATCGACAGAGGTGTGGATAACGGAACTACCTACTTCTACCGGCTGGAGGATGTGAGCTTAGACGGCAAAAGCACTTCTCATGGGCCAGTTAAAGCAACCCTCAGAGCAACAGAACAGAGGAAGCAAAAGGAAGAACTCGCTCGCCAGCTCCGCTTGGAGCAGAACTTCCCCAATCCCTTTAATCCAAAGACCACCATCCGCTTTGCGGTGCCACTGCTCAAAGACCAGCCGGTGGTCTGTCTGGAGATTTACAGCACCACCGGGCAGCGGGTGAGGACATTGATTCAGAGTAGAATTGAACCAGGTCTCCACCAACTTGTCTGGAACGGTCGGGACCAGAGCGGCGCCCAGGTTGCCAGTGGGGTCTATCTCTGTGTACTCAAAATCGGAGGAGAGCTCATCGAGGCCCGTAAGATGGTCCTTATCCGCTAGGCAAGAATCTGCCCTACCGCGCAGGCATAACAGACTGGCCCACCCTACCTTCAGATAAACGCAAGGGAACAGAAGAGAGAGGTAGAGGAGAAGAGACCCGTGAGCTGAAGCACACGGTTCGAAAAAGGAGCTGAAATGGAAAGAAGAATCCGTGTGATTTATCACACAGGTAGAGCTTGACACCTGTAAGATGGCCTTAATCCATTAGCCAAGGGGCTTTAAGCCCCTTGTCCTCCTGGGGCGGCCGTTAGAGTCCCCTCCTTTTTTTTCAGATAGCTATCCACTTGTAGGATAGCTTTTTTGTTTGACTTCAACCGCCAGGGATGTTATATTTTGCTAAGTAAAAACCAATCGAATGCCGATATTTTACCATAGAGGAGGTAATCTTGAGCCAGCTTAACCCTCCAGATTCTCAGGACGAACTTATAAAAAGGAGACTGGAAAAACTCAACAAACTCAAAGATAAAGGGATAAATCCGTATCCTTATCGCTTCTGTCGCACCCACCTCTCCCGGCAAGCGATGGAGGATTTTC
>CAZQSC010000115.1:0-7938 GCA_964595705.1 uncultured bacterium | reverse complement strand
ATGTCCCGGTTCCTGTGATACCGTGCACCTCTGTCTCCGAGATGGCCACCGAGGCGGTGTTGGGCTCAGGAGCAAAGGTGCTCACCCCACCGCCGCAGTTGGTGACCTCGGTGTTGTCTTCCAGCACCAGATTCCCCTGGTTATACACCCCCCACACCGCATCCCTGATGGTGGAGTTGCTGACCGTGGCACTTCCTCCAACTTCCACCGTGATCCTCTCCCAGTCGGAGTTGGTGGGGTCAGTGGTGTTGGAGGAGCGGAAGACCACACCGTCGGCGTTCAGGGTGCCGTAGACTGCAAGCTCGCATTTGTCGGGATATAGCCCTGAGTGCTGGTCATCGGAGCCGGCGGAGAAGATGACGGTTGTGCCGGGGGAGATGGTGAGGGTGGAGCCTGAGGGGACGGTGACGTCGCCGGTGATCTCCACTGTCCCGGACCACTGTTTGATCCTGAACAGTTTGCCCTCACCAGGGGCAAGGCTCACCGTGAAGTTAGGGGAGGAAACGGGATCTGTAACCCAGGTCTGTTTCGAATACATATCCTTCACCAGATAGGAGTAGCCAGAGCCCTCAAGCTGGCCAGCGTCCAGGGTGACTGTCACCGTCTGGGTGTCGGTCGACTCACCCCTGCGGTTGACCAGCATCAGGTAGTTGGCAGGGTCTGTCTGGTGGGTGAAGGTGCCCACGTGGATGTAGTCGCCCCCGGTGATGTTGCTCACAAAACCGATGGGGGAGCCCTCAAAGGTCGATGGTATCCACCTGTTCAGGGGCCACGTCATTGTCGTCGTCGTGCGGGCCCGATGCAGAAAACCACTCACCGACATTACCATACTCCTTTAGGTAGTAAAAATAGCTGGCGGGATTGCCGTCGATGATGTACGCGCTGCTCGTGTAGGGGAACAGTAGAGACAGCACGAACAGCACAAGGCTGACAAAAAAGCTACTGCGAATCATGATGCACCTCCTGCTATTTATAATTTATCAGATCTGCTCCGCTTTGCCTTATCACCTCAATAAAAATCTGGCACAGAGATTTCTCTCTTGGAAAAGAGCTCTGTGCCAGATTGTAACTTGCCCTTTCAGGGCCCCACTGGCTCTTCTTGACCGTTCAACTACGGCTCGTATATGTCTTCCAGAGTAGTCTATTAGGTAAGTAATAATGCACACAAAGGTTAAGATCTTGCCTTTTGAAGAAGATTGTGTCCGTTGCGCAGGATCAACTCTCCTTATGGATAGACAACGACTGCCGCCTCTCCTTCAACCGGGCAGTGCTGCTCGCACAGACCACAGCCCCGGCACTCCCCTGTCAGTATATATGGCCGCCGGAAAGGAAGTCGAATCTCAACCGCCCCATAGGGACATACCTCAGCACAGATAAGACAGAGCCTCCCCTTCCAGGCGATACACCTGCTACGGTCTATAATCGCTACACCCAACCTGATTGACTGCTTCTCCTCCAAGGAGAGACGACGGATAGCCCCGGTAGGGCAGACGGTCCCACAGAGATTGCACTCTTTCTCACAGCCGCCCCTGCGAGGCACCAGCCGAGGGGTGCCGAATCCCTTAAGGCCAGCCTCCCAGAAAGCAGGCTGAAGTCCACCAGTGGGACAGGCCCTCAGACACTGCCCACATCTGATACACCGATCCAGAAACTCCCTCCCCGGCAGACTGCCAGGGGGACGCAGCAGCCTGGCTCCTCGAGCAGCAAATCCCCTAGGCTTGGCTAAAAAAGCCAGAACAACCCCCACTGCAGCAGCCGCAGAAGATAGAAAAAGCCTCCGGGAGGGACTGTAGCCAACTGGATGAGGGCCAAGGGTTAACTTTGGCCTCACAGCAATCGCCCCCTGGGGGCAGACTGAAGAACAGGTGCCACATTGTATGCATTCTCCAGGCAGCAGATGAAAATCTTTCTCTATCGCCCCCGTAGGACATTCCCGCAGGCAGAGAGAACAGTGGTCACATCTCTCCTCGTTTGCCGTCCGCCTAAATAAGGCCGCCCGGGAAACAAGCCCCAATAGTGCCCCTAAGGGACACAGATTCCGGCACCAGAATCGCCGCTTCACTTTGCCCAAGACGATGATAAACAGAACAACACCTAAGGCAATGACGGAGAATCTAAGATCAAAAAACGGCTGTGAATAGGATCTGCACCACTGGAACCCTAACTTAGTGAACAGAGGACCCGTGAGTGGGGACAGCGCATTGCCCACAAAAACAGCCACCGGATAGAAGATCAAGGTCAGAGTTCTGCTTAAAAGAGAGATGGGATCGAAAAATAGAAACAGGGTGAGCCCGAAGAGCGAAGAGGCAAGTACCAATGCCAGGAAGTAGTATTTCAAGAAGCGGTAGTTTCTTTTTGAGGGCTGCTCTCTTCGGTGAAGGATTTTATCGGAAAGGTCAAGGACTGTCCCTAAGGGGCAGACCCACCCGCAGAAGAATCTGCCCCCAATAAGGGTAAGTAAAAGCAGAGCTGCTGCCCACAGCATTGTCCGGCTGGCCGACCGAGCTGCCAGCAGAGTTCCTAAGCCAAGCAGGGGGTCTATGCGGAAGAAAAAGTCGGGGGGAATAGCCGAGGGAGGAAGAGAAATGGAGTTGATCCACAAAAAGAGAAAGAGCAGAAATGCTCCTATCTGTACGATTCGTCTGATGCGGCTCAAGTTCATAGCATAGCAATTTCCAAACATTGATGTAGACAGATATTATAAACACCCCGTTTAATCTGTCAAAATCAATGCTAATCTCGCCCCTGATTAGGTATGCCCGGGGAGCAGCCGCATTCCTTTATGGGTGCGTTCGGGTGGATCTACCCCGCCACACAGGCATAAAGCCTGCGACTACCATCCCTTCAGTGTTAGCAACAGAGGTCATAAATCCGTCACCTCTACCGCACTGTCAGCTTCTCTATTTTCACTTTATCCAGTTCAATGCGCCCCAATCCCATCTGGTGGGCCAACAGCAGATGTCTTATCTGCCTTGGGGCAAATCCTTTGCCATACCAGGGGGCTAAGGTCACTGTATAGGCATCTGCAGCCACTGGGTCGGTGCCAACAACTATGGTGTCAAGCTTGGTCACCTTCCCTGGTCCTCCTGGGCCTCGGGTGAGAAGGGCCCGAGAGGCATCTATCACCACTAAGTGGCTTTTGACCACGGTAGCCAGATCGGCGATGGCCTGCTCTACATCTACTTGGTGCATACGGTTTCGGTCCCACACCAGGCCCATCAACCCCTTGAGGCTTAAACTCACCAGGGTGGCAGAATGGCACTTTGCCACCGGAGCGCTGATCAGCACATCGGACCCAAGCAAGACGCGGGCAAGCTCTGTCTTTCGTAGAACCTTGCCCTTGGGGATGGGAACTTCTTCAAAAAGCCGACGTCGGTTAAGAGGAAGGATACTCACCCTTTTTACCCCTGATAGAGCAGCTTCTACCCCTGTTTTCTTCATGCAAATACGCCAGTGGTGCAGGGTGTGGTCAACCACTGTCACACTTTCGGCTCCAGCCTGCAGGCAGAGCCGAGCCAGCGTTTTCACAAGCAAGGGATCGGTGGTGGTGGCCTTCTCAGGCAGGTTGGCAAAAGAGATGTTAGGCTTGATCACCACCTTATCACCTGGTTTGACGAACCTTCCCATCCCTCCCAAGGCGGCAAGGGCCGCCTCTGTTGAGTTGACGATATCCCCTCTGGCTACCGCCAGGTCAGGAACTGAAGGCCCGGCGAGAGAGTCAACCGGCCACTCTGGCAGATTTATCCCTGCTCCCAGAAACAGACCAGCCCCGATGCTCCATCGGAGAAATTCTCGCCTTGAGATCCTCTCTTTCATGACCGGCTCCCGCTTTTGATTGTCACTGATCCAGGGCGTCGATCACCGCCAGCATTATAAAACAGAGGTATGCCCGATCTTGTTCGCTAAGTTCAGGATCTGTCTCTCCAGTAAGGACTTCGACTACTCTTCTAACTAAATAAGGCTGTGTGAGCTTCAGTTTAAGGTCTGTTGCCTCTATCTCAGCCTCAGGGATATCCTTGGCTGGTCCGGCAAGCTGAATCAACGAGGTTTGCCTGGTATCAAAGGCCTGGAGAACTTGGTCTAAGCTGACCGTCTGTGCAGGGTCTCGACCTGCCCGCTCAAATACCCGCCAGACCGAGTGAATCAGATAAATCCCCAGCTCAGCAACCTTTTCGCCCAGATCCTCACTTAACGCCGCCACAAACTCCACAATATTGGGCTGCTGGGCAATAAATCTCTTCTGAGCCTCGATCATTTCCTCAACTGAACTGCCTGCGACTTCTTGCCAGGTAGCCTCCACTACTTCATAAGGAATAGTCTCCATAATTCATCTCCTAAGTTAAAGTTTTGAGGGTGAAGTTATGCCCTGCAGCCCTAAAAAGACAGGGATACCCTTCGCCTGCATATAAGCTAAAGACCTCTGTTTAATCTGTCCATAATTTTGTTGCTTCTTTAAGATGCTGAGTTTATCCCTCCTTTAGCTCAACAATAGTCACTCCTTCTCCCCCTTCATCCCAGTTGCCCAGTCGCTGGGCCTTCACCCGGGGATGCTGCCTCAGAAAAGCTCCGATCTTAGCCCTGAGCGCACCGGTGCCTTTTCCATGGATCACGGTCACCCTCTGCCAGCCAGCCAGATAGGCGCTGTCAAGATATTTGTCTACAGCCGCTGATGCTTCTTCAAAAACCATACCTCGCAGATCAATACGATCTGGAACCGTGGTGGAGAAAGGCAGCGCAGCCGAGACCTTCTGGAGGGACACCCTCTGCTCTCCTTTGGCTTCCCCCACCTGGTCAATTGGCACTGTGAGCTTGGTGTTGCCCACCTGGACTTGAATCCTGCCCGAGGAATCGGCCTCCTTAAGCACCTCGCCCTCGCAATGGAACAGCTCAATCCACACCCTGTCTCCTGCCTTCACCTGAATCGGCCTCTTGCGCTCTGTCTTCGTCAGCCGTTCCAGTTGGCTCTCAATCTGCTTAACTGACTTTCTGACCTGTTGCCTGGACTGCTTAATCACCTCAGTAGAAGCCTTCTGGTTTCTTATCTCAGCCACCGTCTGCTCCACCAGTGCGTTGGCCTGCTGGACAATCTGTTTTGCCTGTTTCAATGCCTCTCTCTTCAATTGCTTGGCCTCTTCCTTCACCTTCCCCAACTTTTCCTCATAAACAGTCACAAGCTTCTGCAGGTGAAGCCTTGTACTTTGCAGCTGTTGGCTCTCCTGGCTCAAGGCCTGGACTTTTTTCTCCAGATCCCCGATCAAATCCTCCACCCGACGGGAGTCTTGGCCCATATAGGATGCAGCATCAGCTATGACTCCTTCCGAAAGTCCCAGTTTTCGGGCAATCTCGAAGGCATAGCTGGAGCCCGGCAGACCCAATTGGAATCGGAAAGTGGGCATTAAGGTGGCAGAGTCAAACTGCATCGAGCCGTTTTCCGCCTTATCTTCCCGATAAGCAAAGAGCTTCAGCGCCCCGTGGTGAGTGGTTGCAATCGTCCTGGCTCCCCTTGAGGTAAGGGTCCGGAGGATAGCGATCGCCAATGCTACTCCCTCCTCGGGGTTGGTCCCTGAACCTATCTCGTCCAGAAGCACCAAGGTCTTGCTGTGGGCCCGAGAGCTGGCCTTGGCCCACTGGCGAACATGTGAGGAGAAGGTGGAGAGGTCCTGTTCAAGGGACTGCTCGTCTCCGATGTCGGCAAAGATGTCCTGGAAGACCCCTATCTCAGAACCCGGCTCGGCTGGAATATGAAGACCAGATTGGGCCATTAGGGTTAAAAGCCCCACAGTCTTCAACGCCACCGTCTTTCCCCCTGCATTGGGACCAGTGACCACCAGGGTGAAGAAATCTTCCCCCAATCTCAGGTCCAGAGGCACAACCTTTTGTTTGCCCAGCAATTGTATCAAAAGTGGGTGTCTCCCTTTCCTGATAACTATCCTGCCTTCGTTATTTACTAAAGGCTCTGTCGAGTCGGTGGCCAGAGCATAGGAGGCCTTGGCGTAGGTCGCGTCCAACTGTCCCAGAAGCAGGACATCTTCCGCCAGCTCATCCCTCACCTGGACAACCTCTTGGGTCAATCTCTCCAGGATTCGCTCAACCTCTCTTTGCTCAGCCACCTCCAGTTGTTGGATACGATTGCTTATCTCTAAAGTAACCAAGGGCTCTATGAAGAGGGTCGCCCCGCTGGCAGACTGATCGTGGATTATCCCCTTTAGCCTCCCCTGCTGTCCTGCCCGAATAGGTATCACATAACGATTGTTCCTGAGGGTGATGACTCTCTCCTGGAGAACATTGTCCGGGAGTCGTTTCAGGATCTCTTCCAACTTTCTGTGAAGTAGGTCCCTTGAGCGTTCGATCTCCCTTCTTATTTTGGCAAGCTCGGGGCTGGCAGAGCTTTTCACTTCTCCCCCAGGATCAATCGTGCGCTCAATCTCCTCCTCCAGCTCTGGATGAGAAACAAGCCTTGTAGCTATGGAGAACAAAAGAGGGTATTTCTCCTTACGGTTTTCAGAGAAATACCCTCGTATCAGTCGACAGACCCTCAGGGTCTCCCTCAACTGAAGAAAATCCTCGGGGAGAAGAATTGCCCCCTGGGTTTTACACCTTTCTAAGCAAGGGCGGATATCCTTGATTCCAGAAAGAGGAATCGGCTCGTCCAAGGAGATTAAAGTGGTAAACTCTGAAATCTCCTTGAGTTCTCTACTAATAGTCTCCAGGTCATCAGATGGCACTATTCTCTCTATCTGTTCTGCTCCCAAGGGGGAGAGGGCATAGGAGGCAATTAATTTCTTGACCTTAGCGAACTCCAGGACGCTTAGAGTATGTTCGTCAATCATCTGGTCTGTCTCTTCATCTCCTTCTGTATCAGGCTGTCTGTTTTCACCTGTTCTCTAGCTTGGTCCAATGGACCCTCCAGCAATTTTCTGCTCACTTCATCCCTGATCTCTGGGAACTCTTCCTTAAGCCTACCGAAGATATAAGGGGCAATACTCCGGGTTGATCTGGCAAGCGCAGATTCTTCTATTTGGCAAGAGACCCTCTCGGGCAGGGGAAGAATGGAGAGAAAAAGCAGAAGAAGACTGGCTATAATTCCACCTGCTAAAAGGCCCAATGCCATCCCCCCCAGGGTGTCCAAAATCCCTATAGGAGTGAGATGTATCAGCCTCTGCACCATTAAACCGATTATGTGAAACAGAGCCAGCAGAACAAGGAAAATCATCAAAAACCCTATTACTGCAGCTACGGCAGAAGGAAGAGAAAAGAACCTGAGGATCAGTCCTTTTGCCAAGTTCAGGTAGCTGGTTGCCAGAAATACAGACAAGAAGAACCCCACTAGTCCAATTAGGCTTCGGAAAAATCCTCGGCGCCAGCCTTTAATAATAAAAAAAATAAGGATAAGGAGAATTACTGCGTCGGCCCAGTTCATTGTCTCTCCCCCTTGGCTGCCTCCCGCCCTTTGTTCTGGCAGCCAAACAGTTGAGAGTTAAGTCTGCCTGCCGAGTGGAGAGTGATCCTTAAGTTCTCCCTCACCAGGGAGACATAGAAATCACATCCCTTTGTTCTTTTTGCGCTTATTTTTCTTCCTTCTCTCGCTGGGTTTCTCAAAATATTGACGCTTCTTTAGTTCAGACATTAAACCCTCTTTTTCGCAGACCTTGTTGAACCTCTTGAGGGCCTTTTCAAAAGGCTCTCTCTCCTGCACAACAATGCCTGGCATCCTCCCGCTTCACCTCCTTTCTCTCTCCTATCTCTCCAGGGGCTTCTCAGTTATTTCCTGTCGCACTACTCCTAATAACAATTTATTTTCTAAATGCTTATTCTACAAAGAATACGCTTTAAAAATTACACTATCCCAGAGAATTTGTCAAGGCTTTTCTGGAAAGAATGAAGAAAAAACACTGTACAATCTTCTTCTCAGTAGAGGCAGCTTCCCTATAGGGAAAC
>CAZQSC010000114.1:0-7973 GCA_964595705.1 uncultured bacterium | reverse complement strand
ATGACAAAGACACCGCCCAGCTTTGCCTTGACAATTCCAGAATATGCCATTGCTATGTGGAGTTTTTCTGAGAAATTTGAAGAGTGTGAAGCTTACAAAAAGCGCATCAGTCCCCCGACACAATATAATGTAATTTACTGCCCACTGGGTGGTCATTACCCTCTATACGGTTTGGATGGACAACCTAACTATCAAAATATTAGACTCCTCTGTACATATCTCACCCAAGTAGGTATTGAGGGTGTGGTGGCATATGGAGAGGTGTCTGATACTTTTGACAACAGCGGAAGGAAGCGGTTCAATGAGATCAATTATCTGGCTTACGAAGAGTTCTGCCACAATCCTAAGATGAGCATAGAAGCCTTTGAAAAGAGGTATTGGGACAGAATCCACGGAAAAGACGGGAAAATGTCGGCACACAATGGCTGAAGTCCGCTTGCAGAGGTTTGAGGGGAGGCGTGCAATTAGCCATATTGAGTGTTTAAGCAGAAAAAAAACTGTTATGATCAGAAAGCTGTTGGAATTAAATGAATTGGGAGAAGGGATATGTTGGATAGGGGTACTATTAGTTCGGCCATGGCCAGACTTTTGGCCTGGATCATGGAGTGGCAACAAGGGCCCGGGAAATTCGGAGGGCTTTACCTTCACCCCTGTTGGGGAGAAATCGGTGTCCTGGAGAGGCATTATCAGGGCGTTACGGTGTCCAATTACCATTCGTTAATCCCTGCCTTTCTGAACCTCTATCGTAAGACCAGCGATGGGGAGTTCCTCCAGGAGGTCCTGGCGATGGTTGGTCTTTTGGAGCAACTTCAACTGCCTGACGGCTGTTTTGACCACAGCGTACACGAGGGCGAGCCGGGCAGGGGGACGGTCATATGCAACGCTCTGGCCGACCTGGGACTGCTTCATATGGTGGAGTATACCGAGAACAAAGAACTCAAAGAACGCATCTTGGGGATCGTCAGGCGTAACCTGGAATGGTTCGGCTCCTTCTGGTGGCAGCGGGGCAACGCCTGGAAAAAGGAGGTGGACTATCCTGCCTGGTGTGCGGTGACCAACCAGGACCTCTCGGTCGCCTATGCTATGCTAAAATACGGGCAACTCAGCGGGGATATGGACTACTTCGATCTCTACGGGAAACCGGCAACCCTCTGGATACTGGAGAACGCCTATCATCCAGATATAGGTATGTTCGACAGGGGAGATGCCCCGGACTTCCTGGAGAGGGTCGGCTACTGTGGTATCATAGACTTATTGTTGCTCAAACTGAATAAACATCTAAAAGAAGAAGGTATCACCGAGGCGGTTTTGCACAATTTGGACGGGATCCTGGAGTGTTCTTGGAGGGATGAGTACGGCTGTCTCCGCCTTCCGGGCGCCTTCGGCCTCGACGGCAGGGTGGAGACCAAACCCTCGGATGTCCTGGGGCTGGTAAATTTCATCGGTGCCTTCGATACTTTAGCAGGACGATATGGGATACAGAAATATGAAGGGGTGAGGGAGGAGCTTTTGCATACTATGATGTCCTATCAGTCGGAATTCGGGGAAATAAGGGGCGATGCGAAGAGAAAAGACATAATAGACCTAGTGCCGCTTCCCGGAAACTTCGGCGCACTGTCTCTGTTTGCCTCACTCTGGCAGGGATCGAGCTTCCCAGAGGTGGAACGACCGGACCTGAATCTGGTCATCTCCCCAGAACACCTGTGGGTGGAAGACCGCAAGAGTTGGCTGATCCGGGATAGGGGTCGGATTTATTCCGGTGTGAAGAGATTGTTCGATGGGATATACCGGGAGAATCAGGTAGAGGGTCTAGAGGAAGTATCGGTCGACGAAGGTCGGGTGCGGGTGGTGCTCGACGGAAGGTTTAAAGGGGATTGGATAAGTGTGGAACTTGTGGGGGAAGTCCCCCGCTCCGTGAGCCTCAAAGGGATCAAAAGGGACATCAAGCTGACGTGCAAGGGAGGAAAAGCATCATGACTTCGCAGGAACGGATCAAGGCCATTTTGAATTTCCAAACTCCAGATCGCATCGCTAAAGTTGACAGTTTCTGGGAGGAGACGGTGGAGCGCTGGCGCCAAGAAGGGTTGCCCGAGGATCGACCACCGGGGGAATACTTCGGCACAGACGAGATTTGGGGAATCGGGGTGGATCTTTCTGGGCAATTGGAATTCAAGGTTATCGAAGAAACCGAGAGATATGTCGTCCTGATCAACGAAAACGGCGTGACTCGCAAGGCCCTGAAAGGAGAAGATGGCCGCTGGTCCCAACACCGGGATTATGTGGATCTGGATTTTACGGTGAAGGACTGGAAAACCTGGAAGCAGTATAAAGAGGGGTTACAGCCCTCCGAGGCCAGGTTCTCCCCACACGTGAAACAGTTGTACGATGAGCAGCGAAGAAAGGGCAAGTTCATCGTTTACACCATATCCGACCCCTACGAGAAGACTCAGGGGGTCATCGGCCAGGTGGCCCTGCTCACCAAGAGGGTCGAGGCCCCTGATTTCATCCGGGACATCTTTGAGGCCCATGTTGCCTTAATGATCCAGATGTGTCAGATGCTTATAGATCAGGAGATTCTCTTCGATGGAGCTTGGGTCAATGGTGACATTGCCTACAAGAACGGCTTGCTCTTCTCCCCGAGGGTCTATCGAGAGGTTCTTATGCCCAGCCACAAGCGGCTTTTCGACTTCTTCAATGCCCACGATATGCCGGTAATTTATCATACAGATGGCGATATCCGTGAGGCAATTCCGCTTTTGATCGAGGCCGGAATACGTTGCCTCCAGCCGCTGGAGGCGAAGGCCGGATTAGATTTGCGGAAGCTTAAGGCAGAGTATAGGGACCGTTTGGCCTTTATGGGTAATATCGACGTCCGAGTGATGGGCACAGGGGAGGGGAAGCTCATTGAGGAGGAAGTCAAAAGCAAGCTTCTCGTCGCCAAAAAGGGAGGTGGGTACATCTACCATTCCGACCACTCCGTGCCGCCATCAGTGAGTCTTGAGAGCTATCAGTGGGTAATGGATCTGGTGGATCGTTACGGACGATATTGAGGGGAGAGTTGATCTCTCGCAGGGTTTGAACTTGCAGGAAGTTAAAGAGCGAAACACTACATGAAAAGGAAAATCCTCATCCTCTGCATAGACGGCCTCGGGCCGGAATACCTGGAGGCCAGTTCCACTCCGAACATCAATCATATGGTGAGAGAGGGATTTTTTGTCGTTGGGCGGTGCATGATTCCCTCAGTGACCAATCTCAATAACGTTTCTATCATAACGGGAAAGCCGCCCCGGGTCCACGGGATCACCTCTAACTACTGGGTGGATAGAACTACCGGTAAAGGCCGCTACATGGAGTCTCCGGATTTTCTCTGCTGTCCCACGATCCTCCAAAGGGCCGAAAAAGCCGGTATGACCACAGCACTTCTCACAGCCAAGAAGAAGCTTCTGAGACTTCTCCAAGCCGGAGCAGATTATTCCCTCTCCGCCGAAGAACCGGACGAGGAGATGGTCAGAAAGGTTGGGCCGAAAGAGGACATCTATTCGGCCGAGATCAACCTCTGGCTCCTCGAGGCGCTGAGAGTTGTGTTGAGAGAAAAGAAGCCCAATATCGTCTACTGTTCCACCACTGATTGGGTGATGCACAAGTACACACCCTATGAGGAGAAATCCATAAGATATGTTCAGGCAATTGATTCCATATTGGGCCGGATCCTCAATGAGAACCCCGAGCTTGAGGTGTATCTGACGGCAGATCACGGGATGTCTAAGAAAACCTGGGGTGTCGACCTGCGAAGAGTTTTGGCCTCCGAAGGCATTGCATCAGAGGCCATACCAATTATCAAAGATCGTTATGTGGAACATCACCAGAACCTCGGAGGGGCTGCGTATCTCTACTTCGAAAAGCAGGAACTCGTTGGGGAGGCGATGGGAATTCTGCAGGACTTCCCAGGAGTCGATGGGGTTTACAGCAGGGAGGAAGCCGCAGAGAGATTTGAGCTAATGAAAGAGCGCATTGGAGATATCTTCGTGTTAGGGGATAGGGATACCGTCTTCGGAGAGTTTGAGACCCTCAGGGTTCCGGTGAGGGTGCGGTCGCACGGATCGCTCCATGAAAACGCCGTGCCTATTATAGCATATGGCGCCCCTAAGAACTTCGGTTATAGGAGAAACTTTGATATTGTGACACAGCTTGAGATATAATATGTGTTTGTGGGGAACTCTCCAGGGAGGCTCTGAGAGACCAGACCCTCCTATCATAGAGATAGAGACTTCGAGTTTTTTCTTTCAAAGTCAAAATGAAGATTAAGGTTCACGTTGATGTAGAATAAGGAGGAAGACAGTGGCCTCTAAAGTTTATCTCATCGATGCCAGAAGTACCTTCGGCATGGAACCTATGCCGGTGAAATTTGAGCGACTCTTAGATAAGTCTGGTATTTTAAAAGTGATTGAGAAAGGTGACCGTGTGGCTGTGAAGATTCAGTCTGGCGAGTACGGCAACGTTCGCTTAGTGCGTCCGGCCTTCTATGAACGATTGGTACGCAAGATCAAGCAACGGGGAGGGAAACCCTTTCTGACGGATACTGGTGTACTCTATCGGCATGGGAGGCATGATGGCGTTGACCACTATGTGATCGCGCACAGGAATGGATACAATTATGCAACGGTGGGAGCGCCGTTTATTGTGGCCGATGGCATCGACGGTCGGGACGGTGTGGAGGTGGAAGTAAATGGAAAGTACATTCATCGGGTGACAATTGGTAGCGCTATTGCCAGAAGTGATGTGCTCATCGCCGTGGATCACTTCACTGGTCATCCCTCAGGGTTCGGAGGCTCTATTAAGAACCTAGGTATGGGGGCGGTCTGCCGCCAGACCAAGATTATGTGTCATGCGGGACTCAGGCCTCAGGCGGAGCCAGAAAAATGCACCGCCTGCGGTACCTGCGTGCAAATATGTCCCGAACAGGCAATTAGCCTGCAGAACGGGCTGGCGGTGGTTGATTTCGATAAGTGCGTGGGTTGCGGGCAGTGTGCAGCTGAATGTCCAGAGGAAGCTCTATCCGGAAGCTTAGGTCAAAGTCAACCCGAATTTCAAGCCAGAGTGGCCGAATCTGCATCAGGGGTAGTGAAGTACTTCCAAGGTAAATTCGGGGGTATCTCCTTTATGATTGATATGGACCCCGACTGTGACTGCACACCTATTTCAGATTTGCCTATTGCTCCGGATATCGGAATCGCAGCTTCAACAGACCTCGTGGCCTTAGACAAGGTATGTGTGGACTTGGTCAACCAAGCACCGCACTATCCCGGTTCAAAACCGTACTTGGCTGCAAATGGCGGCCCCTGTGACAAATTTATTAAGATGCGAGAGGAACGGCTCAAAGAAGGAGGCTACAATTCCTATTTCGAGGTGGCCGAACGCATGGGAATAGGGACAAGAGAGTATGAGTTGATCCGACTTCCTAACCGAAAACCATCTTCCAAGGTGATAGAACGGTTGACGGAATGGTAAGCGTAAGTGAGCCAGATTGCATAACCCATACAAAATTCTATGAGCGATGATTGAAATAGATAAGCGAAAAGGAGGTCCAGGAGATGCCTGCTCCACAAAAGCCCAATATCATTTTCATCTTCACCGACGAACAGAGACAAGATACACTGAAGGTCTATGGAAACTGGAGGATCAAGACCCCCAATCTTGATAAATTGGCCCAGGAGAGCGTGGTTTTCACCCAGGCCTATGTCACTCAGCCTGTATGTACTCCCTCGCGCGCCAGCATCCTTACCGGACTCTACCCTCATACCAATGGGTGCATAGAGAACAACATTCCTTTAAGGAAAGAGATTCCCACCATCGCTGAGATGATGGAGGGGGAGGATTACATCAAGGGGTATTTCGGTAAATGGCATCTGGGCGACGAAGAGATCCCCCAGCATGGTTTTGAGGAGCAATGGATAAGCATTGAAGAGGATGTACAAGCACTATTATACTCGAGAGGGCTATAAAGCTGCAAAGGCCAGTTACCATCTCTTTTTGGAAAAACATGGGTTCAAGCCCGATGCAGATAACTCTGGTTATCCTGTCTTCTCCCGCAATTTTGCCGCCCGACTTCCAGAACAGTATAGTAAACCAGCATTTTTAGCCGGGGAGGTCTGTCAATTCATCCAAGAGCACCGGAATCAGCCATTTCTGATCTATCTGAATTTTCTAGAACCCCATATGCCCTTTTTTGGTCCCTACGACGGGATGTACAAGCCTGAGGATGTATACCTGCCGAGAAATTTCGACGCCCTACTAGCCCCCGATTCTCCTATCAGACATCGATATTTGGTGAAGTATTACCGAGACCACGGTTGGCCCGATAGAGAGGGCAAGCATGGAACTCTGAAAACCGAATGGGAGTGGCGGTATCTGATAAGTCGATACTGGGGGCTGGTGTCCCTGGTGGACACCCATGTGGGAAAGATCTTAACTACATTGGCCGAATGCGGCCTGGAGGAAAACACTGTGGTAATCTACACCAGCGACCATGGAGATATGATGGGAAGCCACAGGCTGGCCGAAAAGATGGTGATGTATGAAGAAGCGACCAGGGTACCCCTTCTGATCAGAATCCCCTGGTTGAAGAATCCTCCCCAGGCTGTGGAGCATCCGGTAAGCCAGATCGACTTGGTTCCCACTATTCTAGATATTCTGGATATGCCGGTTCCTTTCCATCTTCAGGGCAAAAGCTGATATGCCTATCTCAGAGGGGATAAATCCTGGGAGAGGAAGCCCGTATTTCTGGAGTGGAATGGCCGGGACGGGGATTTGTGGTTGGACGGCCCAAGTTATGGATTCGCAGAAGAAGAGCTCCAGAAAGTCACCGGTGCCAGGATACGTACGGTCATAACCCCTGATGGCTGGAAGCTGAATTTAAGTGAGATAGGAGAACATGAGCTTTTTAATCTAAAAGAAGACCCCTGGGAGATACGGAACCTTTATCACCAAAACCAGTATCGCCAGATCATACAAAAACTATCAGGTTATATAGAGCAATGGCAGAGAGAGACTGAGGATAAGGTGAAATTGGAAATATGAGGATTTTGACTTGACCCTAACAATGCAAAAAGAATAGAAGAGAGAAATCAGGATGAGCCGAATGTGAGCTGAAACTTGTGCCAGTTACAATCAAAGACATCTATCAAGCTACGATGCACAGCGAGGTTGATTCTGATTTCTCCAGCTCTGAACCAGGGGGAGATTCTATGACTCAGAAAGCTCAGTACTTGATAAAGGAAATCCAGGTCGGTTTTGCCCCTGGTTATGCTTTTAAGGTGAAGGACATCAACGGCGATGGCAAATGCGAATACATCACTGTCAAACACGGTGGCAATTATCTGCTGGTGCTGGACAATGTAGGCAATCGGCTCTGGGATGTGGCGGTCTGCAACTCCGACAGGCATTCCACTACCGCACTGGAGGTGGCGGATGTGGACGGAGACGGCGAGATCGAGGTGCTAACAGGTGAAGAGCCCGAAAGGGAGAACA
Source organism: uncultured bacterium (assembly GCA_964595705.1). Classification (GTDB taxonomy): domain Bacteria; phylum Latescibacterota; class MVCY01; order MVCY01; family MVCY01; genus MVCY01. Next base: position 446 of record CAZQSC010000114.1, on the reverse strand, counting down.
ATGTTATCATCTTCGATTCCAGAGGCACGCTCAAGCACAAGCTAAAGTTACCCCTGGGCAAGAAAGCCCCTGACGGCAATACCATCGATAGTTTCGGACTGGCCGATGTGAACGGAGATGGTTTAAAGGAGCTGATCGTTGCTGTCAATGGGGGACACCTCTATGCCATTGATCGTGACATGAAGATTCTCTGGCACCTGGAGGGTTTGAACAGTATCATTGAGCGCTTCGTACACACTGGCGACGTCAATTCCGATGGTATCGACGAGATTGCCGTCTCTTCTGCCATGACACAGAAATGGGCCGAGCATTGCGAGTTCTTTCTCATCAGCGGCCAGGGTGAGATCCTCTGGCACAAGCCCTTGAATGACATCGGGCCGGATGGTCATGTAGATTACGCCATTATTGACGATATCGAAGGCTCTGGCCGTGACACCCTGTTTACA
>CAZQSC010000113.1:0-8041 GCA_964595705.1 uncultured bacterium | reverse complement strand
CGCTCTGCAGCCCGACGGTAAGGTTACCCCCTGCGTATTCATAGGCGATTTAGTAGTGGGAGATATCCGACATCAATCATTTAAAGAGATCTGGCGAGATTCAGAGGTACTCAATGCCCTCCGCAACAGAGATAACCTGAAAGAGAACTGCCATTCATGCCAATTTCGTGACTTCTGCGGTGGGTGTCGAGCACGGGCCTGGAATTACTTCCAAGACATAGCCGGACCAGACCCCGGATGCATCTATAATAATGAGTTCTGGAAGAAAGCAAAGCTTCAAGAGAAAGAAAGTTGATTTGTGCCTACGAACGAGTTGCCACAGGTTCTTCTGGCTTTTATCCTTTCTTGTTGCCACCGCTGGATGTCAGATAGGCCATGGATTGAAGCCAACTGGGCCAGAGACAGAAGAGCAGAGGAGCAGCATAAGCGGAACCATTTTTTTTCAAGGTTGTTGGCCAGATTCTGTTGAAGAGGTTAGGGTGGCCGTATACGCTAAGTTTCCCTCTAGTGAAGCAGATTTCTATAACATAAGTGCCTACAGCGATATCTTATCTCTCAGGGTTCTGGAATGCAACTACACGGTAGAAGTAAACCCTGGAAGTTATGAATTGATTATGGTGGTTTTGAGAAAACAAGGAGAGCCCTGGGGGCCAGATTGTTTTGCGGGGATGTATTGTTCTCCAGCAGATACCACTTGTCCTGGGGTGGTGACTATAAAAGAGGGCCAGAACCTGGTTGGTATTGACATCATCGTCGACTTTTCCCGAGTGGGGGTGCTTCCCCCGGAACTGGAGGATGTCTTCAAACAGCAGGAGCGGTGAATCTCTGTGAGACTTGTTGTTTTACTGACAGCAGGATGCCTGATTCTCTTCAGTGGTATACCCACCTTCTCCGTTGAGACTCAAAAAGGAAAATTGGTTGGAACAGTGAAGGATGCCTCTACTCAGGAGGCCTTGCCTGCTGTTAGCATTGTGGTAAAAGGAACTGTTTTAGGAGCTATAACTGATCTGAACGGCCAGTTCTGTATCCCTGAGATCCCAGCGGGTACCTATTCGGTCGAGGCAGTGATGATTGGGTACAGGACGGCTGTTGTTGAGAATGTCAAAATAGCCGCTGGCAAGACGACCACGGTTGAGCTTAGGTTAAAACAGACGGCGATTGAACTCTCACCGGTGGTGGTGACCGCCAGCAAAAAGGCCCAGCTTCTGCAGGAATCTCCGGTGAGCATCACTGTCATAAGCTCTGCAGACCTACAGCAGCGAAATGAGGCAACCTTAGATCGAGCTTTGCAGCGCAGTTGTCCTGGGCTGGAATTCAAGGGGGGCGAGGTTGGCATCCGAGGCTCCACTGGATACAGCCAAGGGGCAGGCAGCCGGGTGCTTTTACTCATCGATGACAGCCCTGCCATCTCCGGTGACACCGGCACCATAAAATGGGACATCATTCCTCTCACCGAGGTCCAAAGGATAGAGGTCATAAAAGGCGCTGGTTCTGCTCTCTATGGCTCTAATGCCCTCTCTGGGGTTATAAACATCATCACCAAGGAACCTACCCAACGACCTGAAACCAGAGCTAGGCTTTCCTGGGGATTCTACAGTAGGCCCTATTACCCTCAGTGGAGGTGGGCTGACCGCCGGCTGGATTTCCATAGCATTGACCTCAGCCACAGCAGAAAGCTGGGCAAATCCTCCCTTCTGATCTCTGTAGGGAGAAAGAGCTCGGATGGATACTCTCAGAACGGAGACTACAAGAGATGGAATCTATTCACAAAGCTTACCTCTAGGTTCTCTCCTCAAACTCGCTTCGCTCTTCTTGCCGCCTACTCAGTTGATAACTGGGGGTACTCAGCTCAATGGAAAAGCCAGGACAAAGCCTTAGAGGTGCCCAAAGAGTGTCGAAATGACAGAGTCTCTTCCAACAAATTGAATATTCACTGTTCCTTCAAACAACTGGTCAACTCTCAGTTAGCTTATATTCTTAAAACTTACTGTCTTAAGACCTATTGGAAGAACAAGTTCCACGACAACAGAGATTATGCTGGGGCCTACCGGGCAGGCGGTGAGCTACGAGTGGAACTGCTTCCCACTGAGAGACATTCCCTGACAGTAGGACTGGAAGGGGTTTACAATAAAGTGGAATCTACTATGTTTGGCAACCATTACACTTATGACCCTGCGGTCTATATTCAGGATGAGGTGAAGCTGTTGCCCACGCTTAAGGCCACGCTGGGAATGCGCTACGACACCCACTGGGTAGATGGCGGCTCTATAGAGGATCAGGTCAGTCCTCGGTGGGGAATAGTATATCGTCCCAGCGAGACAACCTCACTGCGAGCCTCGATGGGAAGAGGGTTCCGTGCTCCCTCTGTTGCTGAGATGTTTACTCGAACCATAGTGAGCGGTTTTTTAGTACTACCTAATCCGAATATCAGAGTAGAAAGAACTTGGTCTTGTGAGGTAGGAGTAAATCAATTTTTAGGAAACCAGTTCATACTAGACTTGGCTCTTTTCCAGAGTAACTACAAGCAGATGATCGAGCCCAAGAGTATCGGAAGCGGTACATTCCAGTTAGCCAATGTCACCCGGGCCCGTGTCCGAGGGGCAGAGATGGGGTTGAAGGGACAACTCTGGCACAAATTTCTATCCAGTAATTTAAGTTACATATATATCGACCCCCGGGACCTTACCTTAAACCAGGCACTTCCCTATCGGCATCGGCACCAGGTGTTTGCAGCACTCTCTTTCAATTACCGAGCCCTTCGAGTAGGTGGAGATTTCCACTATCGCAGCCGTCCCCAGAAGGCTATTGACTTCCTGGCTGCAGATGAAAGGGTAGCGCATTATGTGCTGAATGTCAATGGCAGCATAAAATTGAGCGATCAATTAACCATTTCGGGCCAGATAGATAATCTGTTACAATATCATTACACCGAGGTGCCTCGCCATCTGGCCCCCATCCGAAGCTACTCCCTTACGCTGACGGCAAAGTTATAGCGCAATAATTGCTTTCGGAATAAGGTAACCCGAAGAGAAATGAATGAGCAGAGCAAAATACGGCGCTAATGAAACCTTACCGATTAGAGAGAAAAACTGGGAGGGGATAGGAGGATAAAACCGTCAAGGAGGTGAAGAGAAATGAAGGTAAAATTTATTATTGCAGCTGTGGTGCTGATTCTATTGGCTGCAGTTGCCTGTGAGAAGAAAGCAGAGAAGCCCCAGGCGGAAGGGAAACTGGAGATTACCGCCGAGCCCGACCCCCTGATGGTGGCCCCTAAACCGGCTGAGCACACCATCATCGCCATAGGCAGAGAAACCGGGGGAGCAGCCGTCACCCTCACAAATGTCACTGTTGTGCTCACCTATCTGGACAACACCCACATTATGTCTGGGCCGGAGGATTGGACGATCACCAAGTTCACCTGGGAGGCCAGCTCTCCGGAGCAGGGGGGACCGCTGAGTGGACTACTGGAGCAGTTTTGGCACTTTAACGCCGGTGAAGAAAAAGAATTCCAAATCCCGGTCAAAATTGACTATGGACTCACCGCGCCAGAAGGTTTTGAGGGACTGTACCTTTCCACGATATTTATTCAGGCAGGCATGGCTCAGGGCAAAGAAGGGTTTCGGGTATGCCTCAATTATGAAGGTACCGATGAGCATGGTCACATAATCGCCGGGTCAACCTGCCTCCGGCTCCAGTTCCAATCGCCTTGATATTTGATTCCTAAGATGCTAGAAGGCAGCCACTTGTTTCAAAAAGGCAGAGATCCTACCCCAAATTCGAAAAACAGCGAATGGACATCGAAATAAAGAATGAGAATTGGTGACTGGTGACCGATCTATCACTCACCAGTCACCAACGCGAAACGATGTGATAGAATATTTGGTGACCTTTCGGTGTTTTTCTCAGTGTTCAACTCTCCGATTCTATGTATGAGGACTCTCCCCGATGGGAAAAGACTCTGATTTGTTAGAGGGCTTAGATGAGAGACAGCGAGAAGTGGTGACTCACACTCAGGGTCCTCTCCTGGTTATTGCTGGACCAGGAACAGGTAAGACCCTGGTCATCACTCACCGCATCGCCTATCTCATTGCCCAAAAGATGGCCAGACCCGAGGAGATCCTGGCCCTTACCTTCACCGACAAGGCTGCCCAGGAGATGGAAGAGAGGGTGGATATCCTGGTGCCTTATGGTTTTGTTAATGTCCAGATAAGCACCTTCCACTCTTTCGGGCAGAGGCTTCTGCGGGAATACGGCCTACAGATCGGGGTAGACCCTGACTTCAAAGTGCTCACCCCCCCAGAGGTTATGATCTACCTGAGGCAGCACCTGTTTGAGCTGCCACTTACCTACTATCGTCCCCTTTCCAATCCCACAAAGTTCCTCTCCGCCATAGTTAACCTCATAAGTCGGGCTAAAGATGAAGATGTCACTCCAGAGGAGTATATTCAGTATGCTAACCTGCTTAAACAAAGGGCACAGGTCAATCCAGATGATGGGGTCCTGAGAGAAGAAGCAGAAAAAGCGGCAGAGCTTGCCCAGTTCTACCAGAAATATGAGGAGCTGCTTCTCCAGACTGGATTCATTGATATACCCGGGCTTATCTCACTTCCTCTTAGGCTTTTGAGGACCCGACCTAATATCCTGGACCAGTTACAGTCAAAGTTCAAGTATATCCTGGTAGATGAGTTCCAGGACACAAATTACTCCCAATTTCAATTGGTCAGACTCCTGGCTGCCAGACATCGAAACATAACAGTGGTAGGGGACGATGACCAGAGCATTTACAAATTTCGCGGCGCTGCCATCACCAATATCCTTTCCTTCTGCGATGTCTACCCTGATGCGAAACAGATAGTGTTAACCAGAAACTATCGCTCTACCCAGCTTATTTTAGACACCGCCTATCGTCTGATCTTGCATAACAATCCAAATCGCTTAGAGGTACGGAGGAATATTAACAAGCATATCACTGGCGTCGGTGGCGATGGGCTGCCCGTGCGCCATTTCCATTACGACAGTCTCCCCAGCGAAGCCGATGCGGTGGCCCGAATGATCGGGGAGCGGATGGACAGGGGAGGATATAATTACAGTGATTTCGCTGTGCTGGTCCGGGCCAACAGCCATGCCGATCCTTTCCTGCGAGCACTGAATATGAAGGGGATTCCCTGGCGGTTCAGCGGCAACCAGGGGCTTTATGATCGGGAAGAGATAAAGACCCTGTTGAGCCTACTCAAGGTGATTCGTGACCCCGACGACAGCGCCAGTCTCTACCACCTTGCCTCCTCTCCAGTTTATCAAATTAACCCTTTAGATATGAGCCGCTGCCTCGGATACACCCACAAGAGCAAAATCCCCCTTCGTCAGGTATTTCTCAACTTAAACGAACTTAAAGAGGTCTCTGCTGAGGGCAGGGCAACGGCCGGGAAGCTCCTGGCCGATATTGACTATCTCAACCAGTTGAGCATGAGAGCTCCCACAGGAAAGGTTCTCTACGAGTTCCTCACCCGTACCGGATGGCTCAAGAGGCTTACCTCGGAGAGCTCTGTCCGCAACGAAATCCAGGTGAAGAACATCGCCCAATTCTTTGAAGTAGTGCAGAAGGTGAGCGAGTTTGTGGAACACGATCGGGTGCCTTTCACCTTGGAATATTTAGAGATGCTCAAAGAGTCAGGCGACAACCCCCCCGTGGCCGAAGCCGACTTCGATCTGGATGCAGTCAATGTCCTCACAGTCCACCGGGCAAAAGGGCTGGAATTCCGGGTAGTATTCCTTGTCTGTTTAGTTCACGACCGATTCCCCAGCGAGAAAGGGAGGAAAAGAGGCAGAGAGATAGCACTTCCGGATGAGTTGATTAAAGAACCACTGCCTGCCGGGGATTTTCATTTGGAGGAGGAGAGGCGGCTGTTCTATGTGGGAATGACCAGGGCCAAAGAGGAGCTCATCCTCACCTCCAGCCGTGATGTAGGGCTGAAGAAACCCAAGAAAGTGAGCCAGTTTGTTATCGAGGCCTTAGACCTTAAGAAGGAAGAGATTGTTCCCCACAAGGCAACCAGCATTGAGGTGATCAACAGATTTGGTTCCGTCTTGGAAAAAGATGCCAGGTACTTGCTGGCCGGCGATGGCCTGTTCACCCTCTCCAGCCAGCAGGTGGACGACTACCTGACCTGTCCGCTGAAATACAAATATATTCATATTCTGCGAGTTCCCATCCCACCGCATCACACAATGATTTACGGCAAGGCCATCCACAGGGCAGTAGCTGAATATTACCAGGCCAAAAAACGGGGTGAAAAGATCACCTTAGACAAGCTTATTTCCGTCTTCGAAGGCTCCTGGAGCAGTGAGGGGTTTCTCACCCGAGAGCACGAGGAGAGAAGGTTAGCCCAGGGTAAAGAGATCTTAAAAAGATTTTTTGAACAGGAGCAGCAGAAAGATGAGGTTCCCACCTATGTGGAGGAGGAGTTCTCCTTTGTCCAAGGGAATATAAAACTGATTGGCAGATGGGACAGGGTGGATGTGACCCAAGAAGGGGGGATTATCATCGACTACAAGACCTCTGAGGTGCGAGATCAGGGCAGGGCAGACAGTGAGGCCAGAAACAGCGTTCAGCTTCCCATTTACGCAATGGCCTACCGAGAGCGCTTTGGCCAGTTGCCTGCCGGTGTTGAGCTCAGATTCTTAGAGACAGGCCTGGTGGGGAGATTAAAGAACTTGGAGAGACAGATTGAAAAGACGAAGGCGAAGATTGAACAAGTGGTTGAGCGGGTAAAACAACGGGATTTTGCTCCCTCCCCCCAGTATATGGCCTGCGAATTCTGCCCCTACCGGGGGATATGTCCTTATGAGGAGAAAAGATAGCGATGGAACGGCTGGACAATACCTGAACATGGGTATGGTCAATTGGTATCTGGAAAAGAAGCGCAAGCTCATCAAAATTTTCTTCACTTATTAGCTTTGAAATTTTGCGTTCTCAGCGCCTCCCCGGCGCCCTTTGCGGTTAAATTTCAGACTCAGCTATGATTAAATTTATCCATATTGCCGATATCCACTTAGACACCCGATTCACCGGAATCAGGGATGAGTCCGGGCGCAAACAGAGAAGAGCAGAGCATCGACAGTGCTTTGCAAGGATCATAGACGTAGCAGAGCAAATCCAGCCTGACTTTCTGTTGGTCGCCGGCGATCTGTTTGAACAGGCCCATTTCTCCCCTGACACCATCAATTTCATCGTCCGACAACTGGAGAGAGTCTATCCGCTGCCAGTATTTGTGGTTGCCGGCAACCACGACCTCTTGGTTGCCGGCTCCCCTTACCTTACCTGGGAATGGCCCTCTCATGTGCATATCTTCACGGAAGGGCAGTTTCAGGATATAGAGATAAAGAACAAGGAGGTGGTGATTCACGGCGCATCGGCTACCCAACAGAGCGGTTTCCTTAACCTTTTGCGCAACTACAGCGTCCCCCAGGACGAGAGGATACACATTGTCCTGTTTCATGGCTCCGAGGCAACCGACAGAAGGGCGGCTGAGCAGTGGGGAAGTTGGCTTCCTTTCACTTCCGAGGATATCCTCTCCTCTGGTGCTGACTACTATGCCTTAGGTCACTACCACTCCTTTCGCTCAATTCCTTTCCAACAGAAAGAGGTGAAAGGCTATTACCCCGGTTGTCCTGAACCCACAAAGCTCGATGAAACGGGACCTAAATACATCCTGAAGTTAAAGCTGGAGAAGGGCAGACCCATCCAGGTAGAGAAAATCCAGGTTCAAAGCCGGCAGTACCGAGAGGAGATCATAGACTGTGATGGGTTCAAGGACAGAAACCAGATCCTGGAACGTATAAGGGAGTTCGGCAACAAGGATGATGTGGCAAAGATCATCCTGGAAGGCTACCCAGATCCTGCCTTAGAGCTTGATCTGGAAACTCTACGAGAAAGTGCCAAGGATTGGTTCTTCACTGTTGAGATTGAGAACAGGACCCGCCCCGATTATCGACCCGACCAGATGGATAACCTCCTGGCTCTCCGCTTCCACGAACAACTCCA
>CAZQSC010000112.1:4649-8067 GCA_964595705.1 uncultured bacterium | reverse complement strand
ACAGGCGACATTACCTCCCAGTGGACAGTTGCCGAAGATCTTTGGGCTGAGGCAGTAATAGTAGCCAAACGACCCGGGGTTATAGCCGGCCTGGATGTAGCAAGGCTGGTCTTTGAGGCAGTGGACAGGAAGATCCAGTTTTCCCCTCAACTGACAGATGGCAGTAGGGTAAACCCAGCAGATGTGCTCGCCACTGTTTCCGGCCCTGTCAGAGGCATCCTTTCCGCAGAGCGCACAGCACTGAACCTCCTCGGGCGGATGTCAGGGGTTGCCACCCTCACCTCAAAGTTTGTGGAGGCTATCAGAGGCACTGGAGCGAAGGTAACCGACACACGCAAAACGACCCCTGGTACCCGCATCTTGGACAAATATGCCGTCAGTGTTGGCGGGGGAGTGAATCACCGCTTTGGCCTTTACGATATGGTCTTAATCAAGGAGAATCATATCAAAGCCTCCGGCAGCATCACTGAAGCAGTGCGAAGATCAAGAGAAGCCCTGGAACGGTTCGGGAGGCAGGGGATAAAAATCGAAGTGGAGACTAAAACCCTAAATGAGGTCAAAGAGGCTTCCTCTCTGCCAGTGGACAGGATTATGCTGGACAACATGAGGTTTGAACAGATTGCCGAAGCAGTGGAGACAATCCGGACCCGAAGACCACGGATGGAGATTGAGGTCTCTGGTGGCGTCACCCTGGAAAATATCCGCCAAATCGCCCAGACCGGTGTAGACTTTGTATCTATTGGTATGTTAACCCACTCTGCCCCCGCTTTAGACATAAGTCTGCTGGTGGAGAAGATAAAATGAGCTGCTTAGATCTCGATGGACAAATGATAGAGCATAACATCCTCTCTGGCCTGAGAACCAGAATTCTGGGCAGGAAGGTCTATTGCTATACCTCTGTAGACTCCACTAACCAAGTAGCTAAGAGATTAGCCTCCCGAGGGGCGGAAGAGGGAACACTGGTGGTGGCAGAGGAACAGAGCGAGGGCAGAGGCAAAAGAGGACGCAGTTGGGAATCAGCCTATGGATGCGGAATATGGGCATCTTTAATCCTTCGCCCCCAAATCTCCTCTTTCCACACCTGGAAGGTTACCCTCGGTGCTGCTGTCTCCATCGCCAGAGCCATCCGCCGCCTCACAGAACTTGAACCTACCCTCAAGTGGCCTAATGACATTCTGATCAGAGCAAAAAAGGTGGGAGGGGTTTTAACCGAGATAAGCACCCAACCCAACCAGCAGGAGACAAACCCTCTGATATTGGGATTTGGCCTGAATGTAAACCATCGCCAGGAAGACTTCTCTGAAGAACTCCGGCAGCAGGCAACCTCCCTGTACATCGAATCGGGAAAACAGGTGCCTCGCATCACACTGCTCCAGAATATCTTAGAGATTATGGAGGAACAATTCACCCAGTTGGGGAACTCCGAGCATCAGAGATTACTCAAACAGTGGAGGGATTTGTCTGTTCCCGCCGAAGAACAATGGACGCAAGACTTTCGACGGACTGAGTCCGAGGTAACTACTTTATATTCCGAACATTAAGGAGCGTATTCTGAAAAACTCAGTGACAAAACGGGCTCTGTTGTTATTTTTTCTGTTCCTTAACAGCACCTCATTTGCAGCAACAGGGGATTGGGCCCTTTACACCTCAGTGGTGAAAATCAACGACATCCTGGCAGCAGAGCGGTATGTCTGGGCAGCTACCGACGGTGGCGTGATCAGACTCTCCCCGGCGGAGAGCACCTTCACTATCTACACGAAACTCGATGGACTGGCAGGGAATAGGGTCTTGTGTATTGCAGAAGACAACCGGGGCAATCTCTGGTTTGGCACCGATGGGGATGGCTTAAGCAAATTCAGTCCGGGGAGAGGATTCACCCCCCCTAAACATTTCATTGGCTACCGGATTAACTCCCTCTGCTTTGAGAACGATAGCACCCTTTATGTAGCCACAGATGTGGGAATAAGTCTATTCCGCACAGACGGAGATGAGATAAAGGAAACCTATCATCAGTTTGGCATATTCCCCCGAGACAGTGAAGTGTTTTGTGTAAAGGTGCTTGGAGGATATCTGTGGGCGGGTACAGCCCCTGGCGTGGCCTATGCTCCTCTTTTTCAACCCAGTGGGGTGCGTTCCAACCTCCAGGACCCCACGAGTTGGTCTTCGATTCCCTTGGAGGGAAAGGTTTACAGTATCATCCAGTCGGATTCAGTGGTCTACATTGGGACCGAAAAGGGTGGGTATGGTTATGAAAATAACCAATTGACCTATCTGAGATTATCTCTGCCATTTTACGACCTTTTAGTCCACCAAGAGAAGCTAATGGTAGCAACCAAGTACTACGGGGTGTTCCAGTCACCCCTGTCTCGCCCCTCTGCTTGGATGAAAAAGCCATCTCTGCCCAAGGAGACTAAGTCTCTGGCAGTCTCACCCGATTCTGCTCTGTGGGCTGGGGTAGAAGGTGGATGCTTGGTGAGGGTCAAGTCTGGGGAGGTGGACTCTTTTCTAGTGAACTGCCCTGCTGCCAATACCTTTATAGACTTGACACTTGACCATCAGGGCCGACTCTGGGTGGCCTCCAGCTATCGAGACCAGACAGGCTGTAGAGGCGCTTACTGCTTTGATGGAGACCAATGGACAAACTATTTTGCCACTCCGAACTCCCAGGGGAAATGGACTGTTGTGAACAATGTCGTCTGCGTCGCTGTTGACTCCCGCCGGCGAGTCTGGCTGGGCACCTGGGGGGCAGGTATACATATGCTCTCAGAACAGGGAGAGTGGGAACTCATCGACCAGAACAACAGCATACTTAAAGGCATCCCCGCTGACCCCAACTATTTGGTGATTAATGATATCTGCGAAGATAAAGATGGAAATATCTGGATGTCTGATTTCCTCCAGGGAGTGGCAGTTTTCAGCGATTTTCCCCCCACCGAACAGATGTTGTACACCCCTTCTGAAGATGGACTGCCCAGTGGAGAAGACGGCGAGTTCCGGGGCAGCGTTATCGCCCTCGATGAGGCAGGGCTAAAATGGATAGGAACTTTAAACGCCGGCTTCTGCCTGTTCGATGATGGAGGAACTCCCTTTCAACGAGGAGACGATACGGTAATACCTTTCTCTACCTCCTCTTACCGCGAGGAAATGACCAGCAATCACATAACAGATATCGCCTTCGACAAAGAAGGTGTCTTGTGGGTAGGGACAGATGCGGGGGCGAATGCTATCCGAGGCCAGTATAACCCCATTACCAAGAGCTATACCTGTGACAGCTGGGATACTTATCTGCGGGAGATCACCGTTAATCGAATACTTGTCGACTCCCAAAACAATAAGTGGTTTGGCACCGAAAATGGTCTTTATCGACTCTCTGCTGATGGTACTTCTTTGACCCATTATACCCAAGAGACCTGCGGTC
>CAZQSC010000112.1:0-4639 GCA_964595705.1 uncultured bacterium | reverse complement strand
ACAACGGTGTTAAATCTCTCACCTTCGATGAGTTGGCTGGCGAGCTCTGGATAGGAACCTTAATGGGGCTGAACCGGTTCAAAATCCCCAGGCCATCGCTTCAACAGGTGACCCTATCTTATCCCAATCCGTTTATTACCGGTATAGGAAAAGACGAAGTCACCTTCTCTGATCTTCCTCCCAACTCTACTGTCCGAATATTCACTCTGCTGGGGGAGTTGGTAAAAACCCTCACCGCTGATGGATCGGGAAAGGCTACCTGGGACGGCACCAACAGCTCAGATAACCTGGTGGCCTCCGGAATTTATTTCTACTCTCTCCAGGACCAAAATGGAAAACAGCTGCTGAGGAAATTAGCTGTCTTAAGAAAAGAATAAAATTAGAATAAGCGAAAAATGGACCTGATCTGGGTGTTCGCCAAATGAAAGAAAAGGATTGCCACCGGAGACATTTTCATGTATATTTAGAGACAATTTGTTAACCATTCACACAAAGGAGGAGGGTTTAATGGGTAAAAAATATGTCTATTTCTTTGGTGGAGGTAAAGCTGAGGGTAATGCTGGAATGAGATCCCTGTTAGGGGGAAAGGGGGCAAATCTGGCAGAGATGACCAATATTGGACTGCCAGTCCCCCCAGGTTACACTATCTCTACGGATGCCTGTAAGTTTTACTATGAACACGGGGAGAATTATCCCCCTGGACTGGAAGAGCAAATAGAGGAGAATCTTACTAAGTTAGAAGAGGTAATGGGGAAAAAACTGGGAGACACTGAGAATCCTCTCCTGGTCTCTGTCCGCTCTGGGGCACCTATATCTATGCCCGGGATGATGGACACTGTACTGAACTTAGGACTCAATGACCAGAGCCTCCAGGGCCTTATTAAGCAGACCGGCAATGAGCGGTTCGCCTATGATTCCTACCGCCGATTTATCATGATGTTCTCCGATGTGGTTCTCTCTGGAGCAAAAGACTCTCCTGAATATCGTCCTGGATTAGAGAGACATGCCTTCGAGAAGATATTCGATGAGGTGAAAGAGAAGTTGGGGGCCAAGGAAGATATCGACGTAGATGCAGATGGCCTTAAAGAAGTAGTGGAAAGGTCAAAAGAGCACTTTGAAAAACAGTACGGCGAACCCTTCCCCAGTGACCCCAGAGAACAGCTCAGATTAGCCACAAATGCGGTATTTAAGTCATGGAATAACAAGCGTGCCCGTGATTTCCGCCGCATAAAAAACATCCCCGATGACCTGGGCACAGCGGTGAATGTACAGACAATGGTGTTCGGTAATATGGGCGAAAATTCCGGCACCGGGGTGGCTTTTACCCGTGACCCATCCACCGGCCAGAAGAAGGTCTACGGTAACTTCCTGGCCAACGCTCAAGGCGAGGATGTAGTGGCAGGAGTTCGTCAGGCTATGCCCATCGATCAGATGCAGGAGGTGATGCCGGAGGTCTACCAACAGCTCCTCGATGTATGTCACTTACTGGAAAAGCATTACAAGGATATACAGGATATCGAGTTCACTATTGAGAAAGGGAAGCTGTATGTGCTGCAATGCCGGTCAGGAAAGCCCACAGCCACCGGCCAGGCAGTGGTAAAGATTGCCGTGGATATGGCCCTGGAAGGTCTACTTGACGAAAACATAGAGGAAGGAAAGAAAAAGGCATTACTTATGGTTGAGCCTCAACACATAGACCATATGCTTCACCGGCAGATTGACCCCAAAGCGAAGGTAGAGCCTGTTGCCAAGGGGGTAAATGCCTCTTCTGGCGCTGCCACTGGAGTGGTGGTTTTCTCGGCCGATGATGCCGAGAAACGAGGCAAGGCAGGCGAAAAGGTGATACTTGTCAGACCCGAGACCACCCCTGACGATGTCCACGGCTTCTACGGTGCTCAGGGGATTCTCACCCAGATCGGCGGAGCAACCAGCCACGCTGCTCTGGTGGCCAGGGGTATGGGCAAACCCTGCGTGGCGGGCTGCGACCAAATCTCCATTGATCTGGAAGCCAAACAGTTTACTATAGGCGACATTGTGGTCAAAGAAGGGGACATAATCAGTATTGATGGAAGCACCGGTAGGGTCTTCTTGGGGGAAGTTCCCACCATTGAGGCCCAGATGACCCCAGAGCTACAAACCCTTCTCTCTTGGGCTGATCAGGTGAAACACCTCGGCGTTTGGGCCAATGCTGATTACCCCCATGATGCTGCCCGGGCCAGGCAGTTCGGCGCCCAGGGGGTCGGCCTGTGCCGCACTGAACATATGTTTATGGAGACCGACCGTCTGCCCATAGTGCAGGAGATGATCCTGGCCAAAACAGAACAGCAGCGCCGTTCCGCTCTGGACAGACTGCTGCCTCTGCAGCGAGAGGACTTCAAGGGCATATTCAGGGCGATGGATGGGCTGCCGGTGATCATCCGATTAATTGACCCACCCCTGCACGAGTTCCTGCCTGATCACGATGAGCTCCTGGTCGAGGTGACCGAGTTGCGGATAAAATCCCCGGGGACGACCAAACTGGCAGAGAAGGAGAAGATGCTTCAGACGGTGGAGTCTATGAGGGAGCAAAATCCCATGCTGGGGCTTCGAGGCTGCCGCCTGGGCCTGGTTATGCCAGAGATCATTGAGATGCAAGTCCGCGCCATCCTTGAGGCCGCCTGTGAGGTGAAAACAGAGGGCATCGATGTACATCCTGAGATTATGATTCCCCTTGTCAGCCACGTTAATGAACTTGAAACTGTTCGCCAACAATTAGAGAGGGTAGCTGAAAAAGTGATGAAAGAGCAGAGAATGGACATCGACTACAAATTTGGCACAATGATCGAGATCCCTCGTGCTGCCCTCACCGCCGGAGAGATAGCAAAGGTGGCAGATTTCTTCTCCTTTGGCACCAACGACCTCACCCAGACCACATTCGGCATCTCCAGGGACGATGCTGAGGCTAAGTTCCTAATGAGATATGTGGATAAGGGGATTCTACCTGCTAATCCCTTCCAGACATTGGACCAGAGCGGGGTAGGAGCGCTGGTTAAGATGGCAGTTGAAGCCGGGCGGCAGAGCAACCCGAAGTTGGAGGTAGGGATCTGTGGCGAGCACGGCGGTGATCCTGCCTCTATCGATTTCTGCCACCGGGTAGGACTCAATTATGTCAGTTGCTCTCCTTATCGGGTTCCTATTGCCCGACTGGCAGCAGCCCATGCGGCCCTGAAAAACCAGTGAGCTTTCTTTCAAAAAAATGTTGACATAGAAAGCGAGGTTGTGTATATTAGGGTAAAATGTAACCCTTCAACATACATCTCTTAACCGAAAGGAGGTTTAAAGTGACGGAGTTACATTTTGACTTCCGTGATGTCTTCAGAGCTGCCAGATTAGGATTAAGTGGCAAAAAAATGGGGGTCTCCTTTCTGGGGATATTTGGTGCCTATCTCTGCTATCTGGTGCTCACCTATGTTGCCCTGTTATGCAGCGGCCTGGGATGGGGCACCATCTGGAGGGCCTATAGACTCTTCCCTCTGGCAATGGTCGATAAGTTCACTTGGTACTGCTGGGTCATTTACGGGGTTGGCGTCTTCTTTGCTGTCGTAGTGCTGCTGCTGATCGCCACAGCGGTGGCCAAGATCAGTTACCAGCAACTGAAAGGCGACGACTTTTACTCTATGGGTGACTCCAGAAAATTCGTGGCCAAACACTGGAAGGCGACCATCCTCTCTCCCATTGGCATTCTGGGGATGATCGTCGTTCTATTCATTATGGCCCTCGTCCTGGGATTGCTTGGCAGAATTCCCTATGTGGGCGAGCTCGGATTTTCCATTATCTCGCCGTTGATCTTTGGGGGAGCCTTCCTTACTCTATTTGTGGGACTGGTGTTGGGTGTTTCTTTGATACTCTCACCAGCGATCACCGCCACCACGGGTGAGGATACAGTGGAGACTATCACCCAGTCCTTCTCCACTATCTGGAGCCAGCCGTGGAGGTTTATCACCTACCAGGGTTGGCTGGCGTTCACTCTCGGTTTATCTTCCTGGGTCTTTGCTATCTTCACGGTTAACGCCTTAGGGCTGATGCAATGGTTCCCTCGCTTCTTTATGGGCAACAAGTTAGCTGTGATGACCAAAGAGGCCATTGCCTTCGCCCCTACCTGCAAGACATTTAATCTCATCCTGAGCAAAATCCCTTACTTCCACTTCTTCTTGCCGGATTTCAGTAAGGTACCGGATGCCAGTGGCACGGTGTTGGTCTCAGGAGTGATTGCTGGGATTATGCTTATTCTGGTTGTCTTCTTCGCTCTTTCTTACAGCTTTGCCACCTGGAGTGCCGGTCAGACGCTGATCTACCTGGTATTGAGGAAAAAGAAGGACAACGAAAACCTGCTGGAGAGAAAAGAGGAAGAGGAAGAAAAAGAAGAAGAGAAGGAGGAAGAGAAGAAAGAGGAGGTAAAGGAAGAGGAGAAGAAGGAAGAAGCAGCACCAAAGGAGGAGAAAAAGGAGGAGAAAGAGAAGGGGAAGAAAGAGTAAATAAGTACCCGGGGGGATTAAGAGGGTAAGATTCTTATGTGGTCTTCCCTAATCGTGTTGATTCTGAACGCTATCTCACTTTTTTCACTGCAGAGTCCGCTGAGAACCCAAGAAAATTCGAAAAC
>CAZQSC010000111.1:0-8262 GCA_964595705.1 uncultured bacterium | reverse complement strand
GGGAGCCGGTGACTCCCGAATTGAGAACCGATGGAAAAACACTTCTTCAAAGCCTCTCATTTACACACCTATCGAAGTTGGCCAAACTCGATGATCCGCTTAAGCGCATTTTCTACGAAATTGAATGTATCCGCGGCAACTGGTCGGTGCGCGAGCTTAAACGCCAGATCGTAAGCCTCTATTACGAAAGATCGGGCCTTTCCAGAAATAAAGAGAAACTCGCCGAACTCGTCCAATCCGGTGCTGAACAGGCCGAACCGAAACTTGCCATACGCGATCCTTATGTCTTTGAATTCCTGGGGCTGAAACCCGCCGAGGTTATGGGCGAATCCGATCTGGAGGAGCAACTCCTCGACAAGTTGCAAGAATTCTTACTTGAACTGGGGCATGGATTCTGCTTCGAGGCCAGGCAGAAACGAATTCTCATCGGCGATACCTACAACTTCATTGACCTGGTCTTTTACCACCGGATTCTCAAATGTCATGTACTCATTGAACTGAAGGTGGATGCGTTTTCCCACGAATACATCGGCCAGCTCAACACCTATGTGAGCTGGTACAAGAAGAACATGATGACCGAGGGAGACAACCCGCCCGTTGGTATCCTCCTTTGTACGCAAAAGGATCACACTCTCGTGGAATACGCCTTGGCAGGCATGGACAACAACCTGTTTGTCTCCAAGTATCAGCTCGAGTTGCCTAAGAAGGAAGAAATGCAGAGATTCTTGGAAGAGAAAATGCGGGAGATAGGGGAATGAGGGGTAAGGAGAAGATGCCCAAGGCCGAAGGACAAGTTCTGTTAAATACAGTTGGGAATCTTGCCCTCTGAAGCATGTAGACCACCACTACCCCCTGCTCTGCATCGTAGATCATAGGTAAAGATATTTAACCGGGCAAGCCTCACACATTGCGGAGTAAGATTGACCCGTTCGTAAAAAGTCGCATTTCCCCTCCCCTGTGGGGAGGGGGACACCCTCACCTTCACCCCGTGAAATAATCGTCTTTATAGTGTTCGCCGTCTCCGCACTCTGCCGGGCAGATTGAGGCAGGATCTACACTGTGGCTCTTTGGTATTTCACGGGGCAAGCCCTCTCCCTGAAAGGGAGAGGGAGCATTTTGGACTTTTTACGAATCATCTGAATCCTTCTTGAGTAGCAGGGCTTGTTATTTTTAAACCCCTGCCACTTTTTGTTCTTAAAGTAGAAAGGGGGAAAAGATGAAGCACAGAAGGTTTGTCCAGGCAGCATTTGCCCTGGTGGTTGTGGTGGCGGTGGTTATTTCAACCTTCGCCTCAATCGGGGCTGAGACCGATGGTTATGGCTCTGTATACTTTAATGATTCCGACCCTAATATCGTGGTGCTGGGCAACGCCAACTACTATGAGGTCGGTTTTGATAAATCCAATGGTGCCATCCTCTACATCAGAGACAAGACCACCGGCGAGGATATCGTAATCGGGTCGGAACACAATCACCTGTGGTTGGCCGACTTTCCCACCGCACCGGAACGGTATGTGGGCGGGGCCGACTATTCCAGTGCGGGTCCCAACAGATTCAGCTATGCCTGGTCGGAGGAGACGGGGGTCCTCACCTTCACCTACGCCCCCGACACCAGTTCTACCAGGCGGGTGGCGGCCGATGTGACTATAGTCCCATCGGATGAACCTTACTTCGATATGAAAATCACAGTCCTAAACAACTGGGGTAATCCTTTAGAATTTTTGATATTTCCGACTGAGCTGATGATTCCCGCCACTGGTATTGAAAGGGCTTTGCTGCCCTCCTCACTGCCGGGGATCGAGCTCTCGTCCGGCTTCTTCGCCGAGACACGCGCCTGCGGGTTCTTTTATCCGCCCGCCATGGCCGACTACCTCGCCCTTCAGGCACAGCAGGGAAATCTGGCCCTCTACAGCCTGTGGTCTTCAGGGCCCATCAGACCTGTGATGGTCGGACTCTGGTACGACGAGGATAAGGACTGCTACCTGCTCGGCCACGGCTTTCAGATGTGGGTGGGGGATGGTGGGTCCTGGACCAGCGTCCCGGTGCGCATAAGGATATCCCAGAGCTTCATGGAGACGCTCCTCGGCTATAGGACCGACACGGACCTGCACAAGTTCCCCTCTTTGGAGGAGAAGTTCGGCGGGAAGTTCGAAGCCGTCTCACGGGCGCCCCTGTTCTACATCTCCGCCGGTGAGAGCACCAGCCGGGGCTTCAAGGAGTGGCCCGGGATGCTGACACAGCTTCCAAGCCCGGCCATAATCATGCTCTCATGCTACTACACGGCGGACCCTGGAGCCCTGGCCCTCCACGGACATCACCCCGACTACCTACCGCCCGACCCTAAATGGGGCACCACGGAGGAGTTCAAGGCTGTGTTCGACGCAGCCCACAACCTAGGGATGCTGGTGATGCCCTTCACCCTTCCTATATGGTGGCATGAGAACTCCCCGACCCTGAGGAACCTGCCTTCCCCTCTGACGGTCAGGGACATAGCCGTCTGGACTGACCAAGGCGGGACGTTGGCCCAGAGCTGCTGGGAGGAGAACGCCTGCGGATATTATGTCTCCCCGCACCATCCGTTTGTGCAGGAGCGATTGGAGCAAATGATTGAGGAGATGACCCAGGTGCTTCCCAGCGATATGGTGTACGAGGACGTGCTGGGCGCCACCGAGTGGTGGGTGGACTTCAACCCCAGCGAGCCCAGCCCCATGGACTTCACCGAGGGCTGGATAGATCACACCAGGAAGTTCTACGAGGAAGGGGGACTTTTGGTGAGCGAGACAGGATACGACCGCCTGGCGGAGGCCGAGGTCGGCTTCATGGGAAGCACCTTCACGGCCAAGGACCTCTGGGACGACACCTTCGGCTCGGGCAACTGGCGTGAATACCCCATGGCGCCCATATTGATGGGCGATAAGGTCCTGTTCTTCCAGTTCTGGGGCGGCCAGTCCAAGGCCCAGCTGAGCTGGAACCTGGCCTTCGGCTACCGGCCCAATCTCTTCCTCGCCCTGGACGCCCCGGATATCCATCAGCCCTGGTTGGATATACTCGCCGAGTTCCAGGAGCATGTGGGGGCGCGTTTGACCGGAAAGAGAATGACCGACTACACAGAGTCGGAAAACGTCAGCGAGAGCGTCTTCGAAGATATCACCGTAGTCAGGAACTGGGATTATGCCAATCCATACAGCACTGGCGGCTATACCATAGCGCCGGAAGGGATGCTGGTCACCAGCGCCGGCGGCGATTTGATCGCCGGCATCTTCACCGGATATAACAACGTGCCGCTGAGTTCGGGGGAGGTCGTCTCGCCAGTCAGCGAGAGGGATGCGCCTCTAAACTCGGGCGAACACTTCATAATTGAGGCGCGCAAAGCTGACGAGATAGCCGTCCGTCAGCCCTTTGGGAGCGATACTCCCCTCACGCTGAGGCTTCTGGAGGCCTGGAGCGCGGCCGATTCCCTCAACGTCCTGCCGTATGATCGGGAGGGGAAGCCCATCACAGCCGTGCCTTTTGGGGTGAGCGCAGAAGGCATCACCTTCACCTACCGGCGGCTGGTGAACGGGCAGGAAGTGTCCTACTACCGAATCTTCAAGGCAGAGAACTCCTTACCGATAGCAGACTTCACCCACACGCCGGAAAAACCCACTGTAAATAAGGCAATAACCTTCGATGCTTCCTCTTCCTACGATCCGGATGGAACGATCGTGAATTACACATGGGACTTCGGAGACGGTTCGACCGCTTCGGGGGTAACGGCCTCCCACTCCTATCAGAAGATAGGCACCTACACCGTAACCCTTACGATAACCGATAATGACGGAGCGGTCGGGGAAATTCTGAGAACGGTGGAGGTTCCTTTTGTCGCCGCCTGGCAGGGCGAGTGGCACGACGCCGAGGGCAATGCCTTCGCCTACCGCATTCCGGTGGACATCTCCTCCGAGGTCGAGGTCGCCGGATATCAGGTTTGGATAGCCCTTTATCCGGAAGAATTCAACTATTCCCATGCTCAGCTTGACGGGGATGACGTCCGTCCGGTTCTGGAGAGTGAAGGGAATTTCTACGAGCTTCCCTACTGGCTTGAGACTTGGGTTGCTGGGGGGCAATCGAAGGTCTGGGTGAGGGTCCCGCATATCGGCAGCACCACCAGAATCTACCTCTACTACGGGAATTCCGGGGTTGAAGGTAAGAGCGATGGGAAGAACACCTTCGAGTTCTTCGAGGACTTTGAAAGCTATCCTACAGGCCAAACGATAGACGGCAGGGGCGGCTGGACGGTTGAGGAGGGGACCTGGACGGTTGAGGAAGGTCCGATGGAAGGCAGGTGCCTCTTCGCCGACACCGGTGGAAATTACCGGTGGGGGGATTGGGATTACGCAATCTATCACCGATTCCCGCTTCACAACAACATAGCCATAGAGCTGGATTTCTACATTGACGGCGACTACGACATGTACAGCGATGACCCCTTTATGTATTTCGTCTTCAGGAACTCCAACTCGGACAATGTTGAGGTAGGCTGGGGAGGGTGGCAGAGCCTGCATGTCATTACCGAAAGCGGGGGCGGGAATAGAGCCACCGAGGGCAATATAAGTGAAATTCCGACCTCGCAGTGGATACATCTTACCTGCTGGGCGATGGGTCAGCAGGTGCTCGAGGAGAAGCTCGGCGGCTGGACCGTCTCCCTGACGACCAGTACTACTTCGGGAGATAAGATAGGCTTTTCCCTCAGTGGGTGGAGGGCCTACTGGGACAATATCAGGATCCGCAAATACATAGACCTTGAGCCGACCTACTCTTTAGGGAAAGAAGAAGGCCCACAGAAGGTCGGGGTGGATGTGTCCGATAGGGAGTCGGACGCCGAAGTGAGGGGGTCTTTGGAGCCCTCCGACTTCGCCTTGGGGCATATCTTCCCCAATCCCTTCAACTCCTCTACGGTTGTGAATTACTTCCTTCCTCGGACTTCACATGTGAGGCTTGTGGTTTACAACCTTCTTGGAGAGGAGGTGAGGGTGTTGGTGGATGGGAGACAGTCTGCTGGTAGGTACAAAGTGATGTGGGATGGGAAGGACGAGCTCGGTCACCCCCTCGGAAGTGGGCTGTATCTCATAGGGATAAAGGCCAGCTCTTTCCGTAAGGTTCGGAAGGTTATGCTGGTGAGGTGAGCTATTGGGACCTGTAGTGACCGCCATTGGGGGGCCGCGGTCTTTGACCCCAAACTATGTTTGTCATATTCGAAAATCCCATTCGACCCTTTGCTGTCCCTTGACAGGTGGTTGTAGCGGTGACCTTCAGGTCGTCATTTGTGGAAGCCTGAAGGCCTCCGCTACGGACGTCGAGAAGCCCCGGTCGTTAGCCCGAGCTATCACCCACTTCCCACTCTCTAAGTTGGTCACCTCGATCCTGGTGCCGAAGGGGAGAGTCCGATGCGCACAGGTGAAGGCAAACATATCGTATATCTTCCCCGCTGGCGGTCCTTCGATTGTGAAACTGCCTCCCATAATAAGAGGCTATGCCAGTCTGATATACCCCCTTGGGAAGCTTCTCCGCTTAACATCTCTCTCACCCACCTCGGCCTGATACTTTACTATCCAAACTCCCCCAGGTCAAGAAAAAATCCCTTTTGGTTATCTGATGAATTTAAGTGATAACTCTTTCTCATTTCCATATCGCTTGACGCTGTTGACGACCCCTCTATATTATTGACCCTAAAACCTTGTTTTTTTTAGCAAATTTTAAAAATAGAACACAGATCCAACCGATTTTTCCGGGTTCGCTTCCACCGGGCAAGAGGTCCCTGGGGATATCTTCAATTATAATACAACGTCCACATAAAAGTCAAGTTTTTCTCTCCTTCGGCACAGAACCTTCCACCAGCTCAGACTCCATACCCTTTGAGTAAACCGGACAGCTCCTTTTTCTCTTGACAACAGAAAATTTTTGCAGTAACTTAAAACTTGCTTAGCAAAACCCCTTTATCGAAAATTAACAACCAGAACTAACCACAAAAATAAGGAGAAACGCTATGAAAGAGTGTGTGAACCTGGAGAAGAACAAAGAGCAGTGTTCCTGTAGCTACGAGCCCTGCTCAAGGAAGGGCATCTGTTGTGAATGTATGAGGTACCACTGGCAGCACGGAGAGCTGCCCGCCTGTTTCTTCCCTCCCGAGGTGGAGAAGACCTACGACAGATCCGTACAAAGGTTCATACAGAGCTACCCACAGAGAAGGTAGGATCGGCTGCTCTTTGCAGGCAGATCCATCCATTTACATTTAACTGCTCACTAATCACCACTCACCCAATTAAGGCATTGGAGGTGGTTAGCGATGAAGACCCCCGAGGAGAGGATTGCAGAGCTGTCGGAGATAATCCGTGAGCACGACTACAGATATTATGTCCTGGGGGAGCCGATTATCTCCGACTATGAGTACGACCAGTTAATGCGGGAGCTGATCGAGTTGGAGCGGCAGCATCCCGAGCTGGTCAAGCCCGACTCACCTACCCAACGGGTGGGAGGGCAGCCCACAGAGGAGTTCCCCACGGTGGTGCACTCCTCTCCGATGCTCAGCCTTGACAACACCTATTCTGAAGAAGAGTTGCGCGACTTCGATCGGCGAACAAGATCGGCATTGCCTGGAGAAGAGGTGGAATATGTAGCGGAGCTGAAGATAGACGGAGTGGCCATAAGTCTCATTTATCGCGATGGCCTGCTGGTTCAAGGGGCCACCCGCGGAGACGGTATCAGAGGCGATGAGATCACTCAGAATCTCAAAACCATCAGAACCATCCCTCTCCGGCTCAAAACCCCTGTGGCCGAGTGTGAGATCAGAGGAGAAGCCTATCTCTCAGAGGAAGAATTCCTCCGCATCAACCAAGAGCGAGAGCAGATGGGGGAGAAACTGTTCGCCAACCCTCGCAATGCCGCCGCTGGGTCGTTGAAGCTCCAGGATCCCAAGCTAGTGGCACAGCGTAAGTTAAGTTTCTTCGGCTACTGGCTGAGTATCGCAGGAGATGGATTAAAGACGCACGCCCAGTGTCTGGACTGGCTCACAGAGGCTGGATTTATTGTCCCTCCCCACAGAAAAAGCTGCCGCTCTATTGATGATGTGCTTCGATTCTGCGATGAGTGGGAAGAGAAAAGAGACCGGCTTCCTTACGAGATTGACGGGGTAGTGGTTAAAGTGAACTCTCTTGATCAACAGCGGAGGCTGGGCAGCACGGCTAAGAACCCCCGATGGGCAATCGCTTACAAATTTGAGGCAGAGAAGGCTCAGACCCTGCTTAAAGATATCGTGCTCCAGGTGGGTAGAACCGGAACGGTCACCCCGGTGGCTGTGCTTGACCCGGTAAAGGTAGCAGGCTCTACCATCAGCCGCGCCACTCTTCACAACCAGGATGAGATACGCCGCAAAGACATCCGCGTCGGAGATACCGTCATCATCGAAAAAGGCGGCGACGTAATTCCAAAAGTGGTAGGGGTAGTTAAAGAGAAAAGACCGGCCGGAACCAAACCTTTCATCTTTCCTGATAGATGTCCGGTTTGCAACTCCCCCCTGCATAGAGAAGAGGAGGAGGTGGCCGTCAGGTGCGAGAACCTAAGGTGCCCGGCTCAGCTTCGTCGCAGGATTCAACACTTTGCATCCCGAACTGCCATGGACATCGAAGGCCTGGGAGAGGCGGTGGTGAACCAATTGGTGGAAAACGAATTGGTTCAGGATTACGCCGACCTCTACTACTTGAAGACTGACCAACTGATTCCCCTGGAGCGGATGGCAGAAAAATCTGCCAATAACCTCGTCTCTGCCATCCAGACCAGCAAGAGCAGACCCTTAGACAGACTCATCTTTGCCCTGGGCATAAGACATGTGGGGAGCAATGCCGCCCGAGTGCTGGCCACACAGTTCGGCTCCTTGGACAGATTGATGGCGGCTTCAGTGGAAGAATTGGAATGTATCAACGAGATTGGCCCCACTATTGCAGCCAGCGTGGTGCGCTTCTTCGCTAATCCAGAGAACCAGAGGGTGATCGAGAAGCTGAAGAGGGCTGGGGTAGGAGTTCAAATAGAAGAAGAGGAAAAGCCCACCCGGAGAAAGGTGTTTGAAGGCAAGACTGTTGTGCTGACCGGCACACTGAGAAATTACACCAGAGAGGAGGCAGGGGAGCTGATCCGTCAGTTGGGCGGAAAGGTTGCCTCCAGTGTGAGCAAAAAGACCGATCTGGTGGTGGTGGGAGAAAGTCCTGGCTCAAAATACCAGCGGGCCTTGCAG
>CAZQSC010000110.1:0-8321 GCA_964595705.1 uncultured bacterium | reverse complement strand
TTCTTGGTGATATCCGAGCTCGGGTCCCGCACCTCCACGTCGTAGCCGATCAACAAAGTGGCCATCGCAAGTATCCTCCTTTCCCTGTCCAACAGATGCTTTTTCTCTCCTCGGCAAAGAGGACCACCGCCCCTCGACCTTCACCTTCCAGGATGAGGAGAGTCTCCTCCACCTTTCAGGGTCCCTTATCCTTACAGCGGGCTCCCCTCCCAATATAGCGAGCTTTTCGGCCATGTCCACTTCCCTATTTTGTGTTGACAGTCTGGACAACCTGGATTCAAGCAGAAGGAACTGGGAACTATGGGGAAGACTGCCTCAGCTCAGCTTTTAGCCTTGATGTGTTAATTGGATAAGTGCCAAACTGATGCGCCATCTCGATGTAGGTGACCACATTATCATAACAATCGGTGCGGTAGATGCTACCACTGGTCGAGAGGACAAACCCGCCCCCTGGGGCTGCCGCAAGGATCACCTCGATAACCGCACGGCGGACGTCGTCCTGTGTACCTCGCTCGATAACCTCGTGTGGATTTATGCCTCCCCACAGACAGATGCGATGGCCCATCGCCTGTTTAAGGGCGGACATATCGTTGGCATCGCCCGGCTGTATGCCGTTCACCACATCTACACCTATCCTCAATAAGCTATCCAAATGGGGCATCAGCAATCCTTCGGTGAAATAAGAGAACTTAGCTCCAGCCTGGTGAACCAACTTGGCCTTCTTCTCCAACCTGGGGGCAAAGAGCTTATCGTAAAGCTGAGGTGACCACATGGGCGCTGTCTCGTAACACCCCCTGGCATCTATGATGTCCACCCCCTCGTCGAGCACTATCTCCATGCATTTGAGATCTATGTTGTATATCATCTCCATTAGTTCTTCCCCGAAATCCGGATCGTCCTGCACAAGGTAATACAGGTTCGTACCACAAAGCCAGAACGCCAAGTCCCCACCAGGGCCGCCGTAGCCTTCGACCAAGATTCCCCTTCGGGCTGCAAACTCCTTCTTCCTTCGAGCATCCTCCCGAAATCGGGCGATGTCCTCCCTGTCCGGCTCACGAAGCAGGTAAGCGAGCTTCGGAAGGTCATCCCGACCCTTCACGGGAAATTCGACACCCCGGGAGATGTTGTGGTCAGAGGCTAAGGGGACACCGTCTTCGTAGGAATAGTCTTCGGTGCAGCGCATGACGGCCCTGAGAACCCCTTTGGGGGTCTCGTATTCCCTGCATGCGAGCCGGTATCTCGGGTCGCTCCCCTCTTCGAACCAGTCCCTTATCCTGACATCCGGATGTATGCCCGGCTCGATCTTTATCGTCATCTTCTCGTCCACGCCCATACCCAGAAGCACGTCCACACGCTCGTATTCGTCCTTCCAGAGGTGGTTCAAGGGCGCCACCCTCCTGAAGAAGATGGGAACCCTGTCCGGTTCCTGGTGATCGATGGCGGCCAAGGTTCTCTCCCTGGAGGTCATCTCCCGCACCCTCATTTCACCCTCCTGTCTTTACCTCGACCTCGAAAGCCCTGTTCCTGCAGGGAGGCCCCGGCACGAACCAACACCTTCCCTCGGAAGGGCTGAACAGCATGCTGTCCAGAGTTGCGTGGCCTACACCGTGTTCGCATATGCTCCCCTTCACATCCTCCGGGAGGTGGGAGGCTAAGAAGCGCAGGAGTAGTTCGGGGGAAAGCTCACCTGAATGCGCCACGAGGAGCTGGGCAAGACGTGCCGCAGTAGGCTGGAAGGGTGGCAGGTCCTCCCATCCAAGCCCCGAGAGGACCTCATCGCTCTGGAAGCTTCCGCCTGATGTCGCTATGAAGGACCTCGGATACGTGAGGGCCTTGGACTCAGGAGATGCCTCTATCTTAGCGAGTTTCCCCTCAGCTGAGGCTAAAGAGAATATGAACCAGCCTGCGTTGGGGCAGGACATCACAAGCTCGACGGCATCCTCAAGCTTCTCCTCCTCCAGGACCTCGGCTATGATGGCATACGTTGGGACACCCTCCCTGGCCTCCCCTTTAAGCTCGGGCTTGGAATGATAAGCGCTCGTCCAGCAGAGCGCTATCCCGGCCGAGTTCATCCCGGCACAGCTCCAAAGTCCCCCGAAGGCGTAGGTCAAGATCCTCAGGCCCCTCTCGGTCCTCTGCTTGAAAAGTAGCTTGAACTTGTTCATGGATGTCCGCCAGTCCCAGTTCTGTCCGAGGTATATCTTGCCCGTGGCGGTCTCCCCAAGTGCTGCGCCCACGATGCTGCAATGTGGCTCCGGGACCCCATGGACGAACTCCTCGTGGGCCTGGACCATGGCCAGCTCATCAGGAGGGAGCCCTGTCGCATCGGAGAAGCCCCTTACGAACTCGGCCGTCTTCGGGGTCCATTCCTCCATTCCTTCCAAGCACCTGCTCCCGAAATTCCTCATCTTCTTCCCGTCGCTCCAGCGGTCGTAGAACTCATCTCGGAGGAAGCGGGGCAATATATCCTTTATAGCCCCTCCGTATGCCGTTCCCCGTTCGTAAGGCGTGCCGCTCACCTCTACGATGCGATAGGGCACGGCTTCTGCGACCTTGTCCAGCATCATCCCTCCTTCACAAACGCCTCAAACGGCTCGCAGTGTCACGGCCAGCTCTCGATCTCCCTGTAGAAGCCCCAGGCCTTAAGCCTCTTTAGGTTCTCTGCTTTCTTACAACTGTGCAGCATGTCGCCGTAGTCGTGCATCTCCATCGAAAGCAGGAAGCTTTCCAATTGCCCCCTCATCTCCTCCGTCTTCTCCGACATCTCGTCCGCCAAGTTGCGTCTCTCCTCCGGGTCCTCAGAAAGGTCGTAGAGCTCATCTCTTCCGTCCGAAGTCCAAATGTATTTGTACCTCAAGGTCCGATAAGACTTCAGCCACCTGTTGAACATCCTGAAGTCGACGTCCGGATCCACCATCATCACCCTGTCGGACATGAGGAGGCTCTTTTGGTACTCCGTGAGGGCCCATTCCCTCACATGTTCTCCCCTGAGGGTGGGAAGAAGACTACGCCCTTGAAGCTGGCCTTCCAGCCTTTCGTCCCTTATTCCTAAGAGCTCGACTATGGTGGGGAATATGTCGAGGGTCTGGACCAGAGCATCCACCTTGATCCCTGGGGGGAAGACCTCGGGATACCTGACGATCAGGGGCACCCGGATCAGCTCCTCGTACACGCAGAGGTGGTGCCCCATAAGCTGGAACCTTCCCATGTAATCGTGTTCCCCCCTCATGTCCCCGTGGTCGGCGGCTACGATCAGGAGGGTATCCTCCATTATCCCCCGTTCCCGGAGGTAGTCGAAGAGCATACCCATCCTGTGATCCAGGGTGGCAGTCTCCCCGTCGTACAGCGACCTCAATATGGCCCAGTCCCTCTCACTCATCCGCACCTTCCCTGCCCGCACCAAGTTCGGATCCTGGTTGACCTTCCTCGCTTCCTCCTCCGTGACGTCCTCCAGGAGGAACTTGCTCCTGAAGGGCTCGGGAGGCCAACAGGGGAGGTGGGGCTCCATGAACTGGACGAACATGAAGAAGGGCTCCTTCCCGTCGTAGTTCCTCTCAAACCAATCTATGGCCATCCTGACCCTGTGGAGGGAACCCTTGTCGGGATTCTCGGGGTCCACCTTCTTGACTAAGGATATCTCCCTGAAACCCTTACCGGTGATGGCCGCCCACTCGTTTCCGAAGAAGGCCACTGTCCTGTACCCCTGCGAACTCAGGACCTCCGCCAAAGTGGTAGGCCTTTCCGGGAGGAAGTCGTACGACGCCCCTGCTCCGTGGCCGGATTGGTACATTCCCGTGAAGAGCGAGGCATGAGAGGGGAGCGTCCAGACAGCAGGAGTGATGTTGTTCAGGAAGGTTGTCCCCTCACGAGCTATCCTCTCCAAGTTCGGGGTGGTCTTCTTAGCGTAGCCGTAGCAGGAGAGGTTGTCCACCCTCTGGGTGTCCATGATGAAGATCATTATGTTCGGTTTCTTTTCCATCCCTTTTCCTCCTATCGGTGGTGTTCCTTAAACACTGAGTTGACATATGAGAACCTTTTGGGACACTGTATGATATTGGTTCCAAAGATAGCTTTTTGTCATAACTAGCTTTTGATAAAGAGGTTAGTTCATCTATCTTAATTATTAAGGGCCATCACCCTCCTATCTCGTAGGGACAGCCTTTTCCACGGAAGTTGGGGCTCCGGTAGAGGGAATGTTATATTGTCTCCCATCTTGATAGATAAATAAAGCGACCCCGTTAAACCGAGAGCTAAGCGATTCCTGGAACAAGTCGTTGAAGAATGTGTTTGTACCATAGAGATTGCTTATTCAAATAATGATAAAGAATTTAGAGGTAATCCTGAGCATCACGCCTTCATGAAATTATGTAAAGAACAAAAGATTGAACCAAAATTTACGAAAGAGAGAAATCCAAAAAAGCAATGGAAAAGCTGAACGAGTCATCCGTACGATTATGGAAATATGGCATGATAAAACAAAATTTAAATCCTCGGCTCATCGAAAAACAGAATTAAAACGATTACTTACCCCTCTTGAAAAACTTATTGAATATTTTTTCCCAATATTTTTATAAATAACGCTTAACTTTCTTACAAAGATGTCCTATAGGCCAGTTGTAATCGGCAGGAGCAAAAAGCGGCAATTCGCTTAACCGGACGAATCGCTCGACGTACATTTTTAGCTACCTCCCGAAGTGTCCGAACTTGCTACAGGCCTCTCCAGTACTTGAGATACTCCTCCTTTGTCCCTAAGGATTCCAGGAATTCAGTATACCGGACCCGAAGCCCCTCCGCAATATCCTTCTTCTCGGGGAACAGATTCCTTTCCTGACCAGGGTCTGAGGGGAGGTGGTAAAGCTCATGGCCAAAAGATTGACCCAGAGCCCTGAGCTTCATGGCGATCCCGTCTACGTCCTTAGTCTCCTTTTCATCTTGGATTTCACCCAATCCAGCGTAAATGAAAGACCATTCTTTGGTAGTAATGGTAGTTCGAAGTCCTCCAACTGTACCGTGAATAATGGAGGGAGAAGTAACAGCAAATTCTCGTAGATTAAGCTTTTCCCCTTTAAGTAGTGGCATAAGCGATTTACCATCCATAGTACCTGGATCTTTAGCACCGGCAAGTTCCAACATAGTAGGCATCAAGTCTGGCGGCTGTACTAATTCGCCACAACGAAAGTGCTGTGCTCTTGGTATTCGAATAAGAAGAGGAATATGGGCAACCTCCTCATAAAGTGGGGCATACCCCTTGAATTCATCTGTGATCAGGCTTTTGCCAGTAAGTCCATGCTCGCCGT
The DNA here is from genome assembly GCA_964595705.1 of uncultured bacterium. Taxonomy (GTDB): domain Bacteria; phylum Latescibacterota; class MVCY01; order MVCY01; family MVCY01; genus MVCY01. Next base: position 3,024 of record CAZQSC010000110.1, on the reverse strand, counting down.
GGTAGAAGCCGTGGTCCGTGGTGAAGATGATAGCAGTGTTATCAAACAGGCCCATATCCTCAATCTTTTGGAGAAGCATTCCCACCCAACGGTCGACCATGGTGACCTCTCCGGCGTAGAGGGCGCGCATGTGTTTTAACTCCTCCGGAGAAAGATAATCAGCAGGCGCATACCTTGGATAGATCACCTCCTCACCTCGATACCCTGGATCATAGCGGTCTACGTACCATCGGGGTGGGTCCCAGGGTTCGTGGGGATCGAAGGTGTCCACATATAGGAAGAACTTCTCGTGCCGGTAGTTGTGCTCTAGCCACCGGATGGCCTCGGTCATTGTCTGAGCCACGAAGTAATCGGACTCATAGCGCCGGTCCCTCGTGTTGTGCAGGTATTTCTTCACCCCTTCGGGGTTCCTGAGCTTCTCCGGAGAACAAGGGAGCTCCACATCGAAGTGGTCGGTCATATAGCGTTCGTGTTCTTGTCCCCTGATCCAAATCCATCCGTCGAACCCCCTGTCGAAGTGGAAGCCCTCCTCCAAATGGTGTGGGGTATCGGCTATGTGCATGGTCACGTACCCCGCCTCCCTTAGTATCTCAGGGAGCACAACCTCGTCCTCAGGTAAGGGCTGCCAGCAGCCGTAGGTATAGGTGTATCTGCCAGTTAACAGATCGTAACGATTTGGGACCGTAGGGAAAGAAGCAGCGTAGGCTCTATCGAAGACCACTGAATCTCGGGCCAACTTGTCCAGGTTGGGTGTGGATATCCAAGTGTTACCGCAGCAACCCAGATGATCCCTCCGGAAAGTGTCTGAAACGATGAGAATTATATTCATGCTATTTCTCCGGTATTAAAGGTTAAACATTTGAGATATTCACTCCAGCAAATTGTATTAAGAGCCCTGACGAGCGTTCAGACATCGAGCATATCCTTCGCCTTCACCTGGAGAACCTCTGTACCCAGGGTATTAGACCACATTCGACGAATAAGATCGTAAGTAGCAGCCTTCAATCCCTCCAGATTGCGAGCTCCAATGTAAAGCATCTCAGGCACTCGTTTAGGATGGCGGATGCCAATGTGAAGCTGGCTCCAGCAGTTTCTGTCCTGCCCAAATGGCTGTTTTACAATCTGCACAAATCCGACTGCGTCCTCTTTAAGTAAAACCTCAGGCTTTTTTCCGGGAGGAATAGAAGGATAAATAATTTGACCAATTGGATTAAATTCGGCACTGCACACTAGAGCAAAGGGTTTTTGTGTTGCTTCCAGACAATCCATGCTTCCGTAAACCTGACAGTTACCACCCAGTTGACTATCGAGTACACATTTCAATCGATATGCCATTTCGCATTCCTGATCGATAAAGGGCCCGGTGATGAGGGGGAGGCCTGCTCCGTATCGGTTCAGGAACTCAAAGACAGGTTCGAGTCCGTCGGGGTAGACGACTCCTTTGAAAGGGGGGATTCTATCTAAGGCGAGCTTCTTGTGCTTGAGGACGGTGTTGTAGGCCCAGACCTCCCTGCCCTGCCATGTCAGCTTCACAAACAGGTTGCTTCGCCCCGGAGGGAAGCTGAAGCCATCCAAGGGCAGGGAGGTTTCAAATTTGCTTTGGGGCGATATCCTTACCCTCCTCTCCCTCCCTTCCTGATTTCCAGCCACAAGCTGCAGTTCACAGGCGACCTCCTGATCGTATAGGTTGGTTATGGCTACCCGGGCTTCCTCCTGTCCCTCAGATACCGGCTCCAGGGAGAGCCTTATCCATTTCCTGACATCGGAATCCGGAAGCAGGTCCAGCGCTTCGTTCCTGAACGTCCAGGCCACAGGTTTGGGAGCACCGTCCAGGTAGACCAGGCCCGACTGACCAAGACCGAATTCCCGCCAGCTCATCTTATCCCGGAAGCAATGGTGAAAGACCCTGGCAGGTCCGTTATCCACTCGACTGGCCTCCACAACTCTGCTCCAGCCACGCTGCATTATCTCGGGTGGAGTGACGTTCCCCCAACGAAAATATCCCTGGGCGCAAATTTCGGTGACCCATCTCTCCTTGTTCAATCCACCGAACCCTCTACCTCGTCCCCATTTGATCACATAGTAATCCTCTGGATACTCCACCTGTTGATCTGTGGAGCAGAAGCGGGAATAAACATCCAGGCTGACCTCGTCCCACCCGTGGTAATCCACGGGACAGTAGAAGTGGATCGGATGGAAGTCCAACTGAGCGAAGGCTTCGGGACATTCCTCCCGGTATCGGTAAAGGTCCTTGGGTTTAACATCGGCCGAAAATTTGGCCTGGGGATCAATAGATTTTCCCAGCTTGATTAAGTTTATAATGCTCATAAAATTTTCTTTTTCAGACAAAAATTCGTAAATCTCATTTCCAAGCTGGTAGTACTTGATCCGTCCTTTGTACCTTCCTACGTACAGTTTTACAGCTTCTTCGGTAATGCTTTCGAAATCATGCCCAATATCCAACAGTATTTCTATTCTGTATCTGTCCTGAAAGTCTACTGCCAGGTCAAGCATTTCTAAATACTTACCTGGCTTAAGTCCTGGATATTCAACCTGATAAGGATTACCTGGTGAAATATGAAATCTCACAGCCGACATCCCCAAAGCGACCATTATGCGGAAGTCCTTCTCCATTCGTTCTGGGGTCCATCTGTCCATGATCCAGAAGGGCGAGAAATCTTCGATCATGCCGACCTGAGGGATGTAATTGGCACCGAATAAGATCACTCGCCAGTTAAGCTGTTCCATCCGTTAACTCCGTGAATAAAATTTAACCCAGATTCGGAAAAGCCCCTGTAAAGATTTTTCTATCTCTTGCTCCAAAATGGCAATTTCACAGAAGACGTGTTCCATTTTACCTTGTAGGAGGCGTCTCCAGACGCCGATGGAATCGTCTCCCGACGCCGATGAAATCGGGCGCTGGAGAGCCCTCCCACAGAAATAGATATCTGAAGTGAGCCCATAGTACCGGCAACAACTCCATTTTTCCGACAGAATCTGCACCTGTGTCAAATAAGCCAGGGG
>CAZQSC010000109.1:0-8327 GCA_964595705.1 uncultured bacterium | reverse complement strand
TCACTGTGTCGCCGGCTTTGACAAACAGGGGTACCTGAATCACTGCTCCGGTCTCTAAGGTTGCTGGCTTCGCCCCACCTGAGGCCGTGTCGCCCTTAACCCCGGGTGCGGTCTCGACCACCTTCAGATTCACAAAAATGGGGAGTTCTATCCCCACAGGCCTGCTTTCGCAAGTGAGGACCGCTACTGTCTCCCCCTCCTTCAAAAATTCTCGAGCCTGGCCGACCTGCTCCACAGGTATGGGGAGTTGATCGTAGGTTTCGGTGTCCATAAAATAATAAATATCTTCTGTGTTGTAAAGATACTGCATCTGTCTTCTCTCCAAGCGTACCTCTTCCACTCTTTCTCCCGCCCGGAAGGTTTTGTCAAGCACCGCCTTTGTCTTCACATTCTTCAGTTTGGTGCGAACAAATGCACCCCCTTTGCCAGGTTTGACATGTTGAAATTCCACAATAATGAACAGTTGTCCTTCAAGTTTAATAACCATTCCATTTCTGAAATCTGCAGTTGTAGCCATCTGCTTTGCCTCCATCAGGATTTTTCGATAAGAAACTGAGCAACGTAAATTTATCTCTCTATGCTCTAGGGTGGCAATTTATCGAGGGTACATAGGGAGAATTGCGCTTTCCCTCCGCAGCGAGCTGAACCAGAACAGCCCTCTGCGGAGCTTATCACCTTAAGCACTTCGACCCTGCTTCTGCCTTACGCCTACGGAAGGCGCGCATCTTTTGGTTACTTTTCTGGTAAAGGAACTTGCGTCCCTTATGTCTCCAATTTTAAAAATCTTTTGTAAAAGCTCTGCTTGGTTGTTTAGGAATGTAGGCAGATAAGCTCCGTCGTTGTCTTGGTTAGCTCTTCACAGCCGTCTTCTTTAATTAGTATTATATTCTCTATTCTGATGCCTCCCCAACTGGGGATATAGATGCCTGGTTCCACAGTAAGCACCATGCCAGGTCTTAAGATGCTGTCGTCTTTCCAGCAGATACGGGGTGCTTCGTGTATCTGCAGCCCGACGCCGTGGCCTAAGGAATGGCGAAAGTTCGGTCCATAGCCTGCGTTTTCAATGATCTGGCGTGCCGTCTTGTCCAGTTCCCTGGAATTCATTCCAGCTTTAGCCCTTCTGATTGCCTCTCTCTGGGCCTGACGCACCAGCTCATACCTCTGTTTCTGCTCCCAGGTAGCCTCCCCGAGCACTACGGTGCGAGTAAAGTCGGAGGCATAGCCCTCAAAGACAGCACCGAAGTCCATCAACACCAGCTCTCCACTTCGGAGCTTCCGTCCGGTGGGGGTGGCATGGGGCATAGATGACCTTTCTCCCGAGGCCACAATAGTGTTAAAAGCGGCCCTTTCCCCTCCTGACTTCCTGATCCGGTAGTCAATCTCAGCCGCCAGCTCCTGTTCACTGATCCCCGGTTTCAGCAGGGGCAGTATCTGTTCAAACACCCTATCGGTGATTTCCACTGCCCGTCGGATCTTCTCAATCTCACCCTTATCTTTAATCACAGAGAAGCTTTCTATTAAATCCCTTTTGGGTACTAAGGATACAGAAGAGGGGAGGGTTTCTTTAAGCTTCAGATACTGCTCAAAGGGGAGGTGTTGGCTTTCAAAGCCCATCTTCTCTCCGAGCACTCTTGGGGGGAGCAGAGAGAATTCTTCCCAGAGTTGGTTCTGGGTGATTCTGATCTCACAGCCAGAGGTTTTCAATCGGGCTTCTTCTTCGTAACGGAAGTCGGTGATGAGAAACTCCCCTTCGAGCCCGATCAGAAGGAGGGCATTAGAACTGGAGAGGCCAGTGAGGTAGAGGATATTTACCGAAGAGGAAACCAGGAAGCTCTCTAACTGTTCTTCCGCCAGTTTTGCCCGGAGTTTTTCAACCCTGTTGTTCATCCGATTGCTCTGAGGTTGCCAGTTGGTTCTCCAGTTGAGCCAATCTCTGTTTTGTTTGCTGATCCTCTGGATTCTGGTCCAAAATCTGGCGATAGATGTCTATGGCCCTTTTTATACAACCTTGAGTTGCATATATCTCTGCTAAAGTAGGAGTAGCAAGTTGGGAGTACTTCGATGTAATATCCTCCTCAGGGGCTGATTTTATAGCCAGTGTCCCTCGAGAAAACCCTAATTCCTCCCGGAGGAAATCGACCTTATCCTTGAGCCCTGGGGCCAACGGATCCAGCCTCAGTGCTCTCGTAAGGTTACTCAGAGCCAATCTGGTTTGGCCCAGAGCCTGGTTGATTTCAGCCAGATAGCAAAGGGCAGCCGTATTGTTGGGATCAAAGCGGAGCACTCTTTTAAACTCCCTTCTTGCCTCCTTAAAGCAGGAGGCTGCCAGATAACACTTGCCCAGGATTATATGGCCGGTGATACAATAAGGATCGGCTTTTAATCCCTCCTTACAGAACCTTATGGCCTCTTCAAGCTCTTCGCGTGCCAGGTACTCAGCAGCTAAGCGAAAGAAACTTAAGGAATTTGCTGGCGTTTTCCTGCTCATAATTTCCATATTCCCCAGGGCCATTAGCGCTCGCTGTTAGGTTGTTTTTGGTTGCCAAAAGAAAAATACCAAAACTTGGAGCGATTTTTCAGGCCACCTAACCGATTTCTGAGGAAAGAGTAGTAGTCCGATAGAGCAAATCCAAATAGACCTGACTCTGTGGTTTAATATACATGAGGGCAGGTTAAATGTCAACGGCATTCTCATAGGTTTACGGGACTCGGAGTTGAAAAACCTTCCTTGTCTCACTCGAATCTCTGTTTGTGGCCATTGAGCGGGGCGCTATCCAGCAAATGTAGAGGAACCATTCCGACAAACAGGTGCATAATGGCTAACCAAGGTAAGCCGCCACAGGCAGAGAAAGCAATAAGTTAACCCTGTTAGATAACGGAGGCGCATCTTGAGAAGGTTTCATCTGAGAAGTGGAGAGGTTCAGTCACTAAATGTAGTTACATAAATTTGACGGAGTTAAGATGGGTTTCTTTGTCCTCTGCGACTCTGTGGTTAAATGGATCTCTATGCTATCTAACGAGAGCAGGCATGATATTCCTGAATAGATTTTATCTCTATGCCTCCATATTTGGCTGTTTCCATTCCCTCTACAGTTGCTATAGCTGCGGCAATTGTAGTTATATAGGGGACTTTGTACTGAATAGCGGCTTTTCTGATATAACTATCGTCATATTTACTCTCCCTGCCTACAGGGGTATTGATTATCATCTGTATCCGCTTGTTGAGAATATCATCAATTATATTAGGACGGCCTTCGTGCAGCTTCAATGCCAACTCACATCTTATTCCTTTCTTTCCCAAAAAACCCTTTGTCCCTTTTGTTGCCAGTATTTTAAAACCCAGCTTATTGAGCCTGTCCGCCACTTCTACAATCTCTTTTTTATCTCTATCCGCAACTGATATCAGGACTGTTCCTTCAACAGGCAGTTTCATCTCCGCTGCTTCTTCAGCTTTGCAAAACGCCAACCCAAATGAAGAGGCAATGCCCATCACCTCTCCTGTTGCTTTCATCTCAGGTCCCAGAATAGGGTCAACCTCAGGAAACTTAGAAAACGGAAAAACAGCCTCTTTGACTGCAACATAACTTAGATTTTTTTCTTTTGACAAGTTAAAATCGCGTAATTTCTTGCCTATCATTATCTTCGTAGCCACCTTAGCCAAAGGGACACCTGTAGCCTTGCTCACGAAAGGCACTGTCCTTGATGCCCTGGGATTCACCTCTAGGACATAGACACTCTCACCCAAGAGGGCATATTGAATGTTAATTAAGCCGATGACCTTAAGCTCCTTTGCCAGAGAACGAGTATAGTCTTTAATAGTGCTGATCACTTTTGGATTCAGACTGTGGGGTGGAAGAACGCAGGCGCTATCTCCAGAATGCACTCCTGCTTCTTCTATATGCTCCATTATCCCACCAATAAAGACCTCATCTCCATCACATATGGCATCCACCTCTATTTCTATCGCCTTCTCGAGGAATTTATCGATCAACACCGGGTGTTGAGGAGAAACCTCCACCGCAGTTTGCACGTAGTTCCTCAATGAATCCTCATCATAGACAATCTCCATAGCTCTGCCACCTAAGACATAAGAGGGCCGAACCATCAATGGATAGCCTATTTTTTTTGCAATCACCAGAGCATCTTCAAATGAGCGAGCTGTTCCACTTTCCGGCTGTGGAACAGAGAGTTTCTCTAAAATAGCCTTAAATCTTTCTCTATCCTCAGCTATATCTATACTCTCCGGAGAAGTTCCCAATATTTTTACTCCATTTTTCTCTAAATCTTTAGCTAAATTCAGCGGGGTCTGTCCACCAAATTGCACAATAACACCTATCGGCTCCTCCTTCTCATAGATATTCAGCACATCTTCCACAGTTAAAGGTTCAAAATAAAGGCGGTCAGAGGTATCATAATCAGTAGAGACTGTCTCAGGGTTAGAATTTACCATTATGGTTTCAAAACCTTCTTCCCTTAAAGCAAAAGCAGCATGCACACAGGCGTAGTCAAACTCTATACCCTGGCCTATTCTATTAGGGCCGCCTCCTAAGATCATTACTTTTTTACTGGTTGAAGGTTTAACCTCATCTTCTGACTCATAGGTAGAGTAATAATATGGCGTTACTGCCTCGAACTCCGCGGCACACGTATCCACCATCTTGTATGTGGGCAGAATCGTTCTTCTCTCCCTCAAATCTCTTATTGCCTTCTCATTTGTTGAAAAGATTCGGGCCAGGCTATGGTCTGAGAAGCCATATTCTTTTGCCTTACGAAGTAAATCCACAGGAACAGATTCTACACTACGGGAGGACAATTCTATCTCAAGGTCATAAATATCTTTAAGTTGAGACAAAAACCATGGATCTATCTTTGTCAATCGATGAATCTCATCTAGACCCATTCCTGAGTGATAAGCCTGGTAGATATAGAAGACCCTTTCTGAATCAGGGGTAATCAATTTTTCTTCTAAGATATCTCTCTCTAATCTCCGCAAATTATCACTACCCGCAGCCAGCCCGAACCTTCCGATCTCCATAGAACGAATCGCCTTCTGCAGAGCCTCTTTAAAGGTCCTGCCGATAGCCATTGCCTCACCAACGGATCTCATCTGAGTAGTTAACACTCGACTTGCCTGAGGGAATTTTTCAAATGTCCAGCGAGGATATTTGACCACCACATAGTCAATAGTTGGCTCAAATGAGGCCGGGGTCTCTCTAGTGATATCATTGGGGATCTCGTCTAAGGTGAATCCTACTGCCAGCTTAGCGGCAATCTTGGCAATGGGGAATCCTGTTGCTTTGGAGGCAAGAGCAGATGAGCGAGATACCCGAGGGTTCATCTCAATCACTACCATCCGGCCGTTTTCTGGATTTACTGCAAATTGGATATTTGAACCGCCAGTCTCAACCCCTATCTCTCGGATAATCGAAATTGCTGCATCTCTCATAAATTGATACTCTTTATCCGATAGAGTCTGCGCTGGCGCTACAGTAATCGAATCGCCAGTGTGAATACCCATAGGGTCAAAGTTTTCAATGGAGCAGATAATTACCACATTATCCTTAAGGTCGCGCATTACTTCAAGTTCATATTCCTTCCAGCCGATTACAGACTCCTCAATCAGAACTTGGCCAATACGACTTATGTCTATGCCTCTTGCAGCAATCTCCTTTAATTCCTCAATATTATAGGCAATTCCACCCCCCGTGCCCCCTAAGGTATAGGCTGGCCTGATAACAACTGGATAGCCTATCTGTTGAGCAATGCTAATTGCTTCATCAACCGAATAGGCAGAATGACTTCTGGGCATAGGTAGGCCTATTCTCTCCATAGCCTGTTTGAAAAGAATTCTATCTTCAGCCTTTTCAATTGCTTCAAGTTTGGCGCCAATCAATTCCACATTAAACTTTTTCAAAATTCCTCTCTTAGACAAAGCTACTGCCACATTCAGTCCTGTCTGTCCGCCCAGAGTGGGCAAAAGGGCCTCTGGCCTTTCAATTTCAATAATCTTCTCTACAACCTCAGGGGTAATTGGCTCTATATAGGTACGTTCGGCCATCTCCGGGTCAGTCATAATTGTTGCCGGATTTGAGTTCACCAGTACCACCTCAAACCCCTCCTGCCTTAAGGCCTTGCAAGCTTGGGTTCCCGAATAGTCAAACTCACAGGCCTGGCCAATTACAATTGGGCCCGAACCGATGATTAATATTTTCCTTATGTCTTCTCTTTTCGGCATATTTCCCTTCCGGTTATTGATTTTTCTCCATCAGCTTTATAAATTGTGTAAATAGATACTTAACATCGTGCGGTCCCGGAGAGGCCTCAGGATGATACTGAACTGAAAAAATGGGATACCTTTTATGCCTCATTCCCTCTAATGTGTGATCATTTAGATTTATATGGGTCACTTCTACTTCTTTATCTTTCAGGGATCTTATGTCAACGCAAAAACCATGATTTTGAGAGGTAATACTCACCTTTCCTGTCGATAAGTCCTTTACCGGCTGATTGCCTCCCCGGTGGCCAAACTTAAGCTTGTAGGTTTTTCCGCCCAGCGCTAATCCCAGTATCTGATGCCCTAAACAGATACCCATAATGGGCAAGTTTGGTAACCGAGAGATCACTCTCTTAATAGTTTCGGCTAGATAAGGAACTCCTGCCGGGTCTCCTGGGCCATTAGAAAGGAGCAGACCATCAGGCTCTATTTTTAAAATATCTTCTAATTTCATGGAAGCTGGCGCAACTGTTACCTGGCAGTGGGCTTTAGCCAATTCTCTGAGAATATTGTGCTTAACTCCACAATCAATAACCAAAACCCTGTACTTACCATTTTTGCTCCATTGATAAACTCTCTGGCAGGTAACCTCCTTAACTAAATCCCGGCCGACTAAACCAGGAGAGGCCCGAGCTTTTTCAATCAAGCTATCTTTATCCAGATCTTCTGTAGAGATAATTGCTTTCATTGCTCCAGCGCATCTTATGTGCCTGGTTAGGGCCCGTGTATCCACCCCTTCAATTCCCAAAATGTTGTTTTCTTTCAAGAATTCATCGAGGCTCTTTCGGGCACGCCAGTTACTGAATATGCGGCTGTATTCTTTAACGATAAACCCTTCTACCTGAGGTTTGACAGACTCAAAGTCCTCTTCATTCACCCCATAATTTCCTATTAACGGATAGGTCATGGTGACTATTTGCCCGCGGTAGGAAGGGTCGGTAAGTATCTCTTGATAGCCCATCATGCTGGTATTAAAGACTACTTCTCCTGTTTTTTCACCAGTAGCGCCAAAAGCTCTGCCTTCAAATATTCTTCCATCCTCTAAAGCAATCATTGCCCTCATCTGAAAGTCCCTTTCATTTCACGCCCTTATCCTTGGATCTTCCGGGATACAAACCAAGTGCACACTTTTTTCCAATCACAATCCTGGCAAATATTTTGTAAGGTAACGGTATCTCCCAAATTTTCCTCTACTAAAGAAGGGATGTCTTTTGCTAAAATCTTCTCTCTTGCCCTCAATCCCAATCTTGTTAAAACTTGGCGGTCTAAATTCCGAATTTTTTGGAAGCTATCTTTCTCCTTTTGACATATGCCATCTATTTTATGGGGACAGGCTGAACAAAAACAATCACATTCCTCGGTTATCTCTATCCATAAATTAGGATGGGATCTTATAGTTTCAATTATTTTACTCATGTTATCTATAAATTTCTGGTTATACCCTAATCCTCGGAATCCCTGCATACATAAAAGGTGATGAGCTCGAATGCGCATAGTCAGTATATTCTATTCTGGAGTGCCTTCCCCAAATGAGACCACCAGTTAAGCAACTTTGAATCTCTCTTGTTCACCTTCTCTCGTTTGTAGCCAAATTCTGCTGATACTCTCTTCTTCAACGTGCAAGGATGGCGGGATGCACTTAATAGCTGCGGGCAACCTCGGGCACATACTTTTCAGCCTCAAACTCCCGAATCACTCTGAGCTTGAATTCCCGTGAAAATCTGCCTCTGCTTTGAGCCATCGTGCACCTCCTTGCAGAGGGGACCTTGTACTACAATATAACTTAACCCCTTGTCTTTTGCAAGGGGGTTCAGTCCGGGCCTTGTTCATGTTATCTATAAATTAATAGCTTAACGACAACCAAGTTGACTCCCATAAGAAAGAGTAAGAATCCACAGAGCCGGCTGAAAAAGCTATATACTCTATGACTTTTAATCACCATGATAGGCGCGGTACTGGCTAAAATCCCTAACGGAATTAACGGGGAAATAAGTTTACCTATCCCAAAGGCTAACCCATAAAAAGCACCTTGCCATAAATTTTGCATCTGTAA